>NZ_JAAMWY010000008.1:0-212600 GCF_011068165.1 Campylobacter sp. CFSAN093233
ATAAATTCTATGCCTAAGGGGTATGCTATAAATGGAATAAAATCGATGGATTTTAATGATCCAAGCAATAGAATGAATATCACTCACCTAAGAGATTTTTCAAATTCTTCTATTACAAATATTTATCAAACCCCTGAACAAATGAAAGAAGCTGAAAGTTTATATATACAATCAGGATCTTTAATAGATGGCATAAATGGACATAGTTTTGGTTTATCTTTGGAAGAAATCAAAAATGTTTCTAAAGGTGAAGATTGGCAATTTAATCCTGATATGTCAGTTTATCCACAAAATGAAGATGGAAGTTATTCTAAAGAAGCTTTATTTATGAGTTTTTTAAAGTCTTATTCGCCTATTCCATCTTCAAATCAAGTTGTTTTGAGCCCTGAAGCAAAAGTTCGTGAAGCAAAACTTGAGCTAGAAATGAAAGCAAATCCTTCTTTTAGCGTTTCCTTAGACGACATCATGACAGGAAAAGTTGATTTTGCAAGTTTATTAAAAGGTTATGCACAAGATGGCTGGCTTGATGCAGGTATTTATGTAATGGAAAAAGGAGTTAAATGGCAAAATGTATACGTAGGCAGTGGAATCTCTTTTGATAGAGAATTTCATCAAGCAAAAGCTAATGGTTGGAAAGCAAGCAGTGAAAGTATAAATTCTTTTGCTGATTCTATAATGGATAGATTAAATAATCTTATGGGGCAAACTAGGGTTTAGAAGTTTTAATTTTTTAAGTTTGAAACAAATTGCTAATAACAAAATAAGATAAAATTAGTATAATTTTTTTACAAAAAATTTTGAAAGGAAATTATGAAAAAAATTATTTTGATTTTTATCTCTTTTTTTGCTTTAAATTTGAGTGCAAAAGATTTGGTTGTAGGAATGGAGCTTGGATATCCGCCTTTTGAAATGAGCGATAAAACAGGCAAAGCAAGTGGAATTAGCGTGGATTTTTTAGAAGCTTTTGCAAAGAAAAACGGCTATAAACTTGTAGTAAAAAATATCGCTTGGGATGGTTTAATACCTGCTTTAAAAACAGCCAAGATAGATCTTATTATGTCCTCTATGACAATTACCGATGAGAGAAAGAAAGTGGTGGATTTTAGCATTCCTTATGCTAAGGCAAATTTGGCTATTTTAACTCCTTTGAACTCTGATATTACAAATATCAAAGATTTAGATAAAAAGGGCAAAGTTTTGGCTTTAAAGCGTGGCTCTACAGGACATTTATATGCGGTTAAAAATTTAAAAAATACAACTATTAATTTATTTGATAAAGAAAATGCTGCTATTTTGGAAGTGATTCAAGGTAAGGCTGATGGATTTTTTTATGATCAACTTACGATTTATCGCACTTGGCAAAAACATCAAGATGCAACTAGAGCCATTTTGGCGCCTTTTCAAGAAAATCCTGAGTTTTGGGGTATAGCAGTACAAAAAGGCAATGCAGAACTTAAAAAAGAGCTTGATGAATTTATTGCAGAAAGCAAAAAAGATGGGCTTTTTGATTCTTTAGGAGAGAAATATCTTAAAGATGTTAAAGATACTTTTAAAAAGAATAATTTAGAATTCTTTTTCTAAGAAGGATTTTCCTTCTTAGGTTACAAAGCTTTCCACAAGCCTTTGCACTAGCAAATTCCATCCATCCACTAATACAAAAATTAAGAGTTTAAAAGGTAGAGAGATCATAGTAGGAGGTAGCATCATCATACCCATAGCCATTAAAACTGAGCTTACAACCATATCTATGACTAAAAAGGGTAGGTAGATTAAAAACCCTATTTCAAAAGCGGTTTTAAGCTCTGAAATCATAAAAGCAGGAACTAAAACCGTAAGGGGAACATCATCTATGGTTTTGGGATTGGGTAGATTGCGTATGCGATAAAAAAGGGCTAAATCTTTTTCGCGAGTATTTTTAAGCATAAAATCTTTAAAAGGCTTTGCTCCTTTTATAAAAGCCTCTTCATAGCCTATTTTTTCTGCTAAATAAGGTTTTATACCTTCATTATAGGATTTTGTAGCTACAGGTTCCATGATAAAAAAAGTTAAAATTAAAGCCAAGGTTACCAAAATAGTGTTAGGTGGCATACTTTGCGTCCCCATAGCTTGTCGTAAAAATGAAAATACTACAATAAGACGCAAGAAAGAAGTCATAACAAAAACTATACTTGGAGCGAGCGCAAGTATGGTTAAAACAATCACTATATTTAAAGTAGTAACAAGCTGATTAGGTGTATTGGGTGCACTTAAGCTTAAATTTACTGTAGGGATAGTTACTTCAGCAGCAAATAAGCTCATGCTTAAAAGTAAAAATAATAATATTTTTTTCAAAATTTAAAAACCTTTTTTTGTTTTTTATTAAAGAAATTTAAATTTTATCTTTTGATGACTAAAAACTAGTTTAAGGGTATTAGGATTTTAACTTTAAACTGCTAAAATAGTCTTTTAGACTTCTTAATAACAAAGGTAAAAAATGAAAACTTCTATTTTGATTTTAGCGGCAGGATTAGGCACTAGAATAAAATCACAAAAGCCAAAGGTTTTGCAAGAGCTTTGTCAAAAAAGTATGATTTTACACATTTTAAAAAAGGCTTTTGCTTTAAGTGATGATGTAAGTGTAGTTTTATCGCATCAAAAAGAACGCGTTGAAAAAGAAATTTTAGAATATTTTCCAAAAACACAAATTTTAGAGCAAGATTTGCAAAATTATCCAGGAACTGCGGGAGCTTTAAGTGGGTTTGAGCCTAAAAATGAAAGAGTGTTGATTCTTTGTGGTGATATGCCTTTGGTTGAGCAAACAAGTTTGGAAGCTTTGTTGGGTAATAATGCAAAATTAAATCTAGCAGTTTTTAAAGCAAGAGATCCTAAAAGTTATGGTAGGGTGGTGATAAAAAACGATAGCGTTGAAAAAATTGTTGAATTTAAAGATGCAAATACGCAAGAAAAAGAGATAAATACTTGCAATGCTGGGGTTTATGTGATTGACTCGAGGCTTTTAAAAGAGCTTTTACCTTTGATTGATAACAATAATGCGGCAAAAGAGTATTATTTAACCGACATTGTAAAACTAGCAAAAGAAAAAGATGTGATGATTAAAGCAGTTTTTGTAGATGAAGATGAATTTATGGGGATTAATGATAAATTTGAACTCAGTATAGCTGAAAATTTCATGCAAAAAAAAATTAAAAAATACTGGATGCAACAGGGTGTGATTTTTCATTTACCGCAAAGCACTTTTATAGGTGCAGATGTTGAATTTGTAGGTGAATGTGAAGTATATGAAAATGTAAGGATAGAGGGCAAAAGTAAGATTATAAACTCTATCATTAAAAGTTCAAGCGTGATAGAAAATTCCATCGTAGAAAATAGCGATGTAGGGCCTTTGGCACATTTGCGTCCAAATTGTGAGTTAAAAAACACTCATATAGGAAATTTTGTAGAATGCAAAAATGCAAAGTTAAATACCGTAAAAGCAGGGCATTTGAGCTATTTAGGAGATTGTGAGATAGATAGTGGAACCAATATAGGCTGTGGGACTATCACTTGTAATTATGATGGGGTAAAAAAGCATAAAACCATCATAGGAAAAAATGTTTTTGTAGGTTCTGATACGCAATTTATCGCACCTGTAAAAATCGAAGATGAAGTGATCATAGCAGCAGGAAGCACAGTAAGTGTCAATGTAGAAAAGGGTACTTTGTTTATCAATAGAGCAGGGCATAAAATGATAAAAGATTATTATTATAAGAAATTTCAAAAATGAAAACCATACTTTTAGCCATTAGCGGTAGTATAGCTTTTTATAAATCTTATGAGCTTATTTCCTTGTTTAAAAAAGAAGGCTTTAGGGTAAAAGTTTTGCTTTCTAATGGTTTGTTAAAATTTGCTAGCAAAATGAGTTTTGAAGCCTTGGTTGATGAAGTTTTATGTGAGGAAAATGAAAGTTGGCAAAATTCAAACAATCACATAGCTTTTAGCAAGGATGTAGACCTTGTTTTGTTTGCCCCTGCAAGTGTTAATTCTATCAATAAACTTGCTTTTGGTATAGCGGATAATCTTTTTATCCAAACCTTAATCGCAGCAAATAAATCTCTTATCATAGCTCCTGCGGCAAATACAAATATGTTTCATCATTTTAGCACGCAAAATTCTTTAAAGATGCTTAAAGAAAATAAAGCTTTGATTATAGAGCCTATTTGTAAAGTTTTAGCTTGTAAAGATGAAGGCGTAGGAGCCTTAGCTGAAGTTAAGAATATTTTTAATATCGTCAAAAGAGAACTTTTAAAAGAAAAGTTTTGGTGCGATAAAAGTGTAGTTATCACAGGTGGCGGCACAAAAGAAAAGATCGATGATGTGCGTTGTGTGAGTAATTTTTCAAGTGGAAAAATGGCAAAGGCCATAGCTGACGCTTTTTATTTTTTAGGAGCTAGGGTAAAACTTTTAAGCTCTGTGGAATTTGATACGCCTTATGAGCTTTGCAAATTTGAAAGTTCTAAGGATCTAAAGGAGCTTTTGGATAAAAATTTAAATCATGACTTTTTGATTATGACGGCTGCGGTGAGTGATTTTATCCCTCAAAGTGTAAAAGGGAAAATTAAAAAAAATGAGCATTTACAGGGTTTAAATTTGCATCTATCTTTAAATGAAGATTTGCTTAAAACTTGCAAATTTCAAGGCAAAAAGATAGGTTTTAAGATGGAATTTGATTCTCAAAATGCCTTAGAAAATGCGAAAAAATCTTTAAAAGATAAGCAACTTGATATGGTTTGTCTTAATATCATTGATCAAAAAAATTATTTTGGAAGCGATCAAAATGAGCTTTATTTTATCACTTTAAACAATGAAAATAAAAGCACTTTGCAAAGCAAAGAAAAATTGGCATTTGAATTAGTAAAATGGTGTGAAAAATTATGAGTATGATTAATTCTACCTTACCTATACAAATGAAAGTTTTAGCTAAATCAGGTTATGGACATTATACGCTTTTATTAAATCATAAAAAGATTCAAACCAAAAGCATGATAGAGCTTGAAATTGGTGCTGAATATTTAGCTGAACTTTATATGCAAAATGGTGGAGTTATACAATTTAAACATCTTTCAAAGCGTCCTAATTTTAAACCTTTTGAAGAGGGATTGGCTTTGATAATCGCTATTTTAGAGGATAAAATTTCTTATAAAAAATTCATCATACAAAATCTTTTAGATTGTAAAGATATAGAGCGTTATCAGATATTAAAAGAAATGCTTTTTGCAAGTTTTGAAAATATTTATCATATTCCTTTTATCTTTGAAAATAAATCTTGCTTGTTTCAAATGCGTAAAAGAGCAAAATATTTAGAAATTTACTTATATTTTAGTGTTTTTGGAGCTTTGAAAATTTTAATAGATTCACAAGGTGTTAGTATTTTTACACCTTTTGCTAAGGTGCAAAAATTTTTAAACGAACATTTAGATTTTAATGTATCGCAAGAAAACAAGATTGAACCTTTGTTTGTTTTCAAAAGGCTTTTTGATTTTAAAGGATGAAAAATGAATGAATTAAAACACCTTGCTGTTGTTATGGATGGCAATAGGCGCTGGGCTAGGGCTAAGGGTTTTTTGGCAAAACTTGGATATTCCCAAGGAGTTAAAACTATGCAAAAATTGATGGAAGTTTGCATGGAAGAAAATATTTCAAATTTAAGCCTTTTTGCTTTTAGTACGGAAAATTGGAAGCGTCCTAAAGATGAAATTGATTTTATTTTTGAACTTTTAGATCGTTGTTTAGATGAAGCTTTAGAAAAATTTGAAAAAAATAATGTGCGTTTAAGAGCTATAGGTGATTTATCGCGCTTGGAAGATAAAGTAAGAGAAAAAATTACCTTAGTTGAAGAAAAAACAAAGCATTGTGACGCACTTTGTGTTAATTTGGCTATAAGTTATGGTGCAAGAGATGAGATTATAAGAGCTGCTAAGCGTGTGATTGAAAAAAAACTTGAGCTAAATGAAGAAAATTTAACGCAAAATTTAGATTTACCTTTAGATGTGGATTTGATGCTTCGCGTTGGAAACGCTAAAAGACTTTCAAATTTCTTACTTTGGCAGTGTTCATATGCTGAAATTTATTTTAGTGAAACTTTATTTCCATCTCTTACCAAGAGAGAATTTAAAAGGATTATTAAAGAATTTAGAAATAGAGAAAGAACTTTTGGAAAATGATATTTTTCATAATAATTCTAGGGGCTTGTTTGGGTTCTTTTTGCACAAGTTTGGCAAGTAGGATAATTGAAAAAAAGCCCTTTTTTATCTCGCGCTCTTTTTGTTTTTCTTGTGATACAAAATTAAAATACTATGAAATTATTCCTATTTTTTCTTATATTTTTTTAAAGGCAAAATGTCAAACTTGTAAATGTCATTTGCCTATTTCTTTGTTAATTAATGAAATTTTAGGCGCAATTTTGCTTATTTTGGTTTATTCTTTAAGTCAAAATTTTTATGATTTTTTATTTTTATCTCTATTTTTATTTAATCTTTTCTTACTTTCTTTAATTGATATTAAACTCAAAGCCGTACCACAAATTTTACTTTGGAGTGCTTTTTTATTTGCTTTTTTTTACGCCTTTAGGGAGAGTGAAATTTTACATTTTTTGATTTTTAAAGAGTTTAGTGGAGGTTTTTTACTAAATGCTTTTAGTTTTGGAGGATTTGTTTTTTTATTAAAAAGTTTGGTTTTTTTTCTAATGAATTTCCAAAAAAAAGATGAAATTTTAGAAAATTTGGGTGATGCTGATATTATTATTATGTCTTGTATAGGTGGAATTTTAGGTTTTGAGTATGGATTTTTAGTATTATTTATAGCTTCTATTTTGACTTTGCCTTTTTTTATTTTTTTTAGAATTAAAGCAATAAAAGAGCAAGAACTTGCTATGATACCCTTTTTAAATATCGCTTTTGTGGCAGTTTTATTTTATAAAAACTTAGGATTATTCTAATGAAGCTTAGTTTAAGATATGTTTTAAATCAATTTTTAAGTACGAATTTGTCTATATTTTTCGTACTTTTTGCTATTGTATCTATGGTGTTTTTTATTCAACTTGCAAAACTTACTTCAAGTATAGAGATTAGTTTTTTGGATCTTTTAAAGCTTTATGGGTTTATGTTGCCTAGAATTTTAATTTTTACCTTGCCTATATCTTTTTTTATTTCTTTAACTTTGGCTTTGTTTAGGCTTTCTAAGGAAAATGAAAGCATAGTGCTTTTTACTTTGGGATTTTCACCAATGATTTTGGCAAAATTTTTCCTTAAAATTGCAAGCTTGATTAGTGCTTTTATGCTTGTTGTGGCTTTGGTAATGATACCTATAGTATTTGAACTTCAGGATAACTTTGTAAACTATAAAAGCACTCAAGTGAAATTTAACTACAAAACAGGAGAATTTGGACAAAAATTTTTAGACTGGATGATTTTTATAGAAAAACAAGATGGTGATAAGTATGAAAACATAATTATGTATCGCCCTAAACATAAAGCAGATGATAAAGAACAACTTATCATAGCCAAAGAAGCGCATGTGCAAAGAAAAGATGATAGCTTTGCTTTTAGCTTAAATCAAGGCAAAATGTATAATTTTGAGCAAGGTCAAAGTATTTTTAGTGGAGAATTTGACACTTTAGTAGTAAATACTCAGTTTAATACAGACAATCTTCAAACAAAGAAATTTTATGAATACTGGAATGATTTAAACGAAAATCCACAAAGAGCAAGAGAATTTGTGATTTATACAACTATAGCCTTGTTTCCACTTGCTAGTACGCTTTTTGCGCTTTGTTTTGGTTTGGTTACTTATCGTTATGAAAAAGGCTATGTGTATTTAGGTATGTTTGGAGTGATTGCTATATATTTTGGACTTTTAAGTTCTTTTTCTCAACCTCCAATTTTGGCTTGTCTTGGAATTTTTTCTTTAAGTTTATTTGTTTCGGCTTATTGTTTTAAGAAAATGATTTTGAGTCGATATTGATGAAAATAAAAATTATATTTTCTTATGATGGCTCTGCTTTTTTAGGTTCTGCTACTCAGCCTCATAAAAAAGGTGTTCAAGATGCTTTAAGTGGGGCCTTATCGCATTTGGGTATTTTTTCACCTCTTTTAATGGCTTCTCGTACAGATAAAGGAGTACATGCAAGCTATGCTGTAGCTAGTGTGGAGTGTGGAGATTATTTTACAAATTTAGAATATCTTCAAAAACAACTTAATAAATTTTCCCATCCTTTTATCCATATCAAAAAAATTGAAAAAGTAAAAGATGATTTTGAAGTAAGATTTGATGTAAAAAGTAGAGAATACCGCTATATATTTTCTCACGCTTCTTATAGTCCTTTTATGGCTTCTTATGTACATTTTTATCCTAAATTTGACCTAGGTAAAGCTAATGAGCTTTTGGGTTTTTTTGTAGGAAAAAAGGATTTAAAGTTTTTTTGCAAAAGTGGAGGGGATAATAAAACGACTTTAAGAGAAATTTTTATTGCTAGAGCTTATGCTTATAAAGATTTTAGCATTTTTCATTTTAAAGCTAATGGTTTTTTAAGAGGGCAAATTAGATTAAGCGTAGCAAGCGTTTTAAAAGTTTTAGAAGGAAAAATGAGTGAAAAAGAACTCAAAGAACAGATTGAGGCTAAAAAGCAATACAATCACTTTTTAGCACCGCCAAATGGGCTTTATTTAAGCCGTATA
Organism: Campylobacter sp. CFSAN093233; assembly: GCF_011068165.1. Lineage (NCBI taxonomy): Bacteria > Pseudomonadati > Campylobacterota > Epsilonproteobacteria > Campylobacterales > Campylobacteraceae > Campylobacter > Campylobacter sp. CFSAN093233. Next base: position 8,712 of record NZ_JAAMWY010000008.1, read on the forward strand.
TGTTATTAAAAACTTTCATAGAAATTAAAAGCCTTTTGGGTTAAAATTTTTCTTATTTCTTCTTGGTGTTCTTTACCTTTGGTTTCTAGGGTAATTGAAATCATCGCATCGCCATAATCAAGCTTGGTAGAAAATCTATCATAGTCGATTTTTACTATATTTGCATTGGCTATTTTTAAGCTGTCTGTAAGGTGTAATAATGCCCCAGGTTTATCTACTAAAGTAACATGAATTTGCATTTTTCTGTAAGATTTAAATAAACCTTTTTCTATGATGATATTTAGCATTTGTGCATCGATATTGCCTCCGCTTAAAACTACGCCAATTTTTTTATGATTTTGTGTATTTATTTTTTGATGAAGTAGGGTGGCTACACTCGCAGCTCCTGCGCCTTCAACTATGATTTTATGTTTTTCAAGTAAAAACAATACCGCATTAGCGATTTCTTCATCATCAACTTGGATAAAATCATCTACGCATTCTAAAATAATATTAAAATTAATAGGATTTGCATCACGCACAGCAATACCATCGGCTATAGTGCGTACGCTTTTTGCATTTTTGATTTTTTTGGCATGAAAACTTTCATACATTGCAGGAGCTCCTTTGGCTCCAACTCCGATGATTTTAATGTTTGGATTGATTTGTTTAGCTGCACTTGCGATACCACTTATAAGTCCTCCACCTCCAACAGGTGCGATAATCATATCAAGATCGCTTATTTCATCAAGCATTTCAAGTATCAAAGTTCCTTGTCCTGCCATTACAAATTCATCTTCAAAAGGATGGATAAAACTAAGATTATTTTCTTTAGCATAAGAGGTTGCAAAGACATAAGCTTCATCAAAATTGTCCCCTTTGAGTATCACCTCTGCTCCTAAGGCTTTTGTAGCAGAAACTTTTAAGAGCGGAGTGGATTCTGGCATTACAATAACTGCTTTAATGCCAAATTTTTTTGCACTAATGGCCACGCCTTGAGCATGGTTTCCTGCACTTGCCGCAATGACTCCGTGTTGTTTTTGTTCAGCGCTAAGATTGGCTATTTTATTATAAGCTCCACGAATTTTATAAGCACCTGTAATTTGTAAATTTTCATTTTTAAGATAAATCTCACTTTGACAAATATCACTTAAAAAAGAAGAGTATATGAAAGGAGTTTTGTTTACAAATCCTGAAATTTGTTGTTTTGCTTTGTAAATTTTATTAAGCTCTAACACTATTTTTCCTTTGTTTTAAAATACGGATATTCTAGCATAATGCAACGATTTTGTATAAAATTTATATCTAATTTTTTACATTCTTTTTTGGCTGTTTCATTGCTAATACCAAGTTGAAGCCATAGGTTTTTAATATTTTTTTCAACAAGCTTAGGAAGAATTTCTAGTGCCACTTCGCCTTTTCTAAAAAGTATAAGTGTATCGATTTTTTCTTCTATTTGATCTAAATTTCTATAAACTTTTTCATTTAAAATAAACTCTTCTTTAGGATAAATAGGAAAAATTTTATAATTTTTTCTTTGTAAAAATTCTGCTACCCTATAAGAAGCTTTTGTCTTATCTGGACTTAAAGCAAATATGGCAATATTTTTACTTGTATTTATAATATAAGAGATAGTTTCTTTTTCGTTCATTGTTAACCTTTATTTTGGTATTTTATCTTAAATGATTAAAAAATTAACTAAAGTGAATTCAAAAAATGAAAAAAGTGTTATAATATAGCAAATTCCGAAGTTTAATAAGGAGGGAAAAATGGAAGAATTTTATCCATATACTTTAACAATCCATCTTCTTTGTGCTATTTTGTTTATAGGTTATTTGTTTGTTGATGTATTTGTTTTGGGTGTAGTTAAAAAGAAAAATCCTAATTTTGACAAAAGTCTTTTTAGTGCTACTGGAGTTAAAATAATGCCTTTTGTGGTTCTTTTGCTTTTTTTAAGCGGAGGTGCTTTGGCAGGTTTTCATTTTAAACCTTTAAATTTACTTTTTGCTGTAAAAATTATTTTGGCTTTTGGAATTTTATCTTTAGTTGTTTTTTCTTTATTTTGTCATTTTATATTAAAGAAGAAAAACCCACTTGGTGCTTTTATCCACCCTTTTGTATTTGTGCTTTGTATCGCGATAGTAATACTCGCTAAATTAATGAATTATTTTTTTATACCTTGCTAAGAAATACTCCGCATTCAAGATGTGGAGTATTGACAAATTGATCAAACAGAGCAAACTCTTCCACTCTATGTGTTAGGCTTAATTCTTTTAAATTTTCTTTTAAAGTGATAGGATTGCAAGAAATATAAATAATATTTTCATATTTTTTTATTAAGTCAATTACGCTTTTATCAAGTCCTGCACGGGGTGGATCAACTAAAACATGAGAGAAATTAAAATCATCCAATCGAATATCTTTTAAACGAAAAAATTCTCTTTCTTTTTTGATAGCAAGACTTAATTCTTCGCTTGAAAGTCTTGCAAAGTGGATATTTGTTGTATTATTAAGCTCGCAATTTTTTAAAGCAAAATTAATATTGCTTTTTGAAATTTCAGTGGCCAAAACTTTAAAAAAGAATGGTGCTAAAGCTAAAGTAAAATTTCCATATCCACAGTAAAGCTCAAGTAAATCCATTCTTTTTTGAGTATTTAAAATTTCACACACCCAAGTAATCATTTTTTCATTTATAGCAGTATTAGGCTGAATAAAACAATCGTTGTTAAATTCATAAAATATTTTTCTATCTTGAATATTTAAAGTTTGTCTTAGATTTTCTGTTTTAAAAATAAGTTTTTTGCCTTTACTTCTTGCTATAAGGTTGATATGAAGATTATTGCTTAAATTTTCTAAATTTGACTTTATATCCTCTATATTTTTATGATAGAGTAAGGTTACGCTAAGTTCTTGCTTTGTGGTTAAAAACTCCACGCCAAAAAGTTTTTCTTTTAATTTATTATCTTGATGCAAGTATTCTAGAAGTTTTGGCATAAAAGCACAAATTTTTTCATCAGCAAAATCTAAATATTCTATAATGTATTTTTTTTTGCTTTTTGGATCAAACATTGCATAAAAAAGCGTATCGTTTTCATGGTAAAATGAAAGTTCAGCTCTTGTACGATAATGCTTATCTTTTGAAGTAAAAAGTTTAAAATCCTTTGTATAAAATTCTTTAAAATATTTTTTTATGAAAGAGTGTTTTTCATCTAAAGTGAGAAAATTTCCAAAATTTTCAAGACTCATGGAACTTTCTTTCCGATGAGTCTTAGTAAAAGCGCAATAAGTATGAAATTTAAAGGCAAGACAAACCAAACGCTAAGTCCTAAAGATACAGGAATATATCCAGCGATTAAAGAAATACCACAGATAAATAAAGCATAAGGAATTTGTGTTCTTACATGCTCCATATGATCGCATTTTGCACTCATGGATGAAAGGATTACATTATCTGAAATTGGTGAGCAATGGTTTCCAAAAATCGCACCTGTTAAAACGCAGCTTATATTAATGACCATATAATGATGCATAGCATTTGCATCCATACCATTGATTTTGGCGATTTCATGAGCTAAAGGCACAGCCAAAGGCATTAAAATCCCCATAGTTCCATAGCTTGTTCCTATGGCAAAAGAAATAGCTGAAGCAAAAGCAAAAATAGTAGCAGGCAAAATAAACTCAGGCAATTTATCTGCAAGCAAACTAGTGATAAATAAAGAAGTCCCTAGATCTTTTACTATACTTGAAAGCGACCAAGCAAATAAAAGTAAGACTATAGTAAAAATCATGGTTTTCCAGCCATATATCCAAGTTTCTACCGCTTCTTTAAGATTGAAAATTTTACGACGAACTCCGATAAAAATCGCTACAATAGCAGCAAACAAAGCAGCTTGGAATAATACCACAGAAGAATCAGCATTTCCAAAAGCAGCCCTAAAAGTTTCAAAAGACAAAGGATTAGCACTTGCTTTTGCAAGTTCTTCGCCTTCTAAAGTGCTAAGTCCATTAAAATAAAATCCTAATATAGCTAAAATGATTAAAGTAAAAATAGGAACAATAGCATCAAAAGCACGAATTTTAATACCTTCTTTTGGCGCTAAAAACTGATCTTCTAATTCAGCAGTATTTAGTGCGCCTGATTTAGGTAGAGGTGCAATTTGTCCTGTGGTTCTTGCACGCACTTCAGCCTTGTACATAGAACCAAACTCACGTCCCATGATTGCAGTCATGACTACAAAAAAAAGCATGAAGATATTATAAAAACGATAAGGTATGGTTTCGACAAAAATTCCAAAAGCACTAATATCGCTAATGCCTATGTGTTCATAAGCGGTTTTAATTAAAGAAACTTCTAAGCCTATCCAAGTAGAAATTACAGCTATTCCTGCTACAGGAGCTGCGGTAGAGTCGATAATAAAGGCAAATTTTTCACGAGAAATTTTAAATTTATCTGCCAAAGGACGCATAATTGGACCTACGATCAGTAAATTAGCATAATCATCAAAAAATATTAAAAGCCCTAAAAACCAAGTGTTAACTTGAGCTGATACAGCTGATTTGGCTCTTGTGGCAAATTTTAATGCTACAGCTTTTGCACCACCCATTTTTGTGATGAGTGCCACAAGACCACCTATGCAAAGAATTTGTAAAATGATTCCTGCATTTACTGGATCTGAAGTTGAACCTAAGATATAAGAAATAATCTTTGAAAAAGATTCTACTGCGGTATTGTAATAATTTACAAAAGTTAAATGTTGTGCTTTAAAAATATTTGCAGAAAGACTGAGCAGAAAAGTTCCACTTAAAACTCCAGCAAAGAGTGACAAAATAACATCTTTTGTGATAAAGGCTAAAGCAATAGCAACTAAAGGTGGTATAAGTGTAAAAGCTCCAAATAAATTAGCATTTGCAGCTGCTTCTGAGGAGTTTGCAAATGCAACTAAAGGTAAAAACAATAAAACTAAAAATTTATTCATTCATCTCTTTCTATATAAAATCCATTCCAAGTTTGTGTGACAGGCATAAGCTCGATTTCATTAACATTAATATGACTTGGTAGGTTAATGATAGACATTACCACTTTGGCAATATCATTAGCACTGATAAATTGCGTATTTTCATACACTGCATCAGCTTTTTGGATATCTCCTTTAAAACGCACTTCACTAAATTCAGTTTTGCAAAGTCCTGGAGCAATGTTTGTTACTTTGATATTGCTTCCTCTAAGATCATTTCTTAAGGCCAATGAAAATTGTCCTACAAAGGCTTTGGTTCCACAATATACATTGCCTCCAAAATAAGGATTTCTTCCTGCAACCGAACCTAAGTTAAAAATATAAGCATTTTTTTGTTTGCGAAGTGTAGGAATAACAGCTTTTGCAACATATAAAAATCCTTTGATGTTTGTATCTACCATAGTGTTAATATCTTCAAGGTTTAATTTATCAAATTCATCTACCCCTAAAGCTAAACCTGCATTATTAAAAAGCACATCAATTTCTTGAAATTCTTTGGGTAAATTTTCAATAGCCTCAAAGATTTCTTTTTGATTTCTTACATCTATGCAAAGCGTGTAAATCTTATCTTTGTGAGCATTTTTTAACTCTTCTAGACGCTCTTTGCGTCTAGCAAGGGCGATTACTTTGTAGCCTTCTTGCATAAAAGCTTCAACGCAAGCTCTACCAAAACCTGAACTAGCTCCTGTAATAAATGCGGTTTTCATTCTAAACTACCTCCGTAAAATAGATTTTCGTTTGCTTTTAAACCTAAGCTTTTTAGATAATCAGCATTTTCTTTTTTACCTGCTGCTAGCGCAAAGTCAAGTGCATTAAAACCAAGATCATCAACAGTATTAAAATTTGCTCCTTTTGAAATAAGAAGTTTTAAAATTTCAACATTTCCATAGGCCGCAGCATGCATTAAAACATTTTTTGAAGTGTGCTCTAGAGCACAAAATGTAATAAAATAAGGCGTATTTGAACCTATGTTCGCACTTAATGCTAATTTTTCATTGTTATTAATATATTTTTGATTAACATTTGCTCCATTATCAAGAAGTAGTTTTATGATATCAAGACGATTAAACTCTATGGCATAAAAAAGCGGGGTTTTACCAAAGGCATTGGCTTGATTAACATTTGCTCCATTTTGGATTAAAAAGTTTGTATTTTCATAATTTTCCAATGCGTAAAAAATAGCACTTTCATAACCTTCGTCAATCCTAGCACCAAAACGAATCAAAAGTTCTAAAATTTCTTTTTCTCTTTGATTTAGAAGCGCTGCTTGCAAGGCTATAGTAAGATTATCTTGGCTTGGATTATTTGAAAAAATAAAATCTTGTATATAAGATACTGAATAATTTTTATTTGACATGATTTTTGCTAAAGGACTAATGTCTTTGTAAATTTTTGTTTCACCAACAGCCCAATTTAAAAATTCGTTTAAGGCATTGCTAGTATAGTAAATATTACTACCTTTATCAAAATTAAAATTACTTTCAAAATATTTTTCTAAAGGTTCTATAGCGTTATTGTATTCTTTCCAAAAAGCTTTGTAAAGTCTAAAATTTCCTATACTTTGATATGCCCAATATCTAAAATAAGATTTTAAAATATCATATTTTTTTTCTAAATTTTCGGGTGTATCTAAAGTTTTTTGATAAGCGATGGGATCGATAGCTATTTTTAATAATAAAAAATCAAATTGTTGTAATTTTGGCAAATAAGTCACACCATTACAAGAGCTATTGCTTCCGCGAATTTCATTGGAAATTGCATAGAGTTTTTTTGTAAAATCTTGATTTTTTAAAGATTCTTTACAGCTTGAAGCTATATTTAAATAATCTAAATTTGAACTTTCATTTAGCAATGTTTTATTATTTTTAATGTTGTCGCAGTTAATGGCATCACTAGCCATTAAACTTGCAAAACAACAAAAGGAAGCGAATAATAACTTCAATATTTTTCCTTTGAAAATTTTAATTTTGTTATTTAATCCAAATAAGTATTAAATTTGAATTAATTTTCAAGTTTGAAATTTTCAATCTCATTAAAATTTAAATATCTATAGATATTTGCTTTATGCTCATCACTTAGTTTTTCGCTAACAATTTGTAAGTATTCTTCCTTGCTTGGAATTTTACCCAAAATCGCACAAACTGCCGCAAGTTCTGCACTGCCTAAATATACTTTAGCACCCATTCCCATACGGTTGTCAAAATTTCTTGTAGAAGTTGAGAAAACTACAGCTCCATCATTTACTCTAGCTTGATTACCCATACACAAAGAACAACCAGGAACTTCTATTCTAGCACCTGCTGCGCCAAAGATGCTGTAATAACCTTCATTGGTAAGTTGTGCTTTATCCATTTTTGTTGGAGGCACTACCCAAAGTCTGGTTTTAAGTATGCCTTTATCTTTTAAAATTTCTCCCAAAGCTCTATAATGTCCTATGTTTGTCATACAAGAACCTACAAAAACTTCATCTATATTTTTTGGACGCTTATCATCGGCTAAAATTTCGCTTAAGGTTGCCACATCATCAGGGTCATTTGGACAAGCTAGGATTGGCTCTTTAATGTCATTAAGATTAATATCTATAATATAAGCGTATTTTGCATCTTTATCTGCTCTTAAAAGAGTAGGGTTTTTAAGCCATTCTCTCATTTTTTCAGCCCTTCTAGCAAGGGTAGCTTTATTCTCATATCCTGCTTCTATCATAGCTTCAATTAAAGAAATATTGGATTTGATATATTCGCTTACACTTTCTATGCTTAAATCCACACTGCAAGCAGCTGCAGATCTTTCAGCACTTGCATCACTAAGTTCAAAAGCTTGTTCGACTTTTAAGTTTGGCAAGCCTTCTATTTCTAAAATTTTTCCTGCAAAAATATTTTTCTTATTTTTCTTTTCAACGGTAAGTTGTCCTTGTTTGATTGCATAATAAGGTATAGCATTAACCAAATCTCTTAAGGTAACTCCAGCTTGTAATTCCCCGCTAAAACGCACTAAAACACTTTCAGGGATATTTAAAGGCATAGAACCAGTAACCGCAGCAAAAGCCACAAGTCCACTTCCTGCAGGGAAAGAAATTCCTATAGGAAAGCGTGTATGAGAATCTCCGCCTGTTCCTACAGTATCTGGTAATACAAAACGATTAAGCCAAGAGTGGATAACTCCATCACCTGGTTTTAAACTTACCCCACCACGACTTGTCATGAAATTGGGCAAGGTTTTATGTAAATTTGAATCGCTTACTTTTGGATACGCAGCTGTATGGCAAAAGCTTTGCATAACAAAGTCTGCATTAAAACCTAGGCTTGCAAGTTCTTTAATTTCATCTCTAGTCATAGGACCTGTGGTATCTTGAGAGCCTACGGTTAAAGTTATAGGTTCTATATACATACCTGGACGCACACCTTCAACTCCACAGGCACGACCTAGCATTTTTTGAGCCAAGGTATAACCACCGCTTGAAGATTTAGGTTGTTCAGGTTTGGTAAAGATATTTTCGCTTTCCATTCCTAAAAATTCTCTAGCCTTAGTATAAAGCCCACGACCTATGATAAGTGGGATTCTTCCTCCTGCTCTAACTTCATCTAAGAGAGTGTTTGGACTGAGTGTAAATTCTGCGATTGCAGAGCCATTTTTTATGATTTTTCCATCATAAGGATGAATTTCAAACTCATCGCCCATTTCTAAGTTTGTTACATCACAGATGATAGGTAAAGCCCCGCTATCTTGAGCAGTGTTAAAGAAAATCGGTGCTATGGTTGAACCCATTACTATACCACCGCTGTGCTTGTTTGGCACACCTTCTATTTCTTTTCCTAAGTGCCATTGTATGGAATTTATTGCCGATTTTCTACTTGAACCTGTTCCTACAACATCACCTACATAAACCACTTCGCGACCGCTTTTTTTAAGCTCTTTGATTTTTTCTAAGGATCCTGTTTGTCTTACCTTTAGCATGGCATTTGCATGTAAAGGAATATCGCTTCTTGTAAAAGCATCTCCTGCAGGGCTTAGATCATCGGTATTTGTTTCGCCTGCTACTTTAAAAACTATACATTTAATCACTTGTGGTAGTTTTTCTTTTTTATTAAACCAGTCCGCATTTGCCCAGCTTTGTAAAACTTCCTTAGCGTGTGGATTGTTTTTACTAAGTTCAGCTATGGTATGGAAATTATCATGTACAAAAATAATATTTTTCAACACTTCTGCAGCATCTTTGGCTATGTTTTCATCTTTTAAGGCATCGATTAAAACTTTAACATTATATCCGCCTAGCATAGTTCCAAGCATTCTTAAGGCTCTTTTTTTGTCTATATTTGGAGCACTGATTTTGCCTTTAAGTATGGAATCTAAAAATTCACATTTTACTAAAGCTGCATCATCAACACCAGGATTTACTCTATTTTCTAAAAGATTTGCAAGCTCTTCATTATTTTCATTTTCAAGTAATTTACAAAGTTCTCTAGTTTGATTTGCATTTAAAGGAAGGGGTGGTATACCCAAAGCGGCTCTTTCTTCAACAAGTTTATTGTATTCTTGCATAAAAGACATTTTCTACTCCTTAAATATTTTTTATTATAATTGTAGCTCTTTGAAGGATAAAAAATGTTTAAAGTTTATTATAAAATGCCTTTATGTTACCTATCTTTACATAGTGATGGAAAATTTTTAACTAGAGTCGATTTTTGTGATAATAAAAGATCAGAAAAAAATTGTAGTTTGCTTGACTTAGCAAAATATGAACTTGATTTATATTTTACTCATAAGCTTAGAAAATTTAGCATTCCTGTTTTGATACAAGGTACAGATTTTGAATCAAAGGTTTATAAGGCTTTAATGAAAATTCCTTATGGCAAAATAGCTACTTATAAAGATATAGCAGAAAAAATTAATCATCCAAAAGCTTTTAGAGCCGTTGGAAATGCAAATTCTAAAAATCAAATTCCTATTTTTATACCTTGTCATAGAGTTATTGCAAACAATGGCATAGGAGGATATAATGGAGGGCTTGAAATAAAAAGATTTTTGCTTGAAAATGAAGGAGTGAATTTAAAATAAGCTTGGGGTTTGATTTTCTTTGTTTTCAAATTCTTGTTCAAAAATATCATAATTTTCAAGAATTAAACAATATTTAAAATTTTTTAATTTTCTTAAATCTGAAAGCTGATTATAGGAAAAATCGCAAAATAAAGAATTTTTAGAAGCAATTTTAAAGTCTTTTATGTTTTTAAATTTTTCTTTCCAGAATTCAAAGGTATTTTGGTTGTTGTTTACAATAAACGCTTGAGAGCTTGAACCAAAAGGAGTGATTTCAAATTTATCATCAATAAAATAAATTTTAAAATCATCAATCTTATTAAAGTCAAATATTATTTTTTGATTTTTTTCTTTTAAAAAAGAAATAATTTTTGCAAAACTATTTGCGTAAAAAAAAGGCAAATTAAGATTTTTAAAATATAAATTTTCACAAATCAAAGTTGTAAAAAAGAAGCTAGATCGCGATAATAAGGTAAAATTAGCATCTTTTAGACTATGAGAATAGGCACAAAGTTTATTTAAGTAATTTTCTTCACAGTAGCAAAAAATTTCACCCTTTTTTGCTTTGATTAGTTTTTCAAAATCAGCAAAAATATTTCCTTTTAAAATGTTAAAATAAAAAGCCTTACAAAGACTTAGTTCGTAAGATTTAAAAAGCAAAAATTCACATTCTTTATCTTCGCAAAAAAAGCGTAAAAATCTTACAAGAGCTTGTTCTAGATTTTCTACTCTAAAGTAAAAAATGTCTTTATCTTCAATAGTAATGTCATTTTCTGTAATTATAGCATAAGCGCCTTTTTTTACAGCTTGGGTAATTTCTTTTTTATCGTTATTAAAGAAGGCAAAGCCTGCTTTAAGTTCATTTAAATTTATGGCAAAACCTTCCACGCTTAAAACGCTACCTTCATGAATGAGTGTCGCGTTTAAAAGTTCGCCTAAATTGCTAATTTGCATATTTTAACCCACTAAAGAACCGTTTTGTACAAGTTGTTCAGGGGTGATTAAAACAAGTTTATCTCCGCTTTTTGCAGAAAGTATCATACCATCGCTTTCATGTCCAAAAATTTTAGCTTTTTTAAGATTGCTTATAATGCAAACTTGTTTACCGATTAAATCACTGGCTTTATAGTATTTTGCTATGCCTGAGAGTACTTGACGGATTTCTTTATCGTCAAGTTCGAGTTGAAATTTCAAAAGTTTTTCACTCCCTTCTATATTTTGACAATCAAGCACTTTAGCGACTTTGATTTCAATTTTTGCAAAATCATCGATTTTTATTTTAGGACTTTCTTCTTTTTTAGGTTCTTCTTTAATTTCTTGTTTTAAAAGAGCTTTTTCTACTTTTGGAAATAAAGCTTCGCAAGGATTTGCTTTAAAATCTAAAAGTTTATTATCAAGTATCATTTTTGCATAATTTGTAGATGAAATTTCAAAATTTAAAGCTAAGGCCACCTTTTGACAAGACTTTGGTAGAGTAGGGCTTAATAAAAGGCTTGTTTTGGCTAAAATATTTGCACAAAGTGCAACTAAAGCGTTAGCTTGTTCGTGTTTGTTTTCTTTGATTAAATTCCAAGGTTCGTATTTACTAATAGCTAAATTTGCTACACTTAAGGCTTTAAAAAGTTCTTCTAAATAACGATTACACTGTAAGTTTTCTAAAAATTCTACCGCTAAATTTAAGTGTTCTTTTGCTTGATTTAATTCAACATTGTGAAATTTTAAAACACCTTCTTTTGAAATATTTCCTTGAGAATATTTTGTACTCATACCTATAATGCGATTAAGTAAATTTCCAAATTCATTGCTAAGCTCTGCATTGATACGATTTATCAGCATATTTTCGCTAAAATCCCCATCGTTACCAAAAGGCACTTCTCTAAGTAAAAAATATCTAAAAGCTTCGCTTCCATAGATATCAACCACTTCTTTAGGTTTTACAACATTGCCTTTAGATTTGCTCATTTTTTCACCTTCTTTAGTCCACCAGCCATGTGCACCTATAAATTTTGGCAAAGGCAAATCCACGCTCATTAAAAAAGCTGGCCAATAAATGGCATGAAAACGCAAGATATCTTTTCCTACTAAATGCACATGCGCAGGCCAAAATTTAGCATTTTCCCCCTTGTTTTGAAAGTCAAGTGAGCTTACATAGATAAAAAGTGCATCAAGCCATACATAAATAATATGTTTATCATCATTAATTTCTTGAGGCAGTTTAATCCCCCAATCAAAACTTGTTCTTGTAATGGAAAGATCTTTAAGGCCGTTTTGGACAAAATTTATAAGTTCGTTTTTTTTGTTTTTTGGCAAGATGGGATCTTTTTCTTCATACCATTGTAAAATTTTATCTTGATATTTTGAAAGTTTGAAAAAATAGCTTTCTTCTTTTAAAATTCTAGTTTGTTTGCCACAATCTGGGCAAGAACAATCGTTAATAAGCTGACTTTGAGTAAAAAAGCTTTCACAAGAAATACAATAGTGTCCTTCGTATTCATCTTTATAAATATCACCTTTTTGCCACATTTTTAAAAACATAGCTTTAACAAATTCAATATGCCTTGTATCAGTTGTTCTTGCGTAAATATCATAGGTGATTTCAAATTCATCCCATAATTTTTTAAATTCAAAACTGATTTTATCAGCGTATTCTTGAGGAGTGGAATTTCTTAGTTTGGCAGCTTCTTCGATTTTTTGTCCATGCTCATCTGTTCCTGTTAGAAATCTTGTTTCATGTCCTTGCAAACGATAAAATCTTGCTAAAGTATCGGCTATGATGGTAGTATAAGCATGACCTAAATGAGGTACATCATTTACATAATAAATTGGTGTTGTAATATAACGCATTTTTTTCCTTTAAAAGTCAAATCCGCCTTCGGTTTTACCCTTAGACATACTGTTATAGACTGCATCAACATAATTTTTTCTAGCTTGGCAGTTAAAAATTTCATCGCAATTATAACAAGAGTTTAGGTTTTTTGAGTTTTGACATGAAAGTAAAATTTCTTTTTTTTTATCCATATCTTGCTCAAATTCATCTCTAACTTCATTCATTGTAAGCCTTTAAAAGTTTTGAAATTTCATATTCTGAGCCAAAAAAACAAGGAGTTGTCGCATGGATTTTATCAAATTCAAGTTCAAGCAAAGAGCGGTTTTTTCCATTTGTAGTTTTTCCGCCTGCTTTTTCTATGATAAAGGCTAGAGGAAAGACTTCAAAAAAGGCACGAAGTTTGCCATTAGGCGCATCTTGTGTTGCAGGATAGCTAAAAATGCCACCCCCTTTTAATAAAATTTGATTGATATCGCTTACCATGGCTCCAGAATATCTTAAGCGATAGCCTTCATCAAAAAGACTTTTGATAAATTTAGCGTGTTTTTCTTCCCAAAATTTTTGCGTTCCGCCTGTAGCATTAATCTTGCCTTTTTCATTCATTTTAAGATCTTTTATAAAAATAAATTCATTATTTGCATTTAAGCGATAAAGTTTTGGCTGATCTTTGCAAATCACAAGTTCTAATCGCGCTCCATACATACTATAAAGCGCAGCTCTTAAATTTTTAGCACTTGCTTTTTCTTCATAGATAGCAAAAATAGAACCTATGGCAAAATTAACATCCATTAAGCTAGAACCGTCTAAAGGATCATAAGCTACGATAAAATTTGCCCTCTCGTTAAGCGTTAAAATTTCGTCTTTTTCTTCACTTATGATGGCTTTAATACTTGAACATTGACTTAGAGTTTTTGTGATGATTTCATCGCTTAAAACATCAAATTTGAGTTGGGTATCGCCTGTAAAATTTTGATTTTGACTGTAGCTTGTATCGGGAAATTTTAAAGCGTTAGAAATTTCTAAAACCGCTTTTTGTATATAAGAAATCACTTCTTGCATTTTATAATTCTCCTTGTAAATTTTTAGCATTTTTAAGTATGTATTGGCAAATAGCTTGTATATCGTTTAAATCAAGCCAAGTAAGATAAGGGTGAGAAATTTTTTCATAGCTTGCAATGGCGTTTGAAAAAATAAAATAACTTTCATCAATTTCTTTGCAAAATACGCTAATGCGTGGTAAATCAAGAGTTTTTAATCCTTCAACCAAACAAATGTCAAAATCAGGGCTTAATTTTAAAGCTTTTAAAATATCTCTATTTTCATGAGAAAAAAAAGTTGTTCTTGTAGGGCTTAAAACCATGACTTCAGCTCCACTTTGAAAAAATTTAAAACTATCTTTACCGTTAAAATCAAATTGAGCTTTATCGGCAGGATCATGTTTAATGATTAAAACTTTTAAATTTTGTTGCAAAAAATTATCAGCTATTTTGGTTATGAGTGTAGTTTTTCCTGAATTTGAAGGCCCGCTAAAAGCTATAATAAGTTGTTTCATAAAATATACTCTTAATTTTTTTGCAAAATTATATCTTTTTAAACCAAAAAATAGGGTTAAAAGGCTACAATAATACTAAAAAATATGGAAAAAGAATGAAAATTTATAGTGTAATTTTAGGTGCTTTTTTGCTTGGAGCTTGTTCTTTAAAAGATCAGGCGATTGTGGATACAAATTTAAAATCTCAAACTTTAATGTTTACTCAAAAATACAAAATCACACAAGATAAGATTAATGCCATTATAACTATGTCTTATTTAAACCCAATTCTAGACAAGACAAGTAAAGATGATGTATTAGCTTTATCTTTTACTCCAAATACATTAAAAATTCAAAATTTAGAAGTTTTTATCAATAATAAAAAAGCCAATATTGAAAAATTGGATGATGAGTATTTAAAATATATAATACAAAACAACTATACTGATTATTTTAAAGCATCTCTTCCTAGTGTCAAGGAAGAGATTAGGCTTGTAGCTAAGATTTGCTTAGATCATTTGCCTTGTTTTGAATTAAATTTTCAAAAATATCCGAAATCTTTATACTATCGTTCAGAAGATGTCGATACACAATATAATTAGCTAGAACTTTTTTTCCGTAAATTCGGCTTTCTTGATAAGGAACTAGTTCCATAGACAAGAAAGGTTCAAATTTGCCTGTCTTAAACATATCATTTCTTGCAAGCATACGGTTAGTAAATCCTATACCGCCATTATAAGCATAAGCGACAAAAAGTGGAGATTTTAAACGTGATTCAAGGTAATTTAGATGATAGTTTCCAAAGTAATATGCTATTTCAGGTTTAAACATAAAATCTTGATCGAAATTTGGAATTTTTAATTCTTTTTCCCCTATGTGATTGGCCAAAAATGGCATAAATTGCATCATGCCTAAAGCATAAGAAACTGAAATAGCAGTTGGAATAAAACGACTTTCTTGTCTGGCAATAGCCAAAATTAAAGCTTGTCTTGTTTTGTTATAGTCTTTTATATTGTCATAATAAGGCATTATAAAATAATGTTTTTTAAAATTATTTTTGCGTTCTAATATGTAAGCATAAATAGGCAAGGTTTCTTGTGTGTCAAATTCTTTTGCCAAGACATCTAGTTGACTTGCGTTAGCATCGCGAATTTGTTTGTTTATTTTTTGCCAAGCAAAAGGATCTTGCATATTAAAATTATTTTTTTTCTTGCTTGGATTAAGGCTTTCTATCTTTGGAAAAGGTGTGTTGGTAAGTTCTTTTGCGTAAAGACTATAAATATTTAAAGAAGAACTTTGCGATAAAGTTTTTAAATCTTCTTCATTGTTTTTAATCAACCACATCCAAAATATAGCATTGTCTTTATTACTTTGCGATTTAAAACTTTGTGCCGCCTTTTTAAAAAAGTCATAAGCAAGCTCTGTTTTATCATAAGTTAAGGCATTGACTCCTAAATAGAAAGCAGAATCTTCACTTACATTTTCAGGATTTATTTCTAGCATAGAATATCTAAATTTTGGATTTTCTTTTTTAATAATAATATTTTGTGCAAAATCTTTAAAACCAATGTGGTTTGGTAGTTTATTGACTAAACTTGTATTTAAATCTAAGTCGTATTTTTTAGAATAATTATAAAGTTTAAAAAAACCATTAATATCTTCTTTTTGTACTATATAGCTCATAGGATCAGAAGTATTAAAAGCTAGCAATAAATTTGTCAAATCAGGTCTTTGATTTTTAAAGGTTTGAACTAAAGTAGTTCGGTCTTTGGAATTTAGACTCGCTATAAAAACTAATGAATTTAAGCGCACACTTTGACAAGTTAAATTTGCATCTAAGATAGTATTTGCTGTATAGGTATAGCATTTAGCATATTTTGGGTTGATATAAGGCTTTAAAGGGATGATTTTTTCAAGTTCAGATTTAATTTTTCCTATATAGCGAAAAATATGAGAATTTAAATCCTGTGCATCTTTTTTACTGATTTTATTTTTTTCTAAAAGCCTATAAATATAATAATCCTTAGCAAGTGAATTTTCTTCCTTTTTGAGTTTTTCTATACTATATTGTGTAGCATTTAAACTTGAAAAAATAAATAAAAAAACGAGTATTTTTTTTATCACAATATACTCCTTAAGATATTCCCAAGAAAAATGCCAAGAAACTGCAATGCTAAGACTATAATCAAAGGCGCAAGATCAATATTACCAATGCGTGTTGGAATTTTTCTAACTAAGGCGTAAGCAGGGTAGCTTAGTTTATATAAAATTTGCACTATAGGATTATAAGGATCAGGGTTTACCCAGCTTAGAAGTGCTGTGATGATAATAATCCAAGTATAAATGTTAATGACAATTTGTAGTACTTGAAAAATAGAAATAATAAAAGAGTCTATAACCATAGTTAAATCCTTGCTAATTCGTGAATAAAATTTTTAATATAAGGATAAAGATCGCTAAGCTCAGGTCCGTGGATATTTCCTGTTAAAATTATCCTTAAAGGCATGAAAAATTTTTTACCTTTTAAGTTGCTTTTGTTTAAAAGTTCATTTTTAAAATCTTCATAATTTTCAAAAAGTTCAATATCTTTTAAGAGTTCTTTTAAAATTTTACATTCTGTTTCAAACTCGCCAAAATTTTTTGCGTTAAAAATAGCTTGCATTTTTTCTTTAAGTTCTTTTATAGTACTTGCTTCTTGAGTGTAAAATTTAGCAAGTGGTGCAAGATCTTTGTTTAAATCTAAAATTTTATTAAGCTCATCATCTTTTATCATTTTGATATGTTCGCGATTAATTTGCAAAAGTTTTTTAAGATCAAATCTTGCGGGAGCTTTTGAAACTTTAGAAATATCAAACCATTTTATAGCCTCTTCTAAGGTAAAAATTTCACAAGGAGTTTTATTGCCTAGTATGACAAGATAATTTGCGATTGCGCTAGGTAAAATTCCACTTTCAAGTAGCCATTTTACAGAAGAATGTGCTTCTCTTTTACTCATTTTAACACCTTCTTCGTTTAAAATGATAGGCAAGTGTGCATAAGTCATGGCTTTATTATAACCTAAGCTTGCGCGGATATGTTCTTGTTTTGGAGTGTTTGAAACATGATCTTCTCCGCGTATAATACAAGTGACATTTTCAAGCATATCATCAACCGCACAAGCAAAATTATAAGTTGGAGTTTTATCCGTTCTCATAATCACAAAAGAGTCTATGTTTTCAGGCTCAAAACTAAGCTCGCCTTTGATAAAATCAGTAAATTTCATAGTATGAGTAGGTTTTTTAAGACGGATAACAAAGGGTTTTTCACATTCTAAAACATCAATATCGGCTAGTTTTTCACAAGTGCCATCGTAGCGATAAGCTTTACCTTGTTTTTTAGCCAGCTCTTTTTTTGCTTCAAGTTCTTCTTCGCTGCAAAAACAAGCAAAAGCTTTTTTTTCGCTTACAAGTTTTAAAGCCATTTGGCGATGGAATTTTAAATTTTCACTTTGTATATAGTAATGCTGCCATGAAATACTAAAAAGATTTAAAATTTCTTTGATTTCTTCTTCTTTTCCTGCTATATTTCTAGCCTTATCAGTATCTTCAATACGTAAGATAAAATCCATATTTTTTTGTCTTGCACAGATATAATTAAAAATTGCTGCGCGTAAATTTCCTATGTGCATATCACCTGTGGGAGAAGGTGCAAAACGGTACATCTTATAGCCTTTAAAATTATTTAAAAGCTTATTATAACAGAAAAATTTATACGGATATTTAATTTTACTTGGTTATAATACTTTGTATGATATTTTTAATTTTTTCTTTCATTGTGTTATTAATTTTTGGCTTAGCAAATGTTTATATTTATAAAAGATTAATCAAGAAAATTACTCTTTTTAAGTATTTTTATAAAATTTTTTCCTTTATTTTTATTGTGCTTTTTTTAGCTCAAGCTGTGTTTTTAATATTTCGTAGAGATGAATATTTAAGTGATACTTGGTATGAAATTTTAGCCATGTTTTATGCGCCGACTTATTGTTTGTTTTTTATGACTTTAGCATGGGATTTTGTTAAATTGATTTTAGCTCTTATGGGTAAAAGAGATAAAACATATAATCTTATTTTGCGTTTGATTTTTGAACTTTCTCTTATAGTTTTAAGTGTGTTTTTAATTTATGTAAGTATAAATAATGCTCTAAAAACACCTGAAGTAAAGAGTGTTGATGTTGAAATACCAAATCTTAAAAAAGATTTAAAAATTGTCATGCTTACTGATATACATTTGGGTAAAAATTTGCATGAAAATTTTTTAGACAAGCTCATCACTAAAGTGAATTTGCAAAGTCCTGATATGGTTGTAATAGTAGGGGATCTGATTGATACTAATCCTAAAGATTTAAAAAATTACATCTCAAAACTTAATGATTTTAACTCCACTTACGGAACTTTTTATGCTTTGGGAAATCATGAGTATTATCATGGTATCAATGAAGTTTTGGATTTGCTTAGAAAACATACTAATATGAAAATTTTAGTCAATCAAAATTTAGATTTGGGTTTTATAAATATTGCTGGACTTGGAGATTTAGCCGGACTTGATAGGGGTTTATATGCTCCTGATTTAGCAAGAATAAAAGTGGATTTAAATACAAGTAAAGCTAGTATTTTACTCACACATCAACCTAAAACAGCTTTGCTTTATGATTTAAGTGATTTTGATCTTGTTTTAAGTGGGCATACACATGGAGGGCAAATTTTCCCTTTTATGTTTTTAGTTAAACTTCAGCAAGGTTTTGTTCATGGGCTTTATGATTTAGGAGAAAAAACTAAGCTTTATGTGAGTAGTGGAGCAGGATTTTGGGGGCCAAGTCTTAGAGTTTTTGCTCCGAGTGAAATAGTGATTTTAAATTTAAAAGGAAAAAAATGAGTTTTTCAAAAGAAAGTTCGAGACTTTTTGGTTTTGTAGCGGGGATTAAATTTCCTAAAATGATACAAAAAGTTATTAATGAAAATTATGTTAAGTATTTTAATATCGATATGAGTGAATTTAAAAGCCCTTGTGAATACGAGAGTTTAAATGCTCTTTTTACAAGAACTTTGCAAATTCCAAGAAAGCTTGAAGAAGGTTTTATCAGTCCAAGTGATGGTAAAATTTTAGAGTGTGGAAGTACTTTTTTGGCAAATGAAGAACATTTTGCTTTTTCTATAAAAGGACATACTTATAGCATTGAGGAGCTTTTAAAAGATAGCTTTGAAAAAGATGAGCTTAAAAATGGGCTTGATTATGTCAATATTTATCTTTCTCCAAAAGATTATCATCGTTATCACAGCCCTTGTGATATGCAAATTTTAAGTGCAACTTACACAAGTGGAGTGCTTTATAGCGTAAATGAAAAACATTTAGAACGCATTAGTAATTTATATGTAAAAAATGAAAGAGTGAGCTTGAAATGTCAAAATGAAAAAGGTATTTTTTGGCTTGTTTTTGTAGGAGCGCAAAATGTAGGAAAAATGCGTTTTAATTTTGATGCAAGCATACAAACCAATGCTAAAATTTCTCATAATTTTACTAGAAAATATGAAAATTTAAATTTCAAAAAAGGCGAAGAACTAGGAAATTTTGAGCTAGGTTCTACTATAGTTTTAATCTCTCAAAAAGGACTTTTAACTTTTAATTTAAAAGTAGGGCAGGGTATTAAATTTGGAGAAAAAATAGCGGATTAGTTTTTAGGAGTTTTATTTGCCATTTGATAGATAAAGGCAAAAACTTCAGCTACAGCTTTATACATATTAGGTGGAATTTCATCACCTAAGTCAAGCTTGCTTAAAATTTCTATTAAATCTTCATCTTCTTTAATAGGAACTCCGTGTTCCTTGGCTAAAGAAATAATTTTAGCAGCACTTTCGCCTTTGCCACTTGCAAGCACTTTTGGTGCAGAGTTTTTTTCTTTTTGATAGCCTAGAGCTACAGCTTTTTTAATCGATCTTTTGATTTTGCTCATACTTTTTTATCCATACCCATTTCAAGATCTAAATTTTTCATATTTCTAGTATCAAATTTACTTCTTATGATATCACCTACAAAGAAATTTGCACTTAAAAGTCCTGCTTTATTGATATTTCTTTTAAGCTCATGGGCATTTTCATAGATGGTTTTTCTAAATTCAATATTTTCTGCCATAATATTAATATCTATATATTTTTCATTATTTAAAGAAATAAGAATTTCTAAATCCCCAAGTTTTGCAAATTCGAGTTTAATCTGAGCAAAAAATTTGTCCTTTTTTCCGCGTCTAAACATAATTTTAGAATCATTTAAATCATCCCAAGAAAAAGGCAGATAAGTATTGATAGAATCATTAGCTAAAGACATAAGCTGATTGATTTCAATTTGCGCTAAAAGACGATTAGCTTGATTGTATACAGCTTCATTGCCTTCATTTTTAGCCAAATTTGAAATTTGCAAAAGTGTTGATTTTACATCATGATGTAAAGATTCAGCTATATCTTGTTCTGTTTTTGGTTTAATTTGCACTAGATCTTTGATAGAAAGATTGAGTTTGTGTTCGAGATTTTTAAGTTCTGCTTGATTAAGCTTGGCATTTTGAGTATAGGGTTCAAGTTCTTTTAAGCTTTCATTAAGTCTACGAGAAAGATTGCTTAAATTTTTACTTAAATCTTGCACTTGTTCTAGATCTAAATTTTCTACATTAAATGCTAAATTTTTTACAATATTTTGTTTTATAAATTCCTGATTTTTAAAAATATTTTGCATAGTTTGGTTATTGTTAGATTGAATATTTTGAGAATTATTTAAATTTTGCGTGTTGTTTGTGTTAGTATTTGTATTGATTGAAGTTTTGCTTTCTGTTTTTGTTTCATAAAATTTTGGATTTTCTTTGATATTTTCTTCGTGAGTTTTTGTGCTAGAATCTAAATTTGCATTAACTTCTTTTTTAGGTAAATTTTCTTCGTTTTTTACATCTTGCTTAATATTGGTTTTAGCATCATCTGCGAGAGTTTCTTCTTTTGATACTTTTATATATTTTTCTTCATCTTGGTTTTTTGTGTTATGATTAAGTTTTTCTTCTTTGATATTTTCTTTGTTACTTAAAAGATTTTCTAAAATATTTTCTTTATCTTGTATTTTAGAAGCTTGATTGCCTAGTATATTTTTTAAAGTATTTTCAAGTTTTTCAAAGGTGGTAGCAGTTTGCTTAAGGATGTTTGGATCTTTTATCATTAAATTTTCTGGCTTATTAAGAGCTTTGAAAAAATCATTTTTGATGGAATTTAATTCTTTTAAAATTTTATTAGCTATAGGGGTGATTTTTTCTTGAGCATGACTGGGATTTTTACTTATATAATTTTTAAAATTTTCCAATTTAGAACTTAAATTTAAAAGTGCTTTAAAAGAACTTTGATTTAAAATTTGCTTATTTTCATTTTTGCTAGAATTAATAATATTTTTTAATTCTTTTAAAGTGTCTTTTGGGCTTAAATTTGTATTTGCAAGCTGGGCTATCTGAACGCTTAGTTTTTCGCTACTAAGACCTTTGATTGTACTTAAAAGAGAGTGAAAACTTTTGGGTAGTAATTCTTCGTTTAGGGCATCTTTTAATTTAGCTTCTAAAAATACGCCTGAATTTTTAAACAAAGGAGCTAAGTTATTGTTTTTTATTTCACTGGCAGGTTTTAAAATTTGATTTAATCTGTCTAAAACTTGTGTAAAAGTATCACTTTTTGCAAGTTCTGTACTTAAGATTTTTAATTCATTAGCAAAATTAGGAGCTAAATTTAAATTTTTTCCTTGTTTAAGTACAGGGGAATCGGGATTTTTTTGAGCATTGATTTGATCTAAAAGTTTATTAACAAGTTCTTTTAATTTGGTACCTGTTTCATTTTGAACAAATTTTGCTAGTATTTCCTCGCTACTAGCGTCCTTGCTTAAACCTAAATTTTGCTTTAAAGCTTGTGCAAGTGCTTCTTTTGGATTGTCTTTTAAATTTGTTTTATCTTTTGAAGCAGAGTTATCTACTTTTAAATCATTTTTTTGCGTATTGGCAATTTGACTTGCTAGTTGAGTATTAATCATCAAATATCACCATATTTCCAGGCTTTTTCTTAAATTTTTTATTTAAAATATTTGGTTTATTGATAGCAAAAAGAATTAAAAATGCTAAAGAAACTATATAAAACCATATAAAACCTTTGATTTCAAAATATTGCATTAAAAAACCTAAAATTAAAGGGCCAAACAAAGAGCCCAAAGAATAACAAAAAAGAACCCCACGACCTAACTCTACACCTTTATTTTTGCTTACTAAAACATCATTTGCTCTAGCAAGTGCTAAAGCATATAAGCAAAATATTCCTATACCAAGAGTAATTCCTAAAAAATATTGCATATATAAATGAAGTTTAAAAAAGATAAATATAAGCATAGTGATAAATCCTATACTTGCACAAGTGATAATGGCAAATTTGCGACCAAGTTTGTCTGAAATAGTTCCTATGATGGTTTGTGCAATAAAACCACCTAAAACCCCACAAAATATAAAATAAGAAACCGCTTTTGTATCAAAACCTTGCAAAAGTATAAATAAAGATGTCATAGAAAAAAAGCCATTTATAAGCATTCCGGCTATAAAGCTTGTGACGATAGCTAAAGGAGCTATATCAAAAATTTTAGGTATAGAAATAGGACTTGATGCGGGTAAAACAGGTTCTTTGATTTTAATTAGATTTAAAGGTAAAGATGAAAGTAAAATTAAAGTTGCACTGAGGATAAATACACTATGTTTGCTTAAATTTAACGCTATGATTAAAACTCCAATACCAAACGCAAGATAAAAAACAATTTCATAAAAACCTAAAATTCTAGATCGAATGGCATTTTTGCTTTTTTCATTAAGCCATGATTCTATGACCATTAAAAGTCCATAGTAGCAAATTCCTATGAAAAATCTTAAAACAGCCCAAAAAATAAGATTTTCGCTTACTGTATGAAGCATAGCTGAAATTCCAAAAATAGCACCAAATAGCCCAAAAGAGCGTATATGACCTATACGAGAAATAATTTTATGAGCACTGATGGTTCCAACAAGAGCGCCTATAAAAAAACAAGAACTTACCACTCCAACAGCTAAAGAACTTTCTCCGTTTTCTTTTAATATAACACCTATAGAGCTTACTATCAAGGCATTACCTGCAAATAAAAATGCCATACCAGCAAAAAGTGCTGTCATTGATTTAATAATTTTTTTTGGACTCATACTTTTTTATATATAAAATAAAAATAAACACACAAACTAGCAAGGATGAAATTCCACAAATATAAGCAAAGATATCTAATTTATCTTGGCGATGTAAAAATAAAAATCCAGCAACCAATATTACATAAGCCATCAATTTAAAGAGAGTAAAAAACATAGCAAAAAAATGGATTTTCTCTTTAACATTTGGCTTTAAATCGTCTTTTAGAACTTTAAAATGAATAATTTTTGATAAATTTTGTTTTTTTTTGATAAAAAGTGATGAAATGAAATTAAAATCTTTTTCATAATTTTTTGATTTTTTTATAATGACTTTTTTATAATTTAAATAAGAAGCAAAAATAATCAATAAAACACTAAAAAAAGCTATTTCATAGCTTAAAAATATATCTAATTTAAAATGATTTAACAATGAAAATATGATCCAAAAAAATAAATGAATAATGGCAAAAATACAAAATAGAGCTTTTTTATGTTCCATTATTTGTTCTTTTCTTTTTGAATTTTTTCTTTGATCAACTCATCTCTTTCTTTAAATTCTTCATAGCTTTTTACTTGAACTTTATAAGCTTTGTAAACATTAAGTATAGCAGCACTGATCCCCCAAAAAACTCCAAGCCAAAAAAGCCAAGGATAAGGAGTAAATTTTTTAAGTAAATATCCTATTCCCACACCTATAAATACAGCAACAACCATAGAGATGCCAAGACTTAAACCATCCGCAGCTTCAAGAGTTTTGCGAATGATTTTTTGTCTTTTGCTGTTGGAATTTTCTAAGTGATTTTTTTCTTCTTTTAAAATATTGCTCATATTCTTTTAAAGCTTTCCCTAACAGCCTCTAATGTTGTATCTATAATTTTATCATCCATTTTTGAACATATAAAGCCTGTTTCAAATTGAGAAGGTGCTAAATAAATTCCATTTTCAAGCATATTTTTGTGAAATTTTGAAAATAATGCTAGATCAGATTTTAATGCATCTTGGTAGTTTGATACAGGATCTTTGGTGAAAAAGTATCCAAACATAGAACCTACATGACAAGCTTGCAGCGGAAGTCCTTTTTCATCTGCTAATTTTTTCATTCCTTGTGTAAGTTTTTTTGCTAATTTTCCAAGTTTGTCATAAAGCTTGGTTTTCTTTTTGGCTTTTGTAAGACTTGCTATACCTGCAGCCATTGCCAAAGGATTTCCACTTAAAGTTCCTGCTTGATAAACTCCACCCAAAGGACTTAAAATATCCATAATTTCAGCTCTAGAAGCAAATGCTGCTGCAGGTAGACCGCCTCCTATTACCTTACCAAAAGTAATTATATCTGCTTGGATATGATTGATTCCATAGGAACCAAGGTAAGATGCTCTATATCCACTCATTACTTCATCAAAAATCAGCAGAGTTTGATTGTTTTTACAGATCTTAGCAAGTTCTTCTAAAAAATCTTGTTTAGCTGGAACTAACCCCATATTTCCAGCAATAGGCTCAATGATAACACATGCAATATCTTTATTTTTTTCAAAAAGCTCTTTAACGCTATTTATATCATTATATTTAGCTACTAAAGTGTGTTTAGCTACATCTTCTAAAACACCCAAAGAACTAGGAGAGTTAAAAGTAGCAGCACCACTTCCTGCACTCACTAATAATGAATCAGAATGCCCGTGATAACATCCTTCAAATTTTAAAATTTTATCTTTTTTAGTAAAACCACGGGCAAGACGAATAGCACTCATGGTTGCTTCTGTTCCACTGCTTACAAAGCGGATCTTTTCTAAATGAGGAAAATCAGATAAAACAAGCTTGGCAAGTTCAGTTTCTAATAAAGTTGGAGCTCCAAAACTTGAACCTTTATGAAGTGCTTTTTGACAAGCTTTTTGTATATCTTTATCGCAATGTCCAAAAAGCAAAGGCCCCCAGCTTTGAACATAGTCTATATAAGAATTTCCATCTATATCGAAAATATAAGCACCTTTTCCATGAGAAATAAATTTTGGCTCACTTTGAACATTTGCAAAAGCACGAACTGGAGAATTTACACCACCTGCGATGAATTTACACGCTTCTTTAAAAGCTTTTTTGTTTGTCATTTTTCTTCCTTGCTAAATTGCTTGATGTAATTATATAAAGTTACAATTTCATCATTTGTTAAAGAGTAATTTGGCATGATTGATTTTGCGTCTTTACTCTGATTAAGAGAATTTTTAAAATTTTCAAAACTAAGATTTTGTATACTTGGAACTTTATAAGCTGTTTTAATACCATTTTTCATATAATATCCTAAAATTTGTTCGCTTCCATCTGCTCCATGACATTCTTTACAACTAATGCCCCTTGGATTTTCATAAAGCATTTTAGAGTATTCTTTAAGAGTGATAAAATCAGCACCAAAAAGACTAATACTAAATAAAAAAAACATTAAAACAATTTTCAAAGTTTCACCTTGTTAATGAAGTTTTAATATGATACAATTTTTACTTTAAAAAAGTGATTAAATTTATAGAAGGAAAATAATGACTTTGCTTGATGGTAAAGCTTTAAGCGCAAAAATCAAAGAAGAATTAAAAGAAAAAAATCAATTTTTGAAAAGCAAAGGGATTGAAAGCTGTTTAGCTGTTATCTTGGTTGGAGATAATCCTGCAAGTCAAACTTATGTAAAATCTAAGGCTAAAGCCTGTGAAGAATGTGGAATTAAATCTTTAGTTTATCATCTTAATGAAAATACTACACAAAATGAACTTTTGGCATTGATTAATACCTTAAATCACGATGATAGTGTTCATGGAATTTTGGTTCAGCTTCCCTTACCTGATCATATTTGTAAAGATTTAATACTTGAAAGTATTATAAGTAGTAAAGATGTTGATGGCTTTCATCCTATTAATGTAGGATATTTAAATTTAGGCTTAGAAAGTGGGTTTTTGCCTTGTACTCCACTTGGAGCTATGAAGCTTTTGAAGGCTTATGAAATTGATTTAGAAGGAAAAGACGCTGTTATTATAGGTGCTTCAAATATAGTAGGTCGTCCTATGGCTACTATGCTTTTAAATGCTGGAGCTACAGTAAGCGTTTGTCATATTAAAACCAAAGATTTGAGCCTTTATACTAGGCAAGCTGATTTGATTATAGTAGCAGCAGGTTGTGTGAATTTACTTCGATCGGATATGGTAAAAGAAGGAGTGATTGTTGTTGATGTTGGAATCAATCGTCTTGAAAGTGGAAAGATAGTTGGAGATGTAGATTTTGAAGAGGTATCTAAAAAATCTAGTTATATAACTCCTGTTCCAGGTGGAGTAGGTCCTATGACTATAGCCATGCTTTTAGAAAACACAGTTAAATCTGCTAAAAATAGACTTAATTAGGGAAAATCTATGGAAATTTTAAAGAAATTATATAAATTTTCACAGTCTTGGACTGGAACTGTAGTTATTGTTCTTTTGGTGATTTTTTTCTTTATACAAGCTTTTGTTATTCCTTCTGGTTCTATGAAAAACACCTTATTAGTAGGGGATTTTTTATTTGTTAAAAAATTTAGCTATGGTATCCCAACTCCTCATATTCCTTGGTTGGAAATTCCTGTTTTGCCGGATTTTAATAAAGATGGGCATTTGATAAAAGCACAAGGGCCACAAAGAGGAGATATAGTTGTTTTTAGAAATCCTAGAAATGAAAAAGAACACTTTGTAAAGCGTTGTGTAGGCACAGGAGGAGATAGGATAGTTTATGCAAATAAAACACTTTATGTAAGAATGCATGAGGGTGATAAATTTATGAAAGAACATTATCCGAATGATCTTGTTACTCTTGGAGGGCAAATTTATGTAAAAGAACCTTATAAACAAAAAGGTATTCATTATGATCCAAAAAAAGATATAGAAAGCGATATTTTACGCTTTCTTAGCATAGGTGATTTTGCCATGTCTCCAGCTTATATTAAAGAACTTGGAAATCATATAGGTTTTAGCGGCGGAAATGCTTATGTTTTTGATGTACCTGAAAATGAGTATTTCATGATGGGTGATAATCGCGATTATTCTTATGATAGTCGTTTTTGGGGTTCTGTTCCTTATAGGTTGATAGTAGGTAAACCTTGGTTTGTATATTTCTCTTGGGATAAAGATAAAAATGTTCGCTGGGAAAGGATAGGGCGTTTTGTTGATACCTTGGAAAATGATGAGCAATATATCCATGATCATGATGATGAGGATAAATTAAGCTAATGTTTGTGAAAAACACAAACATTATATTTTTAAAAGCGTGATTTCATCACCTTTTTTTAATTCACTCGTATTTTCTTCGCTTATAAGCAAAAACTCACTTTTAATAAGTGGAAGTATCATACCAGAGCCAAATTTGTTTTCGTTAAATGGTGTAAAAATACCTTTTTCTAAATTTCCTAAAATGAGATTATTTCTTCCGCTTTTAAGCTTTAAATCCATACCCATTTTGCCATAAAATGTTAAAGGATTGTCTAGGTTTCCACTTAATAAATTAATGATTTTTTTAGCAAAAATAAAACAAGAAAGATAAGCTGCCATAGGGTTTCCTGGTAAAATCAATACGAAATTTTCACCTTTTCTATAAAGCTTAGTAGGTCTTGCAGGGCGTGCTTTTAAACCTTTAAAAAGCGGAGTAAAGCCTAATTCATCTAAAGCTTTTTCCATAAAATCAGCCTCGCCAACGCTTGCACCTCCTGAAGTGATTAAAAGATCAAAATTTGTATTTTCTAAAGCCTCTTTAGTGCTTTTAAAATCATCTTTGATAATACCCAAATAAGAAGCATTTTGAAGCATAGTTAGTAAAGGCAAAGCATTGGCATTATAAATACTTTCTTCATCGCATTCTTGCCAAGGTTCTTTTAGCTCATTTCCACTTGAAAAAATACCTATGCGAATTTTTCTTATGACTTCTATTTTATAAAGCCCTTGAGAAGCAAGCAGGGCGATATGTTTATCATTAAGTTTGGTACCTTTTTGAAGTAAAATTTCACCTTTTTTTAATTCTTCACCTTTATAGCGATAGGCATTGTATTGTTTAGGAGCTTTTTTAATGATGAGTTTATTTTCTTCTATATACTCATCTTCTAGCATTAAGATAGTATCAGCATTTTTGGGCATTTTAGCCCCTGTCATGATTTTATAGCATTCATTTTTAGCAACTGTATAAAAATTTTTATCTCCTGCAAAAATAGTCCCTTTAATCTCCAAAGCCTCATTGATATCAGTATAATTAAAAGCATAGCCATCAAGAGCAGCATTGTCAAAACTAGGTAGATTTTTTCTAGCGTATAAATCTTTAGCTAAAATTCTATCCTTTGCTTTTTCAAGGCTAATAAGCTCACTTTCATCTAAACATGAAATTTGATTTTCTAAGTCTTTTAAGGTTTCAAAGATATTTTTCATTCTTCAAGCCTTGTGATTTTCGCACCCAAATCTTTAAATTTTTCTTCTAAATTTTCATAACCCCTATCAAGATGGTAAATTCTATGGACTTTGCTTGTACCTTTAGCTGCAAGAGCTGCTAAGATAAGGGCTGAAGAAGCGCGCAAATCTGTAGCCATGACATCAGCAGCGTTAAGTTCTTTTCCGCCTACTATAGTAGCAATATGACCATTGAGTTTAATATCCGCACCCATTCTTAAAAGTTCACTTACATGCATGAAACGATTTTCAAATAGTCTTTCATCAATAATACTAGTTCCATTAGCTTTTAAAGCTAGTGCCATAAACTGCGCTTGCATATCGGTTGGAAAGCCTGGATATTCACTTGTCATGATTTCTACAGGTTTAATTTCTTTAGCAGGAAGTAGGGTGATACTATCTTCTGTAATCAAAGTTTCAAAACCCATTTGATGAAGTTTTGCTAAAACTGCACTAAGATGAGTGGCGTTAACTTTATCTAAAGTAATTTTAGAATTTGTAATAGCCCCTGCACAAAGATAAGTTCCTGCCTCAATTCTATCAGGTATAACGCTAAATTCTTT
Organism: Campylobacter sp. CFSAN093233; assembly: GCF_011068165.1. Classification (NCBI taxonomy): domain Bacteria; kingdom Pseudomonadati; phylum Campylobacterota; class Epsilonproteobacteria; order Campylobacterales; family Campylobacteraceae; genus Campylobacter; species Campylobacter sp. CFSAN093233. The sequence continues at coordinate 38,331 of NZ_JAAMWY010000008.1, forward strand.
AAATTCTAAAAGTTCTCCATCGCTACCATAAATTTCAAGTTCATCTGTACCTATGCCTTTAATTTCAAGTCCTGCGTCTTTTAAAACTTCGCAAAGTTGAACTACTTCGGGTTCTTTTGCAACATTTAAGAGTTTGGTTTTACCTTTAGCTAGAGCTGCTGCCATGATGATGTTTTCACTACCTGTAACCGTGATTTTATCAAAAAGAATTTCATTGCCTTTTAAATTTCCACTAGCTACGACATAGCCTTGTTTGATTTGTATATTTGCCCCCATTTTTTCTAAGGCTAAAAGATGTAAATCAATAGGTCTTTGTCCTATGGCACATCCACCAGGCAAAGATACTTCACAATGCCCAAAACGAGCAAGCAAAGGCCCTAGAGTAAGTATAGAAGCACGCATTTTACGCACAATGTCATATTTAGCTATGGTTTGATTAAGAGTGTTTGTGTTTAATAAAGCACTATTGTTTTGAAAATTGACTTTAGCTCCTAAATTTTCTAGCAAAGATATAAGAGTTTTTATATCAGCAACATTAGGAACATTGTTGATTTTTACTTCATTTTTAGCAAGTATACTTGAAACGATCAAGGGTAGGGCAGCATTTTTTGCTCCGCTTATTGTAACATTTCCGCTTAGATGATTTGTGCCTTCGATTTCTAGATAAGTCATATTTTTCCTTGAAAAAGTTTAAAAATGCATCATTATAGCATTCTTAAACTTTTGAAAAAATATAATCAAGCTTGTTGGCTTTGGAGTTCTTGAATTTGAGCTTGAATAGTTGAAGCTTGGGCATTTAATGTTGCTATTTGACTTTCAATACTTTTGATTTGATCCTCATTAGCTTTAGACATTTTCGCAGTTAGTTCAACAATTTTTGCTTGAATTTCTGCAAGCTTTTGTGTTAATTCTGTAAGTTTATCTTCACTATTGCTGCTACTATCTTGTTGCGTGTTGTTTTGTGCGTTTAAAGCTTGAGCTGGAGCTTGAGAATTGTTTTGATTAGAAGTATTTGATTTTTCTTTGGCTTCTTTGCTGATATTTACCTCTACAGCTGGATCTTGCGCTAAAGCGTTTTGTTCTTGATTTTTAGAGTTTTGATTTTCTTCGTTTGAGTTGACTTTAACATATTGACTTAAGCTATTTAAGGAATTGTTAATTTGCATATTTTCTCCTTAATTTATAATATATATTACACTAAATCGACATTATTTTAAAAAAATATACTATAATTTAAAATAATTTTTATTAAGGTTTGCAATGGGCGTATTTTTAGTTCTTTTGGGAGGTATTTTTTTGGGCTATTAGCGGTGTTTTAGCTGAATACCTTTTTAAAAATAATTATAGCGTAGATTGGGTTTGTTTTTATAGGCTTTTATCTACAGGGTTGATTTTGATTTTTTTAAGTTTTAAAGCTCAAAAGATTTTAGTTTTTACAAATTTAAAAGAAAGCTTAAGTATTTGTATGTTTGGATTTTTTGGGCTTTTGCTAACACAATTTGGTTATTTTAAGGCTATTTATTATACCGATGCTGGAACTGCAACAATGATACAATATTGTGCACCTTTGATTATAATGCTTTATTTGTGCTTTAAAAATAAAAAATTTCCTAAATTGATAGAAATTTTTGCTTTGATTTTGATTATTTTTGCTTTGTTTTTGCTTGCAACTAAAGGAGATATTGAAGCGGTGGTTTTAAATTATTGGGGTATTTTTTGGGCTGTTATAGGAGCTTTTGGAGTTGCTTTTTATTCTTTAAGTGCTAGAGAAGTGATATTAAAATATGGTCTTTTTTGGATAATGGGCTGGGCGAGTCTTTTTGCTTCTTTTGTATTTTTATTAATCTTGCAATTTGATAAGGGTTTAATTCACTATGCTTTTAACTTAAAAGCATTTTTTTCTATGGGCGGGATTGTCTTTATCGGAACTATAGGGGCTTTTTGTTTGTATTTAAAAGGAGTGGAATATATAGGTGCTCTAAGGGCTAGTATGATTGCCTCTATAGAGCCTGTAGCAGCTGCTTTGATGAGTTTTTTATTTTTAAAAACCCGTTATAGCTTGCTTGATATTTTTGCTTTTGTTTTGATTATATTGAGTGTTATTTTAAATGCAAAAAAGACTAAAGTTTCATAAAGTTTTTAAGTATTTTTTTGCCTTTTTGAGTTAAAACCGCTTCGGGGTGAAATTGCAATCCATAAATAGGATATTTTTTATGTTTAATTGCCATAATAATATTTTCTGAATTATGAGCTAAAATTTTGCATTTTTCAGACATGGAACTAATGTGTAAAGAATGATATAAGCAAATTTCAATTTCTTTTTTAATACCCTTAAAAATAGGATCTTTTTTAAAATAAAGTTTAGAAATTTTACCATGCATGGGATTTTGCATTTTAGAAACCCTACCGCCAAAAATTTCAGCTATACACTGATGTCCTAAACATATACCTAAAATTTTTTTATTTTTTTTAAAATATTTGATTGCTTTTAAGCTTAATTTAGATTCCTTAGGAGAATGAGGGCCAGGAGAGATGATAAGATGAGTGAAATCAAATTTTTCTAATTCTTTAGCTTTTTTAAAGGCATCATTTTTTATCACTTTACATTCAAAACCAAGTTCTTTAAGATAATAGATGATGGTATAACTAAAAGAATCATAATTATCTATAAATAAAATTTTCTTCATTGTAATTTTACCTTTTTTAAACCACGCACGGAATTAATACAATAAATATTTTCTGCTTCAAATAAATCTTGTTTAAATAATGCTTTTTCTTTTATCAAACCAAGATTGATTAAGAAATTTCTATATACTCCATTTAACATACCGCTTTGAATTTGTGGAGTATAAAATTGAGAGTTTTTTTCTAAGATGAGATTGGTTCTTGAGCCTTCGCAAAGTTCATCTTTTTCGTTAAAAAAAGCTATGTCATAACACAAGTTTTGCTGCCATTTGTATGAGTGTTGATTATAAAAAGTACGCAAAGAGCTTTTGTGATAGAGATTGTCACTTTTTGAGTTAATTTTATCATCACTTAAAAGCAAAATATCGTTTGAATTTTGCTTTAAGGCACTTTGTTGAAATTCGTATCTTCCGTCTTTGTATAAAATAAGCTTTAAAATTCCTTCTTTATGTGGATTTTTAAAGGGTAGGGGAAAATTATAAAATAAAGAGTGTTTTTTGTGGAAAATTTTTTCATCGAGTTTAAAAAGTGTAAAATTTTGATATTCTTTATAAGAACTTTTTTGATTTAAAACATTATAAAAATCTTTAAAGAGCTTGTGAGTATTAAAATTAAATTTAAGAGCTGAATTTATAAGCCTTAATAAATGTTCTTTTAAAAATAAAATTTGAGAATTTTTAAAATACATGGTTTCAAAAAGATGAAAATCACAAGGATTTAAGATCGCGCTTTTAAGTTTTAATTCTTCGAATTCATCTTTGAATTTTGAGTCCCAAACCAAGCCACTACCGGTGCTATAAGTATAAATTTCATCTTGTTTTTCTAAGGTGCGTATGGCTACGCTAAATTTATTTTTATTTTTGTGTATTAAACCTATAGTTCCGCAGTAAATACCACGATCTCTTTGTTCTAATTCTTCAATAAATTTAATACTTTCAAGCTTTGGAGCACCTGTAATAGAACCACAAGGAAAGAGAGCTTTAAAAATTTGATATAAAGAAATATTTTTTTTAAGTTTTCCTTGTACGCTTGAAGTCATTTGATGTAAAGTAGGGTGACTTTGAATTTCAAAAAGTTTTGTTTTTAAGCTTTTTTTTGTGATGATTTTTGAAAGATCGTTGCGTAAAAGATCACAAATCATAACATTTTCACTCAGATTTTTTGTATCATTTTGCAAGAAAATTTTATTTTCTTCATCTTTTATAGGATCTTTATCACGCTTAATTGTGCCTTTCATAGGTTTTGTAAATATTTTTCTTTTTTTGGTTTTGAAGAAAAGTTCAGGAGAAAAGGATAAAATTTCTCTTGTTTCATCTTTTATAAAAGCTTTAAATTCAGTATCTTGTCTAGAAAGCAAAAGTTTAAAAAGTTCAAAAGAATCCATTTTGCTATGAAATTTAAAATTTTGAGTAAGGTTGATTTGATAAACTCTTCCTTTGGAGATTGCCTCTTTAACCTTGATGAAATTTTCTTTGTAATTATCTTGATCTAAAAAATTTATAAATTCAGGAATAAATTTTTCTTCATCGATATCTTCTTTTTGAAATTTTTTTCTTTTTTTAAAAGCAAATACAGACAAATAAGCCTTTTTGCTTGTGAAATTTTTATCTTGAAAATATCTATATAGTTCATAATCAGTAAGCATTAAAATATAAAAATCATTTTTATATTTTTCTATAAATTTAAAGCATTTTTTACTTTCTTTGTGGTTAAAGGCTTTTAAAGTGTGTTTTAAATCATGGTAAAAATATTTACCAAAAATAGCATAGTTTTCAAGAGTCACTTAATTCCTTTGCAACCTGTGCGGCAAGTTTTAATTTATCATTATCAAAATGAGTGTAAATTCTTGAGGTATTTAAACTTGCATGCCCTAAAGCTTCTTGAACTAAAACTAAATCTTTTTGCTTTTTATAAAGCAGGGTGGCAAAAGTATGACGCAACATATGAGCACCATTTTTTTGTTTGCGAATTCCTGCACGAAATAAAAGCTGTTCTACTATGCGACTAACATAAGATTGAGTCAGTGGAGTGCCTTTTTTATTGACAAAAAGTAGGGCGTCTTTACTCATATAATTAATACTTACATTTTTAAGCAAATCGTAAATAAGTTCTTTTTTTATCATTACAACACGATATTTATTGCCTTTAGCTCTTATTCTTATGATATAAAGATCGTTTTCTTCGCTAATATCACCCATTTTGATATTGATAGCTTCACTTACCCGTATGCCTGTAAAAATGATGATTTTAATAATAAGTTTATTGCGTATGGTATTGTTTTTAAAATCTGCATTTTCAATAGCATCAAGAAATTTTTTAAGCTCTTCTTCACTCATAAATTCAGGTAATTTTACCCCTTTAGAACCTGCTATACCTGCCCAGTTTTTAAGATTGATATCGAAAATATGTGCTTTTTCATCTTCTTCATTTTGCTTGTCTAAAAAATCAAAAAAATTAATCACAGCAATACGGTAATTTTTTTTGCTTGCATCTGATAAAGCACCTGTTATACTTGCTAAAACTTCTACAATGAGTTCTTCATCAATCTGTTTTAAAGAGTAAAGCTTATAAAAATTTAAATATTCAAATACTTTTTTTAAAGGATTAAAATAAGTATTAACTCCACTTAAACCAGCATTTCTTGCTTTTTTTGCTAGAGCGTCAAGTTCATCAATATTTTTTACACCTTTTGTAAGAGCAAAATTAACTTCTGCTAAAGCTTGTGGATTTTTTAACTCTTTGTTAGATAGTGAGTTGAGTTTAAATTTTACATATTTTGCTAACCAAAATAAGAATGATTTTTCAAAATTTTCTTCACAATCTAAAGGGTATTTCATAAAAACTTTTCCTAAATCTAAAATTTTAGCTTTTTAACTAGAAAAGGTATTTTAGTATTAACTTAGTAAAAAAAAGCTTTTTTAGGAAAAAGTTTGTTTTTATATGCAAGGCAAAAAGATTGAAATATTTTTATTAAATAAATCTTATATCAATCATAAAAAGATATGATAAAAGGTAAAAATATATAAAATTTATAATTTTATATTGAAAACTTTAATTTTCAAACTTTTTTATATACACCTAGATTATTCTACTTTGATATAGATTAAACTACTATTTTTACATACTTTTATGATTTTACCTTTTGAGTGAAATAAACTTATCCATAAAATATAATGTAAAAAATTGATAATTTTATTTCGTAAATTAAAATTATATTTTACTTTTCTTGAAAACTATAAAGAATATTTAAAAATTAAATTATTTTATATTATTATCAAAATATACATAAAAATGATAACTTGTGCATTAAATTTTTTAATCCCCTATTCTTGATTTTTAGTTAAAGTAAATATTCTTAGTTATAAAATTTTTTAAGAATATTTTTATTTTAATAGTTTTATAATAGTTATTACATAAAAACTTAATAAAAAGTTTTATCAAAACCAAATTTCAAGGAGAGGGTAATGAAATTTCCAGTAAAATTAGCAAGATCTATTGTTGTATGTGCTTTTTTAGCAGGTATAAGTGCTAGCGCATTAAGTGAAGGTAAAGAATATGTAATTCTTAAAAATCCTATTGCTAACGCTGATAATTCATTGATTGAAATTTTTTCTTATCACTGTACTCATTGTTATGATCATCACAAATTTAATACCATGGGTAAAGTTAAAGAAAAATTACCTAATTTAACTTATAAATTTTATCCTGTAAGTTCTATGGGAGATTATGGAAGGCAAGCTAATGAAATTTTTGCTTTTGCGACATTTAAGGATGGTGTAAATAAAATTGATCCTACGGATAAAAATAGCTTAACTCATAAAGTTGCTGAAGCTTATTTTAATGCATATTTTAAGAAAAAACAAAGATGGGAAAATGGTAAAAATCCTGAAGCTTTTTATAGTGTCGGTTTAAAAGCAATGAATGTAAGTAAAGCTGATTTTGAAAATTTCTTAAAAACTCCAGAGACTGCAGAGCTTTTAAAAAGTTATGAAATTGCCAATCCTATTTCGCAAAATTATGGCACCCCTGCTTTTGTTGTTAATGGAAAATATCAAATCGTTCCAAGTGCAATCAACTCTCCAGAGGCTTTGATTGAAATTACTAAAGAACTTAGCAAGCAAAAATGAGTTATATAAAAATGAAAGATAATTGCAGAAATTTTTCACTTTCCAAATGGCAAGATACGCGCAAACCTTGGTTGATTTTGATTATAGTTACTATAGGACTTACTTGTATAGCACATTTTTTATTTCAAGAATATCTTTTTATGAAACCTTGTGAACAATGTGTGTATATAAGATTTGATATGCTTGTTATGGCTATAGGTGGTATGATTGCATTAATCAACCCTGCAAATAATATTATAAAAATTTTTTCTTATAGCTTAGCTTTTTATGGAATTTGGCTTGGCTTGGAGCATTGTCTAACTTTAAATCATATCCATGAAGTGGTTCATTCTGAAAATCCTTTTGCAGGCGTAGATGGATGTCGTGAAATTCCTATTTATCCATTTAATTTACCTTTGTATAAATGGGCTCCTAGTTGGTTTTTGCCAACAGGAGAATGCGGGATGGATACCCCTGTAGTTCCAGAAAATGCTTATAATCATCTTAATGCTTTTCAAAAATTTTTTATAGGAACTCCACCTGATTTTGAAAATGGGCTTTATAGTAATGGTTGGTATTTGATTCCTAGTTTAAAGTTTATGAATATGGCAATTTGCTGTCTTATAGCATTTTTATGTTGTTTTGTCGTGCTTTTTGCAATGTTTATAGCCTATGTTTTAGATAAAAATAAACCTAATGCTAAAATTTTTGCATTGGTGATTGTTGCTTTGGTTTTGGTGCTTAAATTTATAGGCGAATCAAAAAATCCGAATCAAAATATAGCTAGTTTAAATCAAGTCGTTTTAAGATACTCTTAAAATAGGATGTCTTAAATAATTTTAAAGGATTGATCATGAGACTTAGCAAAACTCTTTGCATGGCAATTTTGGCGGGTTCTACCCTACTTGCACCTAATGCTTTAATGGCCATGGGTGGTCCTAGTGGAGTGAAAATAGATTGGCAAATTCAAGGACAAATGGGTATGATTAAAATGAATCCTTATGGATTGTCTCCTTTGACCGCTATTATCATGAATAATGGTTATGTCTTAAGCGATATAAAAAAATCAAATGGTCAAACTATTTCTTAATAATGTGAATTCTAAAATGGCTAAGACGTATGGTGGAATTCCTATTTTTGGACTTTATCCTTCTTATAGTAAAGGTAAGTTATACTAAAACCGCAAATGGTAAAAGTCAAAAAGTCATTGATGAGATTTATAAAATTACAACTCCATGGGCTAGCATAGAACCAAGCGGAAGGCACTGATCAAAGAGGAACTCTTTTTGAAAATGTGAAAGTATTAAAAATGGATCCAAAATTTTCAGATAGGCTATATTTAGTAAATAATGCTCCTGGAAAATAATCTGGCAAAGACTCATAATCTGTATGGAATAATCTTGTAGGTGGTGCTATGGAATGGGATGAAAATTCAAATGTCTTTATTATAAGATACCAAGGGTGAAATCAGATGGTATTATGATAACAATAAACTAATGAACTGGGGTAATATTTACAATCGTGGAATTATGATAAGTTTTCGTCAAAACAAAGATGGAGCTTTAACTTGGGGATTTGGTCAAAGATATGTAAAATACGATGTCTGGGAAGAGAAATTTTCAATCGCAAATTACCTGCTGTCTATATAGATTTTTTCTCATGCTATGGACAATATGCAAAAAATGGGCATTATTTCTTCAACAAATACTTTGCGTCCAAGATAGTAAGCATGTACGCACAGTGTGTGATACTATTATAGAAGTAGATGAGGATGGTAATGTTGTTGATGATTGGAGATTGTATAAGATTTTAGATCCTTATAGAAGTACTATTATCAAAACTTTAGATCAAAGTGCAGTGTGTTTAAATATAGATGCAAGTAAAGTGGGTAAAACTTTAAGCGATGAAGAGCTTGCCAAAATGGATGAAAGCGACAAATTTGGAGATATAGCAGGTATAGGTAGGAATTGGGCGCATATAAAGGGTGGAATAAAGAATTTCAAAAATATTTATTGCAACCTGTAGATAAAAATGGCAATGAATGGTTTTATCCTGTAACTTCTTTAACTCAATATGAACCAGATAAAGATTCTATTATGGTTTATAGTGCAACGCTGGAATGGCTTTTAATCTTAGTAAAGGTGTAAGTCTTGGAGAACCAAAACCTAAAATTGATGAATTTAACTGGGGCGCTAAGGAGCCTTCGGTTCAAATTCAATTCAGCGGTTCAGGCACGGGTTATCAAGCAATGCCTTTTAGTGTTGATCAAGCATTCAATCCTAAAAAATAAATAAGCCCAAATTTATTTTTGGGTTTATTTATTTTTTTTAAATAAAATTATCTTTGAAAATTTTATTTAACCAAGGATATAATATGCGTAAATTTTTTTGCAAATTTGTTTTAACGCTTGTATTTTGTTCAAGTTTTGCATTAGCAAATAATAGTTTTATTACTCTTAATCCAAGTTTACCTAGCTCTGAAAATAGTGTAATAGAAGCATTTTCTTATAAATGTATACATTGTTATAATCATCATAAATTTGGAACCCTTGAAAAACTGAGAGAAGCTTTTCCAAATTTACATTTTAAACTCTATCCTGTAAGTTTAATGAATGGGGAATTTTCCAAAGAAATGAATGAGCTTTTTGCCTTTGCTCAATACAAAGATGAGCAAAATGGTAAAGACGCGAGTTATTCTGATAGTTTATCTTATAAACTTGCTGATGTTTATTTTGTTTCTTATTTTTTAAACAAGCAAAGAAATTTTTCAAATTTAAATGAATTTTACGACATAGGTTTAAAGGCTATGAATGTAAATAAAAATGAAGTATTAAATTTTTTAAATACCCCAAAAGCTAAAGAAATTTTAAGCGAGTTTCAAAGAGCTAATGATATAGCTAAAACCTATGGCACCCCTGCTTTTGTTGTTAATGGAAAATATCAAATTAACCCAAGTGCAATCAATTCGATGCAAGATTTAGAAGATCTAGTTAAAAAATTAAGTAATATGAAATAATAAATTTTTAAGGCAATAAAAATTGCCTTAAAAATTATTTTTTGATCATATTTGTATAAGGTCCATAGCGATGTTGGGTTGTAGAAAAGCTATCATCATAAGGTCCTACATCCATATCTAAAGGCTTAACCTTTCTATCTGGAAAGTCTTTATTTCTATTTGCTTTAATAGGACGAGCTTGTGAATTCATGTAAGCTGCTACATCATAAGCATCTTCAAGACTTAAGTCAGGCGCACCTTGAGGCATATTTTCTTTAATATAAGAAGCAGCTTTGATAAGACGATACATTCCAGCTCCTGTATTATAACTATCATCACCCCAAAGTGGTGGATAAAGATAATACGCCCCTGTGCTATCCTCATTTTTAAGCCCTAAGCCATTTTCTTGATGACAAACGGCACATTTATCCATATAAATTGCCTTACCTTTTTTTAGGATCAGCTGCTCTTAAGATGAAATCTATCTTCTTAAGTCCCTATCCTTCTATCTTAGCTCCTACTGGAACTCCTTGAGATAACCATTGCATATAAGTTAGCATGGCTTTCATTTCAGGTGTATCACTAAGGCATTCTTTTGCCATTCATAGAGCGTTCAAAACAGCCATTGATCCTATCTGCTAAGGTAATTACTTTATCTCCTCTTGCATTATATTGTGGAAATCTTGCCCAAATTCCTACAAAACCCGATTGATTTTGCACACTTCCACCATTAGCATGACAGCTTGAACAAGAAAGATTATTTCCCGCAAATCTTTTTTTAGGATCTTTGGCTTGTGGACCCACATATTTGCTTGTTTCATTAAGAATTTTATTTCCCAAAATAACCATTTTGCTATATTCTGAATTTTTTGGCATTTTAGTTTCATCTATAGTGCCATCTTCATTTAATTCCTTAGGTAAATTCCATTTGGCAGTAGGCAGATCAATACCTGTTGCACTCTTAGTTTTTTCCAAATTTGGATCTAAGGCTAAAGCACAACTTCCACATAACAACAAAGTTAAAACTATAGAAAATTTATTCATCAATTTCCCTCCTTATTTTGCGTAATTTAAATTCGGTATAAGACTTTATTTAGAAAAAGTCAATAAAACCTAATTACATTTTAAGAAAAAAACTTTAAACCTTAAAATAATATTCGTTTATATTTAAAATAGAACTTATATATTTAAAGCAAAAATAAAGTTTTTTCGCTATAATAAAATCTTGCAATATTTTTAAAGGTTAGGTTAATGAAAAATTTAAGCATTCAAGAAAAAAAAGACTTAGACAACTGCGTTTTTCAAAATCTTGGAAGGCAAGATACTTTTACTTTAAGTGTGGTTTTTAAAAATTTTTATTTAAAAATTAAAGCATTTATTTATTCTAAATAATACCACTTAAAATCCTTTTTTGTGTAGGAAAGATCTTTAAAAGAAGGTGATTGGATAAATAGTTTGCACTCTTTATCCAAATTTTCTATCCCGTATATTTTCATAGCCATTCTTGAGTCATGTCTTGTAAGTTCTATTCCAACACAAGCTTGATTGTTGATTTTATAAAGTAAAGTGCCACCATCTTTTTCATCTATATTTAAAATATCCAAATTCTTATTTTTACTCATATCTTTTACATCTTTACTAAAAGAATATCGGAGTTTATAATATATCATAATATCCTGCATGGTATTTTTCAAATTTTGTAAATTTTCATTAATCAAATATCCATTATTTTTATAAAGTTTTAAAAAATCTTCATTAAGAAATTTTTGAAAACTTTCATCTTTAGATAATTTTTGACAAGAATTATAGCTATTTAAAATTCTAACTTGACTGGCTTCTATTAAAAGTTCAAGGCAATCTTTATTCTCTTGTGAAAATTGCACTAATTTAACTTCTTGAATCTTAAAATCTTTATTCGGTTTTTTTTCATAAGCAAAATCATTTAATTTTTCATAAATATTAGCAAAACTTAAAGAATATAAACTAAAAAAAATTAAAATACACTTTTTCATTGAAAAAAATCTTTGTATTTATTTTTTAGAAATTCCACCACTTCTAAAATTTCATCAACCCCTTCTTTGTTGGAATTTTCGAGTACATTATCTATATTATCAATATAAGCTTCTATTGCATTTTCTAATTTTTCTCTTTTAACTCCAGCGTATAAAAGCATAGCTTCTAAAACTATGCTAAGCTCATATTGTAAATCTTCTAATTCATTTTTTAAGGTTTTATTATTGTTTTGATTCATTGTTTTCCTTTTTAAGTTCTTTGCTTTTAATTAAATCAATAATTTGAGCCTTAATATAATTATAATTTGCTCCATCTTTAAATGTCGCAAAAAGTCCACCACTAGCATTTTTATGTCCGCCACCACCTACTAAATTTTTAGCCATTAAACTTACATCTATTTTTCCATTTGCACGAAAACTTAAGGTTTTTCTAGAACTAACATCAATAAAAAAGTCATAATCAGGATTTTTTACTAAAAAATCATTTCCAATAACAGAAGTATTGCCTATATTTGAAGTTAAGATGCCTTTATGGCCTTCATATTCTATGCTGAAATTTTCTTTTAGCTCACTTAGTTTTTCAACTACAAAATAAGAAATTAAATTAGAAAGAGTATCATCATTTTTTCTGGCAAAATAATCCTTTTTTATAAAATGAGTAGCATTATCGAGTAAAATATTTGCATTTTCTTTTCCTATAAATTTCCAAGCCTTATCAAGCAAGAAAAACATATAATCAATTTGAGATTCTTTAAACATTACACGATTTATTTCTTTTGCATTGGCAATCAAGCCTAAAAAAACCTTTCCAAGTTCAAAATTTTCATCCTCGCTTAGCCAAATATCAACAGCATTAACCACATCAACAAATTTTGAAAGTTCTAAAACAGGAGTACAGATTTTAGAGAAAAAATCATAAACGATTTTAGTTGCACATCTTTTAGAATCAAGTAAATACCAAGAATATTTTTGAGCACATTCTTCGCCACTTTGATGATGATCAAGAAGAAAAATTTTAGTATTTTTCTCTTTGCAAATTTTTTCAAATTCTTCGCATTGATTTAAATTTAAATTTAAATCTGTTATTAGAATAATAGCTTTTCCGAAATTTTCATCTTTTTCTATATCGCCTATAATAGAGTTAAAATTTTCATTAATTTCTTTGCCATAATTAGAATTATAAAATTTCACATTTTTAAAATAAAAATTTACTATAAATTGACAAGCATAGCCATCAAGATCTGTATGTGAAAGATGATAAATTTTCATTATATTCCTTAAAGTTCTATCCTAATAATACCCTCGGTATTAAAATTTGTATTTTCTGCAATTTCTGCAAAACTTAACACTACTATATTAATGCTAAAATTATAACAAATATCAGCAATGAATTTTCTAAGCTGCGGTTCAACGCAAAGTATAAAAGGCTTGATACGACCATTTGCTACTGCGGCAACTTCAGCCCTTAGAGTATCTACTAAAGTACCTGTTTGAGCTACACTTAAAGGCAAGTGATAACTTCCATCTCTAAATTGTACATTTTCCATTAAAACCGCAGAACTAGCAGAGTCTAAGATAAAAATATCCAAATTTCCTTTATCATCTAAATACATATTTGTAATCATCCTAGCTAAGGACGCCCTTACATGTTCAATAATCATATCAAAACTCTTGCTTACTTCTGCTATATCACTTACAGATTCTAAAATAGTAAGCATATCTTTAATTGGTATGTGATGCTTAAGCAAGTCTTTGAGAATTTTTTGAATAAGACTTACAGGTGCGACACCTAAAGCACCTTCTACGATGATTGGATAATCATTTTTAACCTTATCAAGAAGATTTTGTACCTCTTGGCGTGTGAGAAGTTCGCTTGCGTGCGCTTTGATAAGTTCGCTCATATGTGTTGAAATAACACTTGCAGGATCTATTACTATATAGCCATTTAATGTTGCTTCATCTTTTAAATTCGCATCAATCCAAAGTGCATCAGAGTTAAAAGCGGGTTCTTTTGTAGCAATCCCTTCTATCTCTTCTGTGATAAAACCACTATCCATGGCTAAATATTTATCCGGATAAATTTCAGCACTTGCTATAGACACGCCCTTGAGTTTAAAACTATACTCATTTGGTTTAAGTCTTAAATTATCTCTTATTCTTATTTTTGGCATTAAAAATCCTAAACTTTCAGCAATACTTCTTCTCATTGAGCGAATTCTTTCTGTAAGTTCGTTTTCAGCAAGCTTAATAAGTCCGTATCCAAGTTCAAGTTCTAAAATTTCAACTTTGAGTATATCGTTAATCTTGTGCTCTTCTTCTTTGAGAATTTCTTCTTCGCTTTTCTTAGCAGGCGTTGCCGTTGTCCCACCTGCTCCACTTTGAGATGCAGCTGCGGCACTTGGTTTGCTTTTTTTAACTGTAGTTATATCAATTTTACCTTCCTTAACCTGCTTGGTAAGATAGCCAAGGCTTAAAAATACTAAAGCCATAAAGCCCAAGGATAAAGTTGGCAAACCAGGCACTAACGCAAAGATAAAAAGTACAAAACCTACTATTAAAAGCGTGCGATATTCGCTTAAAAGTTGAGTTAAAGTTCCTTCTGCAAAATTTTCCTCATCTTTGCTTGCACGAGTGATAATTATAGCGGTTGCAGTAGAAGTAATAAGCCCTGGAATTTGAGATACAAGTCCATCACCTATGGTTAAAATAGTATAGGTAGAAGCAGCATCGCTTAAAGCCATATCGTGCTGAAAAGATCCTATTAAAAAACCACCTATGATATTTATAATAGTTATGATAATTCCTGCAACAGCATCTCCTTTGATAAATTTAGAAGAACCATCCATTGCACCATAGAAGTTTGCCTCAGCAATAACTTCTTGACGTCTTGCTCTAGCGGTTTGTTCATCAATAAGTCCTGCATTTAAATCCGCATCAATAGCCATTTGTTTACCCGGCATCGCATCAAGTGTAAATCTTGCTTGTACTTCAGAAACCCTTGTACTACCTTTTGTTACAACCATGAAATTAATCAATACTAAAATACAAAATACAATCACGCCAATGACCATATTTCCACCAACAACAAATTCTCCAAATGCTGCTATAATCTCACTCACAGCTTCAGGGCCGTTTTGCCCTTCGCTTAAAATCATCCTTGTGGTAGCTATATTTAATGAAAGCCTAAATAAAGTGATAATCAAGATTAAAGTTGGAAAAGTTGTTAAATCTGTCGGTTTGGGTATATAAATAGAAATTAAAATAATTAATACCGATAAAGCTATACTTAAAGCCAAGAAAAAGTCCAAAATAGGACTTGGTAAAGGAACTATAATAATAGCTAAAATACAAACTAAAAAACCAACAATAGTCAAGCTTTTAGCTTTTAAAACAGGAGCGATTAAAGGCCCCAAGAAAGGAAAAACTAAATCGACTATTTTATTTTTTGCCATTATTTTTCATAATATCTTCTAAAGTAATAGAATCTAAAAATTCATCTACTTTATTTTGTAAATTTACTAACATAGGCATTAAGGTGCAATTTTCTTCTTTATTATTTGGACAAGTGCCACCACTGCATTCAAATACACTGATATCCTTTTTTTCAGCACTATTAACAATTTCTTTTATAGTATATTGACTTGGTTCTTTGATTAAAACAAAACCACCTTTTGCCCCTTTAAAAGATTTTAACAAGCCATCTTTAGCTAAAGTTTGTAAAATTTTAGCTAAAAAACTTTTAGGAATATCAAGCTCTAAAGCTAAAGAATCTACATCTTGAGGTGTTTCTTTTTGAGAAATATAAATTAAAGAAAGTAAAGCGTATTCGCTAGCTTTGGTAAATAGCACAGATTCTCCTTGTTATAACTACAGAAATAGCTGTAATTATAATAAATAATTCTTAGAAAAAGACTTAAATTTTGACAAAACCTTCTAAAAAAGATAAATTCAGTTTATTTTTTGCTTTTTAAGATAAAATTACAGTTCTTTAATTTTATTATTTTACCAATCAGGAGGTCTATCATGGCTTTGGATTCGGCCAAAAAAGCAGAAATAGTTGCGAAATTCGCTAAAAAACCAGGTGATACTGGTTCAACAGAAGTTCAAGTAGCTCTTTTAACTGCAAGAATTGCAGAACTTACAGAACATTTAAAAATATACAAAAAAGACTTTTCATCAAGATTAGGACTTCTAAAACTTGTAGGTCAAAGAAAAAGACTTTTATCTTATCTTAAAAGAAAAGATTATAATTCTTATAGTAAGTTAATTACTGAATTAAATCTTAGAGATAAATAATTTTTAAGCCCTTTTTACGGGGCTTTTGCCTTTTAAATTTCTTCTTTTGTAATCAGTTTTATATATCAAAAACACAAGAAAAATCTTACAAGATTTCCCTTTGTCCTTTGGCATCAGGTTCGCTTAAAATCCCGTTTTGCGTAAGTTGTTCAATAATATTTGCAGAGCGGTTATAGCCGATTTTTAAACGGCGTTGTAAATAAGAAATGCTTGTTTTTCCATCTTCTAAGATTACTCTTTTAGCTTCTTCGTAAAGCTCATCTACTTCCCCATCAAAGCTTTCATTTGTTGTAACACCTACGCTTTGTTGATCCTTTAAAAAGCTTTCATCATATTCTACGCTTTGTTGATCCTTTAGAAAATCCACGATTTTTTCTATTTCAAATTCGCTTGCAAAAGGCGCATGCAAACGCACTATAGAGCTTGTTCCAGGAGGAGTAAATAAACAATCCCCTCTTCCAAGTAAACTTTCAGCACCCATAGCATCTAAAATAACTTTAGAGTCAATTTTTTGCCCTACTTTATAAGAAATTCTACTTGGTAAATTCGCTTTAATTAGTCCTGTTACAACATCAACAGAAGGTCGTTGTGTAGCTACAATCAAGTGGATTCCACTTGCTCTTGCCATTTGCGCAAGTCTTCCTATATAAAATTCTACATCTTTACCCGCAGTCATCATCAAATCAGCAAGTTCATCGATAATTACTACAATAAAAGGAAGTTCTTCTCCGCCTAATTCTTTCATTTTTTCATTGTAATTTTCTATATTTTTGGTTTTTGCATCAGCCATTAAGCGATAGCGTCTTTCCATTTCAGCTACCATATTTGAAAGCGCATTGACTGCTTTTTTTGGATCTGTGATAACAGGAGTTAAAAGATGAGGAATGTCATTATAAATGCTAAATTCAAGCATCTTAGGATCTATCATCATCAAACGCAAGGTTTTTGGAGAGTTGCGATATAAAAGACTTAAAAGCATAGAATTTATCCCCACACTTTTACCACTACCTGTCGTTCCTGCGATGAGTAAATGCGGAAGTTTTTTAAGATCGGTTACAAAAGCATTGCCTACTATATCTTTACCTAAAGCTATGGTTAAAGGACTTTTAGCGTTTTTAAAAACTTCACTTTGTAAAATTTCTCTTAAATAAATGGTTTGAATTTCATCATTTGGAACTTCTATACCTACAACATCTTTTCCTGGTATTGGAGCTTGAATACGGATTGATTTTGCCATTAAAGCCATAGTTAAATCATCTTGTAAATTTAAAATACGACTTACTTTCACATCTGCACTAGGACGAAATTCAAAAGTAGTTACCACAGGACCAACATAAGTGCTTATAACATCGCCGCCTATTTTAAAACGACGCAATTTTTCAAGAAGATTATAAATTTTTTTATCTATTTCACTTTCATTGATTTCTTGTTTGTGTTCTTTTGGATTAGCTAAAAAATCTAATGGCGGCAAGGTGAAATCTTTTGGTTTTTCTACTTCGCCCTGCTCTATTTCACGCAATAAAGCTTGGTTAATAGCAATTTCTTTGGCTAAAACTGCTTTTTGAAGTTTAATTTCTTGATCATTTGTTTTTTCATTATCGATTTTAGTTTCTGTATTTTGGATAAAATCGAGTGTATTTTTTTCTTCTATAACTATTTCATTTATATTTTTTATAGGAGTAGGTTCTATATAAGGATGATTTAACTCTTCTACAATGGGAGCAAATTCAAAGATATTGTCTGCTTTATCTAGATTTTTATTTTCATTTATTTTGTCTGATTCTTCTGTTTCTGTTTTAATTGTTTTTGGGCTATTAAAACTATATTTATTCCCTTCTATAATATCGCTTGAATTTATCGCATCATATTCTTCTAATTTTTTAATTTCTTGTTTTACTTTATTTTCTAAAATTTCATTTTGATAGGCTTTGTATTCTTGTTCTAGTTTTTCTTTTTTTATCAAATTCTCTCTAAGTTCAAGCTCTTTTGTAAAAATTTTTGGTTTAACTTCTTGATTAGAAACTGGAATTTCAATATTTTTACGTTTATAACTTGGCTCATCTAAATTTTTATTTGTATCTATTTGCTTTATATCTTCAAGTTTTTTAGGTTTTAAAAAACGTTCAGGAATCATATCTACCTCTTCTTCTGAAATAAAATTAAAATCTTCATCAAGACTAATGCTCATTTTACTAGCCTTTTGTGCGAAATTTCGCACTTGTTGAGAATGCTCATGAACAAAACTTCTTGATTCTTTTAAACTTTGTTTATCAATCTCTATGGTTTCATCTAAAATTTGATTTTTTAGTTTTTCAAAATTTTCCTTGGCCGTGGTAATTGAATTTTTACTTGCATTGATATTGCTATCTTTAATTATCTGTTCTAAGTTATTGGTTTCCCCTTTTTTGTTTATTTGTAAATTTCCATAAATACTATCTTGCAAAATATTTAATTTTGGAGCTATAGGTTCTGATTTACCTACATCTTCTTTCTCGTTTTCTCCACCAAATACACGCATAAGTAAAGATTTAAAAGCTTGCTCTACTTTTAATAAATAAGTAAAATCTAATTCTATTTTTAAAATTTCTTTTGCAAATTTTGGAAACAATAAAACCAAAGAAAATAGTAGAAGTAAAAGAGCAAAAATTCCACTCCCTGTACGCCCTAAGATTATAGAAAAAAATCCATATACAATTTCTAAAATATACCCAAACTCTCTATAAAAGACAGAAAATAAAAGCAAGGTAGAAAAAAAGGCCAAAGAAAAACCAAAAAGCTCCCTACGCTTAAAATTTTCTATTTTATATTTTTTTTTATAGTAGAGATAATTTAATATAAGCAAAGAAAATGGATAATAATACCCAAATTCTCCAAATAAAAATAAATTAGCCTTGTAAACCCATTCTCCCATGCCAGGTGCTAGCATACAAAGACAAAGATAAAAAATAACAAGCGTGGAGCTGGTAAAAATGGCTTCTTTTTTAATATTCTTTCCTTGAAAATAAAATCAAAGCCAAATTATACCATAAAAAATTTTACATATAATTTAATAAGCTAAGTTGAGAAATTGTTGTACTAGCTTTAAGAGAAGCTTGATATGCAAGTTGAACTTGCATTAAATTCATCATTGCCTCACCATAATCTACATCAATCACATTTGATTTTATACTTTGGACATTAACGCTTAAAAAGGATGTGCGTGTATTAACACCTTCGATAGTATTATGATATGCTCCCATAGTTGTATTAAGCTTGCTAACATGATCTGCTAAATGATCAAGTCTTTCTAAAGCTCCTTGCATACCTGTATTTCTAGGGTTTTCACTTTCGGAGTCTGCTCTCATATTGCCTTTTAAAACAGCATCAATCATTGAATCTAAATCTTTAATAATATCCACATTTGGTTCATCTATAGTTAAAGAATTATTCGCGCTAAAACTAAAATTTGGACCATTTTGTACAGTAGAAGTTGTGGTAAAAGGAGGTGCTGGAAATTGGCCACTTTGAGAATCACTAAGAGAAATTTCTATATTGGTTCCTGATGAAAGTTTATCAGTAACACTAATACGACCTTTATAATCCATACTTACATCAACAGTAGCTTGTGAATCTTTCATGAGTTGTTGTATTTGGGTATAATCTGCATTATTAATTTGACTATTATTGGCTTGTATGGTTGTTGTAGGAATTTTATCTGCAGCAAACATACCTATAATATCATTAATTTGACCATAAGTAATATCATTTGATCCTGTAACAACCCCACTATTTCCAGTTGCAGGATTAGTATGCATAATAGGAAAGCTTATGGTTTGACCTGGATTATTAGGATCAGGATAGCTTACAGTTGAAGTTTGTAAATTTATAGTAACATCGTAAGAATTTCCACCTTTGGAATTGACTTTTAAATTTAAAGTAGTACCATTTAGGCTATCTCCTGCCATTACCTCGCTAAGTTTGGTTGAATCAGTGGCATAAGCATTGCTTCCTTTGATAACTTGAGAAACATTACCATAAACAGTATTGCCATTTTTTTCAAAATACACATTATCGTAATCAGCTCCATTAGCAGCATTTCCATCTGTATCTGTCATTTTACTTTTGATAAAATCAGTTTGTTTTAAATCAATTTCAAAGTTTTGTCCGTTAATTTGAATGGTTACAGGATTATTTAAATTTGTAATATCTTCATTATTGGGATTTCCTAGTGCAGCAGTCATAACCCTGTTTGTAACATCTTCCATTGTAATGCCTTCATCCTGTGCTGCTTGGATAATATTATTTAATTCAGTTTTATCATCAGCTTGTGGTGTGAAAGCTACAGCATGAAAATCGAGTTTATTATTACCTTGCTTTAGATCTGTAATTTGAATTTGACCACTATCATTCATACTTACTTCTACTACTTTATTATTTGGAGTATTACCATAAAGAGCTCCAATATTTTCCATTACATCTTCTAAAGTATCTTCGGGTTTGACGAGTACAGCACTTTTAAAACTTGTTCCATCGGGTCTTGTACCTTGAACATAAAGAGTTGTTGGAGGAAAATCTAGTTTGCTATCATCATACTCAAAGTCTTTGTCAGCATCTAAGCTATTATCTTTTACATAACCTTGTCCGATAAGTTGTTGCCATTTAGAATCTCCTGTGAGATATTTAGTTTTATCAGGGTCTTTATTTAAATCCCAACGATTATCTGTAAAACTAACATTAGTGCTTATTTGTTTTTTATAGTCTCCATCTGCTTTAAAAAATAAATCCCAACCTGGTATATTGTATGGGCTTTCAGTTCCAGCTCCAGTTACTACATTAATATTATTTTTATCTCCATAATAATTTCCATTAGAATCAAAAGGTTTGTTTGCAACTTGAGAACCTGCAAAAAGATACTGACCATTAACACTGGTATTTGCAAGCTGAACTATGCTTTCTTTTATACGTTCTAGTTCTTTTGCTATAGCTTCTCTTGAGGTTTGAGAATTGCTATCGCTTGCAGCTTGGGTTACTTTAACTTTAAAATCTTCAAGAAGTTTAACCATATCTTGTAAAGCTTTCATACTATTTTGAGTCATTTCTTGAGCTCTACTTGTTGATTCTTTTACTTGTTCTAATGTTTTAATTTCATATTCAAGACGCGTATTATCTATATAAGTGCTTGCATCTTCATATGAATTTTGTATTTTCAAACCTGAAGCAAGTTGTTGAGATATCTGATATAAAGCACTTTGACCGCCCATAGAATTATTCACACTATTTGTGAAGTTAAGTTTATTTGTAATTCTCATTTTTTTCCTCTAAAGTATTAAAGTTAAAATCTTTTCAAACATTGCTAATAAACAAAAGCAATAACTGTTCCAAAAATTTAAATTATATAATTTTATATTGTCTTTTTGAAAATACTTTTTATTTTTAAAGTATTTTTTAGCCTAAAAAAGTATAATTTTAGCTTTAAATCTTATAAAATGAGCCCGAGTGGTGAAACTGGTAGACGCGCCAGACTCAAAATCTGGTAAGGGCAACCTTGTGTCGGTTCGAGTCCGACCTCGGGCACCACTTATTTTTTGCGGGAATAGCTCAGGGGTAGAGCACAACCTTGCCAAGGTTGGGGTCGCGGGTTCGAATCTCGTTTCCCGCTCCATAGAATAAAAAATATAAAATCTCTTTAATTATAAATTCTCGCTTTTCTCTAATACTAAAAAATACTCATTTTCTAGAATTTCAAGTTCTTTTTGCATTACTTCAAGCTCTTGATAAAGCTTGTTAATACCTATTTCTTGATATACATTTGGATCGGATAAATCTTGATTTAATTTAGCTATCTTTTGCTCTAAAAAATCTATTTTTTCAGGATGGTTTTTTAATATCTCATTTTCTTTGTAGCTCAATTTTTTGGAGCTTTTTTCTTTTTGGTTATTATTTTGCTCTTGGGTTTGAAGCTCTAAAGCAAAATTATCCAATTCTTCAATTTCTTTTTCATTTTCAAGATATTCAGTATAAAGAGTGTGTAAAATATTTATATATCCATTTCCCTCAAAAGCATAAAGTTTTGTTGCGATTTTATCAACAAAATATCTATCGTGTGATACTAGCAAAATAGCCCCTTCAAAACTAAGTAAGTATTCTTCTAATATATTAATCGTAGCTATATCAAGATCATTAGTTGGCTCATCTAAAATCAAAACATCATATTCTTTAGTAAAAAGCAAGGCTAAAGCAACGCGATTTTTCTCTCCGCCACTTAAAAGAGCCACGCTTTTATCTAAAAATTCCTTAGGAAATAGAAAATTTTTCAAATATCCATAAACATGCATATTTTTACCACGAACTTCAACCCTATCTCCACCATTGGGACAAAAAATTTCAAGCAAGCTTTTATCAGAATTTACCAAGCTTCTAGCCTGATCAAAATATCCTATCTTAAGCTCTCCGCGTTTTATTTCACCGCTATCTTGTTTTATTTGCCCTAGAAGAATTTTTAACAATGTTGATTTTCCACAACCATTTCTTCCTACGATAGCTATGCGTTCACCTTGTAAAATACGCGTTGAAAAATCTTTAAAAAGATTTTTATTGTTTATATTTTTGCTTATATTTTTAAGCTCAAAAAGCATTTTTTTACGATTGATCGTTTTTTCTCTATTAAAATTTAAAGCCGCTCTTGAAATTTCAAGTTTTAAGCGTTTGATTGCCCCAGGATTTTTTTTCGCTTCTTCACGCATTTTAAAAATGCGTTCTTTTCGTCCTTCATTTCTTTTAAGTCTTGCTTTAACCCCTCTTCTAAGCCATTCTTCTTCGCTTTTTAATTGCTTTAAAAGAGTTTCATGGCTCTTAGCAAGGCTTTGCAAAATTTGTGTTTTTTTCTCTAAATAGTTTGCATATCCGCCTTTAAAAATACTAAGCTTACCCTGCTCTACTTCTACACACTTGTGTGCTATAGCGTCAATAAAATATCTATCATGGGAAATAAAAATCACACACATCTTTGAATTTTTTAGCAATTCTTCCAAAAAGCTTGTCATATATACATCTAAATGATTAGTTGGTTCATCAAGCAATAAAATATCAGGATTTTTTAGTAAAAGTATGCAAAGCCCAACGCGGCGTATTTCTCCACCACTTAAAGTAGATATAATGCGATTTTCATACTCAAGTAAACTAAATTCTTTTAAAACGCGTATTATTTTAGATTCTATACTCCAAGCATCTTTACTATCAATCAAAGTCATAAGCGTATCTATTTTTTGAAGATAATCTTTATTACTAGGATCTTCTTCTAATTTTTTATGCAGTATTTCATATTCTTCTAAGGTATTGTAAATTTCTACAAGCTCTTGCTTGATGGCTTCTTTTACGCTTAAATTTGCATTAAAATCAACGGTTTGTGAAAGCATGGCTATGCTTTTTCCATTTTGTCTTATTATTCTACCGCTATCTAAAGGAAGTGTGCCTAAAAGCGTTTTTAAAAAAGTAGATTTTCCTTCTCCATTTTTGCCTATAATAGCAATCTTTTCTCCCTCGTTTGCGCTAAAATTTACTTCATTTAAAACTATTTTGTCTCCAAATTTTTTTGAAGCTTCAATTAAATCTATAAGAGCCATTTTTTATCCTTGACTGAGTTTAAAGCTAAAACTAGAACCATAACCTAAAGTGCTAGAAATTTCAAGATAACTTTTATGTATATTTAAAATTTTCTTTACTAAAAAAAGTCCCAAACCAAAAGAATTATCACTTTTTACATCAATTTTATAAAATTTTTTTGTAATCAATTTTATTTTATCTTCTTCTATGCCTTTTCCAAAATCTTGCACTATTATCTTTTGATCTCTTGCCGTTAAAATGACTTTTTTTTGACTATATTTTAAAGCATTAGAAAGCAAATTTATAATCACTTGCTCGATTAAAAATTCATCAGCCTTAACTTTCGTGCTTTTACCTTGCAATGCAACTCTTTCAAAGCCTGGGTTTTTAGTGATTTTTTCACATAGAGAAAAAAGATCGAATTCTTGCATCTGCAAGGCTTCACTATTAAGATTAAAAACAAAATTAAGCTTATGGGTTAAAGCATTAAGTTTAACGCTTTGACGTGAAATTTTTTCTAGTAATTCCTTTTTTAATTTTTTATCTTCCAATTTCTCATCTTTTAGCATCTCTAAGCTAAGATCAATCACGCTTAATGGATTTTTAAGCTCATGAGAAATAGCAGAAATCACGCTAGCAAGCTGAGTATTTTTTAAAGTGATTTTATCGCTTTGTTTTTTATTTTTTTGGGTATTCTTTAGAATTTTATCCTTAGTTTTTAAAAGTTTCTCATTTAGTAAATTAAATTCTTTAAACATTCCTTTTTCTAATATAACAACTTTATGATCCCCTATAGAATCCAAAAAATCCAAAATTTTATTAAAATTTTTCTCTATTCTTCTACCTAACAACAACATTAAAATAAAAACAAACAGCAAGCATACTCCAAAACCGATTGCCATTTTTGTCCAAAAAAGTTCTAAATCTAAAAAACGAGGATAAACAATAATAATATATTTATATCCTTTGTAAATAAAGCTTTTAGTGAGAATTTTTTTTGAATTGAAATTTAAAATTTCTCCTTCTTTAAGATTAGAAAAAAAATCAGGATTTTTTACAGAACTTATTTTCATATCATTGTTTAGGATAATAAAATCAGCCCTAGTATCTTTAGCAAAATTCTTGATATTAGCATCATTTAAATGCTCTAAGAGAGAAAATTTTAAAACATCATCAAGGCTTTTGATTTTTTGTTCATATTGTTTTATAAGCAAGAAATTAAGATAAGAATTAGTAAAAGTATAAAAAATAAACCCAAAAATCAAAGCCAATACAACAAAAAAAACTATAAAAATATTTTTAGTTTTTAGCATAATTTATAGCCAATACCCCTAACACTTATAATATGATCTTTTAGTTTTGGAAATTTATTTCTAAGTCTTGTTAGAGCTATATTGATTGTTTTATCACTTGTAGTATCATCTTTCCAAACACTTTCGCTTAAAAATTGTCTAGTAAGCAAGGTATTTGGATTTTCAAAAAAACATTTTAAAAGCTCATAGTCAAGATTTGAGATTTCTAATTTTTGATTTTTGTAAAAGAATTCATAACTAACCAAATCTAAAATAAAATCACCAAAAGATAGTTTTTCTTCTTCTTTTTTATGGCGTTTTAAAATTGCTTTAATGCGAAGCAAAAGCTCATTGAAATCAAAAGGTTTACAAACATAATCATCACAACCACTTTCAAAGCCTTCGAGTAAATCTTGATGTAAAGCCTTGGCTGTAAGAAAAATAACTGCTTCTTTATATCCTTGCTCTCTTAAATCTTGAATTTTTTCTAAAGAATCTCCACTGGGCAAATTTCTATCGACTATTAAAAGATCAATTTGCTCATTATCGAGCAAATCTTCAACTCCAAAAAAATCCGCTAAAGATATAACTTCATAACCGCTAGATTTTAACTTTAAAACAAGCAGTTCGTTTAAATCTATATCATCTTCTATAATTAAAATTTTAAATTTCAACATATTGGACAAATACACACGCCTCTAATTGTTTTAGTTCATCTAATACTTCTTTTTGAACTTTTTCATCAATCAAAACAACAGCCAAAGCATACCCAAAACCATCTCTACCAAGCCTAAAATCAGCTATATTGATATTTTTAGCTGCCAAAACGGAACTGATTTTAGCTATAACTCCTGGTATGTCTTTGTTTTTAAAAATAATCATTTTTCCCTTTGGCTTAAAATCAGTTTTAAAGCCATTTAATCCAACTATGCGTTGTTCATTTTCATTAAACACTGTTCCTGAAACACTGATATTTGAATTTTCGGTGATAATTTTAACGCTAAGTTTATTATTATAACCACTATTTGGAAGAGTTTCGCAAGATAATTCAACTCCTTTTTCTTTGGCAACAAATTCTGCATTAACATAATTAATTTTCTCTCCTAAAATTCCACCCAAAGCACCAACAGCTGCAAAAGTTAGCATAGAATTTGCATACTCACCAATAATTCCTTCAGCCTCTAATTTAATACTTTTTATAGGATTTTTATCAATTTGAACAGCTAAAAAAGCCATTTTAGAAACAAGTTCTATATAAGGAGCTACAAAAGGTGGTAAATCTTCAGTTTTAATTGGTAAATTTAAGGCATTAGGATAAGCCACGCCTCGTGCTGCGCTTAATGCTTGCTCACAAGCTTCTCTTGCGATATTGTCTTGACTTTCTAAAGTATTTGCTCCTAGGTGAGAAGTAACTGAAATATTTTCAAAGTCTAAAAGAGGATGATTAGTCGCGGGTTCTTTATCGAACACATCTATACCAAGCCAAGCTATTTTACCACTTTTTAAACCTTCATATAAAGCCTCTTCTGTGTATAATCCTCCGCGAGCACAATTTATTAATCTTATTCCATCTTTCATTTTTGCAATTTCTTGCTTTCCTATCATACCATTGGTTTCTTTGGTTTTTGGTGTGTGAATGGTAATAAAATCACTTTTTTCTAAAATTTCATCCAAATTTTTTGCTTGTTCCATATCTAAATCTGTAATCTTAGAAGCAGAAATATACGGATCATAGGCTAAAATTTTCATACCAAATGCTTTAGCACGGATAGCTACTCTTGAACCTATATTTCCAAAACCTATAACCCCTAGCGTTTTATTCATCAATTCAATGCCATACCATTTTTCTCTTTCCCATTTTCTTTCAATTTTTAAAAAATTATGAGCATTGACAAAGCTTCTAGCTGATGTTAAAAGATGTGCCATTGTTAGTTCAACTGCGGCAATAGTATTTGCAGTTGGGACATTCATCACAATCACTCCTCGTTTAGAACACTCTGGAATATCAACATTATCTACGCCCACCCCAGCACGCACAAGCGCTTTTAATTTTTTGGCATGATTTAAAAAATTTACATCTACATCCGTAGAACTTCTAGTAATTGCAACTTCAATATCGCTTAGCATTTGCATAAGTTCATCTTTTGGAAATTTTGCAGCTTCTATAAGCTCAATATCTTCAGCTTTTCTTAGAATATCGACACCTTTATCCAAAATAGCATCACACACTATAATCTTTTTTTTCATAACCAAATTTCCTTTACTTCTGTATTTATTTTATATTTTTTTAATTCTTTGATAATATCATCTATAAGTTTTTCATTGCCTGTATCCAAAAAGATTTCTGGACTATCGCCAGATTTAAGAAGAAAATACTTCACATTAAAAGAATTTAAAGTCTGTCTTAAGCAAAACATAGAATAAATATCATATTTTCCAACTATAAGTTGATAATATTTATTTTTCTCCTTAAGCTCGCTAGTATCCGCATCAAAATATAAGGTAAATTTTTCTGCTGCTGGGGTAAAATCTCTTGTAGGCCATTTTGCTAATTCTTCTTGCCATGAAAGATCTTGATTTTGGGTTTGAATGCTTGGCTGCGTATTTGTATCTTTAGCAAATTGTGGAATGAAATTTACATTAGCTTTAAATTGCCAAAGCAATGTAAAAACAACAGCAAGCAAAATGAGTAATAAAATACTCAAAATGCTCATTGTAATGTATTTTTTCATTAAGCTAGCTGATCTTTAATGATATCACCTAAAGTTACTTTATCATCATTATTGATTTCATTAAGAACTTCTCTTTCTTTTATTCTAACAAGATTTTTAACACTTAGGCGAATTCTATTTTTCTTTTCATCAATAAAAACTATAGCAGCTTCAATATCGTCGCCAATTTTTAAATTTTCAAGCATAGAAGTGCTTATATCTTCTTTATGAATTAAAGCATCAACATTTTTACTTAGCTCTACAAAAACACCAAAATCTTTAATATCACGGATAGTGCCTTTTACAATATCGCCGACTTTATGAATTTTGGCATATTCTTGCACTGGAGAACTGTTTAATTCTTTTGCGCTTAATGATATTTTTTGGTTTTCTTCATCTATTTTGATAATTTTTACCTTGATTTTATCCCCTTGAGAGAATTTGTCTTTACATTTATCGTTTCTATCCCAAGAAGCATCTTCATTATGCAATAGACCTTCAATACCGCCAAGTTTAACAAACGCACCAAAAGAAGTTACCGAGGTGATCTCCCCTTCAACCACATCTGCAATTTTGTAAGATTTCATAAATTCATCAAAAGGTCTAGAAAGTAAATTTCTTAAAGAAACTCTTAAGCGTCTTTCATTTGGATTGATTTCAATTACTTCAACATCAATTTCTTGACCTTTGTTGATATAATCTTTTGGATTTTTAATATTTTTATCCCAAGAAATTTCACTGATATGTAAAAATCCTTCTATATCATTTCCTAAATCCACAAAAGCACCATAAGGCTCTATATTTGATACTATTACTTTAATGGTATCACCTACATCAAGAGTATCTTTTATCTCGCTCCATGGATCGGGTAAAGCCGCTTTTATAGACAAGGATAAATGTTTGCGTTCTTTATCATACTTTATAACTTTAACTGGAACCTTATCACCCTCTTTATAAAGTGTTCCAGGATTTACAGGTCCTTTGTAAGAAATTTCGCTGTAATGAACAAGACCATCAACACCTCCTACATCCACAAACATACCATAAGTAGTAATTTTTTTCACAATACCTTCAATTAAATCTTCTTGTTGTGCTACATTATTGATCAATTCTTTGCGTTTTCTTCTCTCGTCATCTAAAGTTTTTTTACGAGAAACAATGATACTTTGCTCATCTTTGTCGATTTTAATAATTTTAACTTTAAACGTTTTGCCTATAATATTATTTGTTTCTTTGAAGCCATATTGAGATTTTGGTAAGAAAAATTCAACATCATTTTCATCAACAACTATCAATCCGCCTTTATTTTTTCCAACTACTTTTACGGTAAAAATATCATCTTGATTTTCTTGATAGTTTTTAATAAATTCGATAACTTTTTCTTTTCTCAAAGCTTTTTTATGAGAAAGTAAAGATCTGCCACCACGAGAACCCATAACAGCAACTTTAATACCATCGCCTACATTAAATAATAGCTTAGAATTGTCATCTTGTATTTCGCTAAGAGCTAAAATACCTTCAGATTTTTTACCTATATCTACATAAACTTCATCATTTTTGATCTCTACAATCACACCCTCTGTTGCAGCCTCTTCTCTTGATTTATCAAAAGCTTCTAAAAGCTGTCCAAAATCTTCTTCCTCAAGATAATCATCTACGCCGCCTTGAACTTTTTTGTTCACCTCGCTCATTATGATCCTTTAAAATAATTTTTAGAAATTGATTGATTTTACCTTATTTTTCTTTAATTAGTGTTAAGTTTTTTTATTTTTGTTAATTTTTTTTAAATTTTTGACTTTTTTATTCTATTTGAAAACATTTTTTAATTAATTTTAAAATTTTTTATTTTGGCGATAACTTTTTGTATGATCCAATCAGGAGTACTAGCACCTGCACTAATGCCGCAATGTTTTTTATCCAAAAACCATTCTTTTTTTAACTCTTCTTCGGTTTCAATTAGATAGCTATCTTCACAATTGGTTTTTGCAATTAAAAAAAGTTGTTTTGTATTGGCTGAGTTTTTACCCCCTACAACAACCATAACATCACTTTTAAGCGAGAGTTCTTTAATGGCATCTTGATTTTTAAAGGTTGCATCACATATAGTGTTAAAAACTCTTACTTCTTTGGTTTTAAGTATTAAAAAATTTACTATCTCCATAAAATGCTCAGGCTTCTTAGTTGTTTGGCTTACTACAGCTATTTTATTAGGAAGTTTTATATTTTGAAGTTCTTTTTTATCCAAAACTACATAAGCTTTTGTACTTACATAACTTTTGACTCCTTTAACTTCGGGATGATTTTCATCTCCAAAAATAACAACTTCATAACCCTCCTTACTCATTTGCTCGCAAATTTGTTGTGGTTTTGTAACAAAAGGACAAGTGGCATCAAAAATTTCTATATCTTTTTTTCTCAATTCTTCTAAATCTTGCTTTGTAATACCATGAGTTCTTATAATAGCCTTTTTTTCATTACTTAAAGATTGTATATTTTCCAAAGTTTTGACATTAAAATTTTTTTGCAAACGAGAAATTTCTTCGTTATTGTGAATAAGAGGGCCTATAGTTGCGGCATCTTTTATTTGTTCTGCTTTTTTAATAGCTCTTTTAACACCAAAACAAAAACCATAGTTTTTTGCTAATTCAATAATCAATCCTAGCTCCTAAATTTGATAAAATCTCTATAAAATTTGGAAAAGAAGTTTTTATACAATCACTATCATCAATCTCGATTCCGCAAAGCAAACCTAAAATAGCAAAACTCATAGCAATACGGTGATCTCCATAGCTTTTAATTTTTGAAGATTTTAGTTCGCATCCACCTTCTATTTCAAAACCATCATCAAGTTCTCTAGCTTCAACACCACAAAGCTTTAGATTTTCAACCATCACAGCAATCCTATCGCTTTCTTTAACGCGTAATTCTTTAGCATTTATTAAACTAGATTTACCCTTAGCCAAAGCAAAAGCTATAGCCAAAGCAGGCGCTTCGTCTATTAACCAAGCGATATTATCTTTAACTTCTATGCCATTAAGCTTGCTAGACTCCACCCTGATCTCACCAATAGTTTCAAAATCATTTTGAGTTATTGTCATTTCAAGCTTGGCACCCATTTTTTGCAAAATTTTATACGCCTCTATACGAGTAGGATTAAGCAAAATATTTTTTAAAATAATTTGAGATTTAGGCAAAATAATAGCTGCTAAAACAAAATAAAAAGCCGAAGAAGGATCATTAGGAATGATTATATTTTGAGCTTTTAAAGGTTTTTTTAAAGGATTTATTTCAAGACTTAAGCCATCATTACTAACCCTTATTGGAGCTTTCATAGCCTTTAGTATGTTTTCACTATGATTTCGACTAAGAGAAATTTCACTAAAAGTGCATACATTATCAGCTCTAAAAGCAGATAAAATCATAGCTGTTTTAACTTGAGCCGAAGAAATTTCGCTTTTAAAATTAAAAGCTTTTAATTTTTGACCTTCTATACAAAGTGGAGCTAAATTTGCCTCATTTCTTCCATAAATTCTAGCGCCTATTTGAGTAAGTGGTTTGCTTATCCTTCTCATAGGACGATTGTTTAAATATTTATCTCCACTTAAAACAAAAAAACCAGAAATTCCTGCTAAAAATCCTATCATCAAACGCATAGCAGTTCCTGAATTTCCACAGTCTAAAATACAATTTGGAGATAAAATTTCTTTAGGGGGTATAATTTTGACGCAAGAATCTTTTTGTTCAATTTTAGCTCCAAGATTTTTTATAATTTCAAGAGTGTTTAAAGTATCTTGAGCTAAGAGATAATTTTGAGCCTTATTTTCTTCTTGTGTTAAAAGCGAAAATATAGCAAAACGATGAGATATGCTTTTATCTGCTGCTATATTTTCAAGTATAGCATTTACAGGGGTTTGCAATTTGTAAATTTTCATCTTAAATCAAGACCCAAATTTTTAAGAGTATTTAAAATTTTATCCATACATTCATTCACTTGATTATCTTCTAGAGTTTTATTTATATCCCTAAAAGAAAAACTTATAGTAATGCTATAAAATTCTTTAAGGTTTTCATCACTATAAATATCAACTAAACGAAAATTTTCAAGTATTTCTAAATTCAATTCTTCGATACAATTTTTAATCTGATTGTATTCAAAACCTTTAGGTATTAACACACTAAGATCTCTAGTGATAGCTGGGAATTTGGAGTAAGGCTTAGCTATTTTAAAATCTTGCCTGATTAAATCTAAATCAAGTTCGCAAATATATGTTTTTGGTAAATCTCTCTCATTTTCTATTTTTAAATGCAAACGGCCTATAAAACCTACTTTAATATCCGATAGATAAATATCTGCTTGTTCATAAGGGCTTAAAATATTATATTTTGATGATTTTAGTTTAAAATCACCTATAATATTTTTAATGTCTAAAAGAAAATCATAAAATTGCACCGATTCAGGTTTGGCCTTGTTGGAAATTTTAGCTTCTTCTTTTAAGCCAGAATGGATAAATGCGATACGATTTAATTCTTGATTATTAACATTGAAAACAACCCCTAATTCAAAAAGTTTAATAATTTTTTTAGAATTTTTTGCATTTAAACTTGCTGCATTTAACAAATGATTTAAAAGGGTTGTTCTTAAAGTATTAAGTTCTGCTGTAATTGGATTGATTAGTTTTAATTTAACAGAGTCAAAACCCAATCTTTTAAGTTCTTCTTCATTATCCAAAACATAATGTAAGCTTTCAAAATAACCACTAGCTACTGCTCTTTTCCTTAAATTCAAAAACTCAATATAATTTTTATATGCAGAATTTAAACGATTTTTTTCTATAAATTCCAAACCCTTGGAAGCAATATTATCAATACCTATAATTCTTACAACTTCCTCGCAAATATCTGATAAATTTTTAATATCAGGACGATGTAAAGGTGCTTTAACATTTATAAGCCCTTCACCTGAAAGTATGAGTTCAAAACCTAATTTTTTCAATATTTTTAATACTTCATCTTTATCAACATTTTGCCCTATTATATCGCTAATACTTTCAATACTTATTGGTATGATTGGTAATTCTTTGTCAGTTAAAATTTGTTGAGAAGAACTATAAATAACAAGATTTGGAATCTGCTCAAAAATACCAAGCAAAAAATCCATTCCTAAATTTAATTTAGGTTCACTTCCCCTAAAACTTCTATAAAGCATTTTTTCATCTTGATCTTTATGATATATTTTAGCATCTGCAATTACCAATGGATCGGTATAATTAGCCTCAATAATAATTATTTTAGAATCATCTTTACATCTACTTTCATTATTTTGGAAAATTCCGCTAAAGCTTAAAAGTTTATCTTTGTAAGATACTTTTGTTTCTCCATGCACTTGCTTGCTTAAATTAATGGTAAATTCTTCATCTTTTTCAGAAAAACTACTTAAATCATAAGCATTAAAAAGAACACCAGTTGAATGCGTTGCATAATTTAATAAATTTTCTATGGAATTTTTTCCCAAACCTTCAATTTGAGCAAGTCTTAAACTAAGCAATAAATTTGTTTGAATTTCTTCTTTTAGCTCTATGGCTCGATAATTATAAAGTCCATTAAGTTCTTTCTCAGCTGCTAAGCGCAAAATTCTACCGATACCTAAAACATTTTCACTTTCTTTAAATGGTTTTGGTTCTTTTAAATTTAAATTTAAAGCTGCGGCTAAATCACGAGCTATACCATAAATACTTAAACAATCACCCCTATTAGGAGTAAGTTCCACTTCTATTAGCTCATCATTAAAAATTTCATAAGTATTTAAAGGTCTCCCAAGTTCTAATTTCCCTATACTCTCATCTAAAAGCATAATTCCTTCATTGATTTTTTCAAAACCCAGTTCTAAGCTAGAACAAAGCATACCACAAGAATCCACTCCTCGCAATTTTGCTTCTTTTATTTCCATACCGTTTGACATGATAGCACCTTTAGTTGCAACAGCTACAAATTGTCCTGCATCAACATTCGCAGCACCGCAGACAATTTGCAAGGTTTCACTTCCGATATCAACTTGACAAATGCTTAATTTATCTGAATTTTCATGTTTAATTTTTTCCTTAACATAGCCTACAACAACTTTATCTGGAGCCTTTAAAGCGCCAACCCTATCAACTTCTATACCTATAGAGTTTAAAGTTTTAGCTATTTTATCTGAACTTATTTCTTCAAGTTCTAACCAATCATTCAACCAACTTTTAGTAATTATCATCTAAACTGCTCCAATAATCTCAAATCACCTTCAAATAAAGATCTTAAATCTGGAATTTGATGCAAAAGCATTGCAAAACGTTCTACTCCCAATCCAAAAGCATAACCACTTACATTTTCATAACCAACAAAATTATAAACATTAGGATCAACTATTCCACATCCTAAAACTTCAAGCCAACCTGTATGTTTGCAAACTCTACAACCCTTTCCTTTGCAAAATACACAAGAAATATCAACTTCAGCAGAAGGTTCTGTAAATGGGAAAAAACTTGGACGAAAACGAACTTTCACATCTCCAAACATATAACGCAAAAAATCTTCCAATACACTTTTTAAATTTGCAAAGCTAACCTTTTGCCCTTCTTCCACCACAAGGCCTTCAACTTGATGAAACATAGGAGTATGCGTAATATCAAAATCTCTTCTAAATACAGCACCAGGGGCTATCATCCTAATAGGAGGTTTTTGCGCAAGCATTGTCCGTATTTGCACTGGCGAAGTTTGTGTTCTTAAAAGCCTTTTATCATCAAAATAAAAGGTATCTTGCATATCTCTTGCGGGGTGAGATTTAGGTAAATTTAACGCTTCAAAATTATGAAAGTCATCTTCTATTAAAGGCCCTTTTTCTATGCTAAAATTCAAAGCTATAAAATATTCTATGATTTTATCCATGGTGCTCATAACAGGATGCAAGGCACCTGTTGTAATACTTTCATCAAAATAGTTAAAATTTAAAGCATCTTGTTTCATTCTTTCTTCTAAAGCAAGATTTTCCAAATCTTTAAATTTGGCTAAATAAGCCTCATTAAATATTTCTTTTTGTGCATTTAATTTAGCAGCAAATTCTTTTTTCGCCTCATCTTCTAACTCTTTAAGCTTTGTAAAGCCTTCTGTTAAAATACCTTTTTTTCCAAGAACGGAAATCCTAATGGCTTCCAAATCATTTAAATTCTCACATTTTTGAATCTGTTCTATAAAATTTTGCAATTTTCTTACCTTAAATAAAATATTTCAAGTTCTAATTCTATTAAAAACTATTTTAAATTCAGCATAAAAACCAAACTTTAAAGATATAATTGTATCAAACCAACAATAAAAAAGGATAAATAATGCAAGAAAAAACAATTTTTGAACTCATAGTTGAAGGTAAACTTCCATGCAATAAAGTGCTTGAAAGTGACGATTTTCTAGCATTTCATGATATTGCACCCAAAGCACCCATACATATACTTATAATCCCTAAAAAATATTTTAAAGACTTTCAAGAATTTGATCCTGAACTTATGGCCAAAATGACAAGTTTCATACAAGAATTAGCTGTTCTTTTAGGTGTAGATAAAAGTGGATATCGCTTAGTAACAAACTGTGGAAAAAATAGTGGACAAGAAGTTTTTCATTTGCATTTTCATATGCTTGGAGGTTTTGAACTGCCTAAGGAAAAAACAAAAAAAGAAAATCCTCAAGCTTTATTTTAGTTTAAATGGTAGAAAAACTACCATTTAAACTATTTTGTCAAAGGTATCAACATTCCCTCATATAATTTTTGATAAATTTCATCACCGCATAACTTTTTAGCTAGTTCTAAACCAAAAAGAATTGCCGTAGCTGGACCTGCTGAAGTTATAACATTTTTATTTACAACTACAGCCTTGTTAACACGATTTCCATTAAGTCCAACTTCACAACTAGGATAACAAGCAAACTCGCCCTCTAAAACACCTGCTTCATTTAAAACTATAGGAGAAGCACAGATTGCGGCAACAATTTTATTTTTGCTATGAAGTTGTTTAATGATATTTAAAATAACATTTGAATTCTTAAGATTCATCATACCTTCAAAGCCACCCGCCAAAGCAATAGCATCTAAATTTTCTATATCAACATCCTCTATAGAACAATCTGCTTTTATACTAATGCTATTAGCACCTTTTACCAATAACTCACTGTTTAACGAAGCTATAACAACTTCCAAATCTGGATTTAATTCTTTTGCTCGTTTTAAAACATCCACAATTCCTATAAATTCAGCTTCTTCAAAACCTTGAGCCAATGGAATTAATACTTTTTTACTCATTTTGTTCTCCTTTTTTATATTTTTTAAATCTTTCTTCTCTTTCTTTGCTTTTTTGCATCATTTGATGATTGAAACCTATAACCAAAACAATCATTAAAAACACAAAAATAACTATTAGAATGAAATCTAAAATTTCCATAAATACAACCTTATTTTTGGGAAATTCTAACACATTTTTTTAAATCTTTAGAGAAAATTCAAAGATATTTCTATAAAATCTTTTTTTAAATAATTTCTCTGAAAAGGTTTACAAATTGAATCAGAAAAATATAAGAATTTTTGTTTTTTTTGTTATTATTATTTTATGGGGCTATTTTTCTTTCCCAATAGAAATATTAAAAATTCAAGATCCTAGTGGAGTTGTAAGCTATGGCTATACAGAAAATGCAAAAGCTTATTTAAAAAGCTATCTTATTACACTTTTATTAACTGCTTGCGCTGTTATTATCGGAGTGATTATTGGTTTTAGTTTAGCTATTTTACACTTCTCTAAATTTAAAACGCTTAATTTTATTATAGATGAATATATAGACATTATACGAGGAACACCAGTAATTTTACAATTGATGATTTTTGCTTTTGTAATTTTTACTTTTATAGATAACCTTTATGCAGCCATTCTTGCACTAGGACTTAATAGCTCGGCTTATATAGCAGAAATTGTAAGAAGTGGCATTAATAGTGTAGATAAGGGACAAATGGAAGCTGCAAGAGCAATGGGACTTGATTACAAAACTTCAATGAAAGAAATTATTCTTCCACAGGCTACTAAAAACATTCTACCTGCATTAGCTAATGAATTTATTTCTTTATTTAAGGAAACTTCTGTTGTAGGATTTATTAGTGTTATTGATATTACCATGCAAAGTCAAAGCTTGCAAGCCGTACTTTACAATCCAAAACCTATTATTTTCACTGGACTTGTTTATTATGTAAGTGTAAAAATTTTTAGCTATTTTGCAAAAAAACTTGAACTTAGGATGAATAAAAATGATTGAAGTTAAAAATTTACAAAAAAAATATGGAGAATTAGAAGTTTTAAAAAATATTAACACTACAATCTCAAAAGGCGATGTAATAGCTATCATAGGTCCAAGTGGAGGCGGAAAAAGTACATTTTTACGCTGCATCAATCGCTTAGAACTAGCTGATAGTGGGGAAATTTTAATCAATAAGCAAAACATACTTGATAAAGAAATTGATATTAATAAGATCAGGCAAAAAGTTAGCATGGTATTTCAGCATTTTAATCTTTTTGCCAATAAAAATGTTATGGAAAATTTATGTTTAACGCCCATTAAAACAGGAATTTTAAGTCAAGAAGAAGCCATAAAAAAAGCAAAATTACTTCTTGCTAAGGTGGGTTTAGCAGACAAAGAAAATATAATGCCCCATAAGCTCTCTGGCGGACAAAAACAACGCATAGCTATTGCTAGAAGCTTGATGATGAATCCTGATGTTATTTTATTTGATGAACCTACTTCAGCTCTAGATCCTGAAATGATAGGCGAGGTTCTAAGCATTATGAAAGATGTTGCAAAAGAAGGTTTAACTATGCTTGTAGTAACTCATGAAATGGGCTTTGCTAGAAATGTTGCCAATCGTATATTTTTTATGGATAAAGGAAAAATTGCTGTTGATGCAAGCCCTAAAGAAGTATTTGAAAATCCTAGCAATGAAAGATTGAGAGAATTTTTAAACAAGGTTTTAAATCATTAATTCATAAGCCACTAAGGCTTATGAATTTTAATCCCAACATTCAGCGTTTTTAATTCCAAGTTTGCTAGCATTAAATTTAGGATCTATACCAGATTTTTGTTGCATATTAAAATCTTTTAAAACTTTATTTACTATACCACCTAAAAGCAATAAAGATATAATATTTGTCGTTGCCATGAAAGCCATAGTCAAATCAGCCAAATTCCAAGCAAGTTTTAAATTCATTTGCGAGCCTATAAAAATCATAGCCACAGCTGTAATTCTAAACAAATTCATTACAAATTTGGAATTTGTTAAATATTTAACATTAGCTTGAGCATAATAATAATTTCCTATTAAAGAAGTTATTGCAAAAAGAACAATAGCTATAGTAATAAAATGGATTCCAAAGCTACCGTAATACTCACGCATAGCTTCTTGAACTAAAGGCATTCCACCATCAATTTTACTTTCTCCAAGTCCTAAATATGCCATAGAAAAAAGAACTAAAAATCCAGAACTTGTACAAACAACAACATCAATTAAAACTGAAAAGGCTTGTATAACACCTTGTTTAGCTGGATGACTTGTCAAAGCTGCTGCAGCTGCATTAGGTGCCGAGCCCATACCCGCTTCGTTTGAAAAAAGTCCTCTTTTAATCCCTATAACCAAAGCAGAACCAGCAAAACCACCAAAAATCGCTTTAAAATCAAAAGCACTTTGTAAAATCATATGAATCACAGAAGGAATTTTATCAAAATTCATTAAAACAGCAATCACGGCAAGTAAAACATAAGCTAAAGCCATAAAAGGAACAATTAAAGAACTAATTTTACCTATTTTAGTATGGTGAGAAAAAAACATCCATGCACCAAAAATAGTTAAAACAATACCAATAATCATTGGCCAAGAACTTGATGCAAAATCTACAGCAGCATTTGGATTAAACATATCATAATAAACTTTAAAAGACGAAGTCATTGTTTGACTTTGAAGTCCATTAAATCCATAAGCATAAGTAATAATAAGAATAAAAGCAAAAAAAGCTCCAAAAAAATGTGAGCCTAAGGCTTTTTTTATATAATAAGCTGGACCACCTTTAAACCCGCCTGTATCATCTTTTGATTTGTAAACTTGAGCTAAGGTACTTTCAGCAAATGCTGAGGCACCACCAAAAAATGCCATAACCCACATCCAAAATAAAGCACCAGCTCCACCTGTAGCCAATGCCAAAGAAATTCCAGCAATATTTCCTATACCAACTCTAGAAGCAGTTGAGATCATTAATGCTTGAAAAGGTGAAATATGTTCTTTAGCGTGTCCTTCGTTTTTTTCTGTAAGAATTTTAAATACAGAACTCAACATACGAAACTGAACAAAGCGAGTTAAAAAACTATAATAAAGCCCACAAACAATAAGTAAAACTACCATAATAATGTCTGTATTTGGGACAATCTTATTAGCTATAATATCAGACGCTTTATTGGCAAAATCTAGCATAATATCTAATTTCATCCAAACTCCTCAAAAAATAATCTGAATTTTACTTTAACATAATTTTTATAAAAAGGACTTTATGATTTTATTTGTTTTAAGCTATTGTGTAAATTTGAAACTTTTAAGAAGCAAAATTTCTAAAATTTTGTCTTAAAGCTTCATAAGAGATTATACCAACGCTTGTGGCTAAATTTAAACTTCTTCCATAAGATTTCATAGGTATAGTTATAGCATTTTCCCAATTTAATTGCATTAATTCCATAGGCAAACCATAACTCTCACTTCCAAAGAATAAGAAATCATTTTTTTGAAATTCTGCATCAAAATAAGCTTTTTGACTCTTAGTTGTTGCGAAAAAAAAGCGATTTTTATAAATCATATTTTCATTCAAAAATTCTTCAAGATTCTCCCAAATAATAGGCTCTAATTTATCCCAGTAATCAAGTCCTGCCCTTCTAACAGCCTTTTGTGAAATATCAAAAACAGTTGGTTTAACAATATGAAGTTTAAAACCAGCATTAAAGCACATTCTACCTATACTACCTGTATTTTGCGGTATTCTAGGGTGGACTAAAACTATATTAAACATATTTATACTAGAACTCTTTGAATATTAGGATTTAATTTTACTAAAATTTCATAGTTAATAGTATGAAAAAAATCAGCCCAAATATCAGCATCTTTAAACACGCAAATTTCCTCACCAGAATTTTCACAAGAAAAACTATCCATTGACATCTTTCCAAGCATTACTTTTCCATTTCCAAGCACTAACTCCCCTTTTCCATTGTATCGGAAAAGACCATCAGCATAACCCAAATCATAAGTTGCTACTTCCATATCCTTTGCAGCAGTAAAAATGCCTCCATATCCTATACTCTGTCCTTTTTGTAAAATCCTTTGACTTAATCTATGAGCATACAAGCTTAAAACTCTTTTTAAATTTGAATCCCCATATCCAAATTGAACAAGCCCAACTCTACAATATTCATCTTCGGGAATTTTCCCTCTAAATAATGCTGCAGAATTATGCGAATGAAATAATAAATTTGAAAAATATTTTTTTACTATCTTTTTAGCTTTTTGAAAATTTTCTTTTTGAACAAAAAAACTTCCATCCATTTCATCTGCACTAGCAAAATGTGTAAACATTCCAGTAAGTTTTAAATCACTACCTTGAATAAGATTTATAGCATGCTCTAAATTTTCTACACAAATTCCATTGCGATGCATGCCTGTATCTATTTTTAGATGTATTTTTATATCTTGCTTGTAATTTTTTACTTGAGAAATGTCATTTAAAGCATAAATAAATCGAGAATTTTCATTACCATGAGGACGATGTGATAGTATTAATATATTCTCAAAAAATTCTTCGATTTCTCGAGCTTCTTCTTCACTCTTAACAGCAACAAAAGAAACTCCTAAATTTTTGGCTAATGGAGCTAAAAGCTTAGCTCCATGTCCATATGCATTATCTTTAAAAACACAAATTAATCTTTGAAAACTCCCTATTTTTTTAGCAATATGTCTTAAATTGTATTCATAAGCTTTTTGATCAATTTTTATTAAAGACATTTATTGCTCTGCTAAAATTTTCATTTTACCTTTACTATCTATCTTAACGTATAAAATTTTATCGCCTCTAAACTGATAGTTTTTAGTGTAATAATCCTCATAAAATGAAATTCTATACATAGTTTCATTTTCTAAATTCGGATAAGGGCTGATATTAATATCTGAAAATTTAATCTTTTTATCTTCTTTACGAGAAAAAATAGATTTTTTCATGGAAGCAAACTGTTCAAATTTCATTTTATCAAAACGTTTAAATTCTTGCTCATCATAAAAACTTAAATAGGCATTAGTGTCACTATTTGTCCAAGCTAGTTTCCATGTAAAAAGATCAGCCAATAAACTAGCGATTTGATCCTTTTTAGCTCTAATTTTTTCTTTTTCTTCTGTCATAACAAAAACTTTTTTATCTTGCACAACTTTTGCAAATTTCTCCAAATTATTATTAAATAAAGCAATACACCCTCTTGTTTTAAATTCATCAAGTCTAGAACCATCTAAAGGATAGCCATGGATCCAAATACCACCACCTGTTTTTCCTTGTACTTTATCAAGTAAATTTGGATAAGTTGTGGCAAAAGCAAAGGGACCATAATAAGGATCACCTGGATTAAACTTACGGCCTAACTCATAAAAACCTACTGGCGTTTTCAAATCTCCTTCTATTTTTTTATCACCCATTAATCCAGTTATTATTTCTTTTTGTTCAAAATCTTTTCTTATTTTTCCGTCCTCGTAAGAATAAACACGGAGAATTTTATCTGTTTTATTTGTAAGCACGATAGCAACATTATCATCATAGTATCCAAGTGAAATATTTTTATCTCCTATTTCACTTAACCAAAAATCCTTTTGAGTTAATTCTTTTTCAATCGCTACACCAACAGCATCTAATCCTTGATTAAGATAAATTTTAACAAGATCTGAGGCATGCAACACCAATGAAGAAAGTGCAATTAATAAAGCAAGTCGTTTTAACAATGTTTTTCCTTAGGTATTTCAAATTTTTTTAAGTCAAAAATGTTTGTGATTATAATATTTTTTTTCTTAAAAAATATTAATTATATTAACAATGCAGCCTTATTTATGATATAATTTTTACAAATCATAAAGGCTTGTTTTAAAAGGTTGTCTATAATGATAAGAAATTTTTTTATAGGAATGTCTTTTTTAGGCATTTTGTTTTTAGCTTTTTATACATTATATGATAAAAAGAAAGAAAGTATATTTAGCTTAAATACATGCCAACCTCTAACTTGTGACTTAAATTTACAAGATTGTGTTTTTTCTTTTAATAAAAAAAATATTGAAGTTTCAGCCTACCCAAAACCTATAAAAATTTTCAATAAAACTACTATAAAAATTAAGAATTTTCCTCATTATTCTAATTTAAAGATTAAAATTTATAGTTTAAATTCCTATATAGGCGATATCATTCCTAAATTTAATATAGTTAATGGTGATATTCTTATAAATTTTATAGGTAGAAGCATTACCGATGATTCTAGATTTAGGGTTGAATTTTTAAACAATAATGCTCCAACTGGTTTTTTCTTTGATTTTGATGTTACTATGCAAAAAATTTCAAACAGGTAACACACATTGAAAAATTTTCAAAATTTTATATTCAAATAAAAATATTTTTTGATATAATGAACAAATATTTAATATTATAAAAATAAGGATACAATATGAAAAAAATTCTTCTCTTAGGTGCTCTTTTTGCTGTAAATCTTTGGGCTGTTAATGATATAGAGGTAAAAAATGCCTTTGTAAAACAAACTCCACCTCATGCGCAAAATAGTGCTATTTTTCTTACTATTTTTAATAATACTGATAAGGATATTGCTCTAATAAGTGCCAAAAGCGATATCAGTGAAGTCAGTGAACTGCATACACATATACATAAAGATGGAAAAATGATGATGCAAAAAATTCCTGAAATTATTATAAAAGCTCATTCAAGCACAGAGCTTAAATCTGGAGGTTACCATATAATGCTTTTAAAACTAAAAAAACCTATTATTAAAGACACGAAGGTAAATTTAGATTTAAAATTTAATAATCACAAAACCATAGAGTTAAAAAATATTGATTCTAAAGAATTTTAATTAATGAGAAAAATTATTTTTATCCTAGCTTTTGCTTTTGTTATTGCTATTTTATATATTATTTTTGATTTTTATGTAATAAAAGATTCTCAAAAAATAACAAAAACTGATTTTTCTACCCCATTGACTTGCGATCTTAATGTTAAAGACTGCACATATAGTTTTAACAATAAAAAAGTCTTAATTTCCCTAAATCCCAAACCCTTACAATCTTTAGATGTTACAAATCTAAAGATTGTAAATCTAGGAAATTATAACAACTTAGGAATTAAAATTTATGGATTAAATATGTATATGGGCGAAATTAAACCTAAAATACATCGATTAAATTCAACAGACTATGAAAGTAAAATAGTTCTTGCTGCTTGCGTTTTAGATACTATGCGTTTCAGGGTAGAATTTATGGATAATAATAAACCCATAGGGTTTTATTTTGATTTTGAGCTAAAAAAATGAAAAAAAATATTATTTTGTTTATAGTTATAGTTGCCATTATTTTAGGTGTAATATTTTTTATTAAAAATCATC
The DNA here is from genome assembly GCF_011068165.1 of Campylobacter sp. CFSAN093233. Taxonomy (NCBI): domain Bacteria; kingdom Pseudomonadati; phylum Campylobacterota; class Epsilonproteobacteria; order Campylobacterales; family Campylobacteraceae; genus Campylobacter; species Campylobacter sp. CFSAN093233. The sequence continues at coordinate 81,743 of NZ_JAAMWY010000008.1, forward strand.
AAAATTCTTATGATTTTATCTTAAAATCAGACTTAAAAGAGGAAACCACCCTAAAAGATTTTAAAGGAGATAAGCTTATTATCTATTTTGGATATACTTATTGCCCTGATGTTTGTCCGGCAACTCTTAGTTTAGTAGGCAAAGCCTTAAAGCAAATCAATAATCCTAAGGCTCACCTTCTTTTTATTTCTTTAGATCCAAATAGAGATAATAACTTAAGCAATACAAACGAATGGTTACGATACTTTTACCCAAAAGCAGATGCCTTAATTGCAAAAGATGAAAAAACTCTTCAAAAAATAACAAAACAATATAATGTTCAATATCAAAAAATAGATCTAAATGATTCTTTTATGGGTTATTCTATAGCACATAGCAATATGCTTTATCTTATTGATGAAAAAGGTCATTTTTATAAAGAAATTAGCGATTTAAATCCACAAGAAATTTTAAGAGAACTTAGAATTTTTCTAAATTCTCAATAATTATACTTAAGCAAAAAGATCAGTTGAGAGGTATCTTTCAGCCGTATCGTTTAGCATAGTTAAAATTCTTTTATCTGGAAATTTCTTTGCTAGCATACTTGCGGCAAATACATTTGCTCCACTTGATATACCTACCATTAAACCACTTTTGGCAAGTTCTTTGGCTGTATTTATAGCATCTTCATTACTTACTGTGATCACTTCATCTATAACTTCTTTATTTAAAATAGCAGGTATAAAATTCGCCCCTATTCCTTGTATTTTATGGCTTCCCGCTTCACCTTTGCTAAGCAATGGAGAATTTAGAGGCTCGACTCCAACAATATGCACTTTTTCTAATTTTTCTTTTAGTATTTCCCCAACTCCACTAATAGTACCGCCAGTTCCAAAACCAGCTACAAAAATATCAAGTTCATTATCCAAATCTCTTAAAATTTCTAAAGCCGTATTCTTACGATGCGCATTTTTATTTGAAATATTTTCAAATTGAGAAACCATAAAAGAATTTGGAGTATTTAATAATATTTCATTTGCTTTATCAACCGCTCCTTTCATTCCTAAATTTGCAGGAGTTAATTCTAACCTAGCGCCAAAGAGTGTTATCATTTTTCTTCTTTCTAAACTCATAGATTCGGGCATTACAGCAATAAATTTAAGTCCCAAATCTGCACAAATCATAGCCAAAGAAATTCCAGTATTTCCACTAGTTGCTTCAACTATTGTAGTATCTTGATTAATTTTTTTACTATCTAAAGCATCTTTAATCATTTCAAAAGCTGCTCTATCTTTTATAGAATGACTAGGATTTAAAAATTCACATTTAGCAAAAACATTGATACCAAATTTTTTCAAATGTATAATAGGAGTATTTCCTATAAGCTCACTTACTTTTTCATATACTTTCATAATTTTAATATCCTTTTTTATTTAATAATGATAGTTTTATAAAAGTTTAAAAAAATAAAGTAAATAAAAGATATAAAATATCTGGATCAATTAAGAAAGAAGGCTAGAATTTATCTAGCCGAAGTTTTATTTTTTCTTTTTGCCGCTTGCTTTTGCAACAGCTTCTTTAAGGTTTTTACCTACCTTAAATTTTGCAACTCTTGTAGCAGGAACTTTGATTGTTTTTCCTGTGCTTGGTACTCTAGCTTCTCTAGCAGCTCTTTCTTGAGTTGAAAAAGTACCAAAACCAATAAAACTGATGCTATCACCTTTAGCTAAAACATCAGTAATAGTAGAAATAACTGCATCAGTAGCAGTAGTAGCGTCTTTTTTTGTTAGCCCAGCTGTTTGAGCAACTAATGAAATAAAATCTGCTTTAGTCATAAAAGCTCCTTTGTTTTAATTGAAACGCCTAATTTTAGCATATTTAAAAAACAATATCAAGTAAAAAACAGCTTTTTTTAAGTTTTTTTCAAAAAACTTTATTATTTTTTCTTATATCTTTCAAATTCTCCACTATTATCAATTTCATTACCAATTTTCTCGTATAAATCATAATAAAATTTAACAAATTCTTTACACTTAGGCATAATAGGAAGAAAAATATTATCTTCAATTTCACAAAATCTACTTAAAAACTCTTTTGCATCAAGTCTTAAAGCATAGTGTTTTGCCAATTCATGATAATTTTTTAAAGTTAGCTCTTTAAATTTTTCATAATACCTTAAATCAAAATTTATCTTCAAATTATTATTTTCAAAAATCAATACTTCGCTTTCAAAAAGCAAGCTAAGATGAATAAGTCCTTCCGTATAATAAGGTCTAACTTCATCAACCCTTTGCCAAGAAATAAGTCCAATAGCTCTTTTTATAAGTTCATGAAAAACAGGCATTATCAAGTCATCTTGTTCATGATAAAAGAAATTTATAAGTCCACCTGTAGTAGCTTTATATTCTTCTATATTTTTAAAAAAACCACTCTGATTCATTGTTTTTTCGGTATCATTAGCAATAAAAAATATATGACCAAATTCATGGCCTATAGTTGATACTTCATAAACCCTTTTCCAAATTTTTTCCTGATAAAATAAAATATTTCTTCCAAAATCCAAAAATTCTTTATCAAAAACCTCGCTAGAAATTTTCATAAAAGGCTTTGTTTTAGCATTTTCATATACAAAATTTATAAAGGCAAATATTTTTTTGCCCGCCTTAGAACTTACAAACTCATCATTTGGAACGACTTGAGCTGAGAATAAACCTTTAAGTTCAGCACCATAAAATATCATCGGAGTGCAAATATAAAGTTGAGTTTTTTCTATATTAGATAAAACTTCTTTTTCTAATTCATAATCTTCAAGTCCTATATTTTTATAAACATGTTCAAAACTTTCCTTAATTTCATTACCAAATTTCAAAACATCAAAATCATTTTCATCTTCTATTCTTATATCCCATTCTAATGCCACCGCATGAGTATAATTATCTTCATAATATTCTAAGGGATGTCCCACTTGTAAAGGTGATTTTACTTTCATCCAAGCAAATTCAGCTTCTTGCCAAGCTTTTATAACCCTATCTTCATCTTTTTCACAAAACGCTAATTTTAATTTTTCAAAATATTCTATATAAGCTTTTTCCTCTTCGCTGCTAGCAAATATTTTAAGCTGATCAATCATATTTTCAAAAGCAAATTCTAATTTTAAAATTTCATTCTCGAAAAATCTCGCATAAGGAACAAATTTCCATAAATTTCCTATTCTAACTAAAACACCATAGCTTCGCTCACAAATTTCTCCTTCTGGAGTTTTTTGATATAAATGATTTTTACGTAAAAATTCCATTGCATCATCTAAATTTGGAAATTGAGTAGATAAAATTTTATTATTTTTTTCTATAATTTCTTTAGTCCAAGAAATTTCAAAAATATTCATAATTAAACCTATATTATGCACTCCTTGTATTAAGGACTGATAAAAATTATTTAAAAGTTTTTTCTCTTTTATTTCATTAATTAAATTTTGATGTTCTTTTTCATAAAACTTTCTAACCTCTTCATAGAACTTATGTTTTAACTCTATAATCTTATCTTCCTTAAAGTTGTTTTTTTTCCACTCTTGAACTAAATTTTCTTCCTTTAAATCAACCAAACGCCTAAGTATGGCTAGCATAGTTGTCTTATCTTGTTTTAACTCACTTAAAGAAATCAAAGATCTAAAATACTCGCCCACATCTTCTTTGTCTAAAAACTCATATAACGCATTATTTCTTTCTTTGTATTTTCTAACCAATTTAGCTATTTCTTTAAAATTATTCATACTTTTATTCTCCTTTTTAACTTTTTTAATTATAATTCATTTTTTAAAATAAGGAGTAAAAATGAGAGATATGGGAGAACCAAAATTAAAAATTGTAGCTATGCCAAGTGACACAAATCCAGCAGGAAATATTTTTGGCGGATGGATACTTTCACAAATCGATTTAGCAGGAGCTATCGCAGCAAGAGAACTTTCTCCTGAACGCGTTGTAACCATCTCTATGGATAAAGTAGTTTTTAAAGAACCTGTTTTTATAGGCGATATAATTTCTTGTTACTCTAAAGTTGTAAATGTGGGCAACACTTCAATCAGCGTTGAAGTAGAAGTCACAGCTCAAAGAGTGGATTCTCAAGGTTGTACTTCTTGCATTAATGTAACTTCGGCTTTAGTAACTTATGTAAGTGTTACAAGAGATGGAAAGAAAAAGCCTATTAGTGAAGAACTTAAAAGAATTCATGGCTTTTTAAATGCTTAAAGCTTATTTTGTATGATAAAACTTTATCCTTTAAGCTTATCAGCATTTATTTAAACCGCCACTATTATATTTTTTATCTAGACATTCTTTGAAAAATTCCCCTCTGGTTTTTGGAATTTTTCCTGGATGTTTTTGTTTCATGTGTTCTAAATACTTATCATAACTAGAAAGTCCCACCAAGGGATGAAAAAACCTTTCGGCTTTTTCATAATAATACTTAAATTTTTTGAAATTCATCAATCTTAATATACTTAGTTTCTTTAAGAGGAATTTTAATTTTACCTAAGCAAATTCCTATACAAGAAATTATAACAAGCAAGGTAGCTATCATAAAGAACACACAAAGAATTGCATTAAGTAAATTTCCAACTTTATTTTGAGTGGCTATTGAAATTTCTTTTTTAATTACAGAAATTTCTTTTTCATCTTTAGTATTATTTAATTTAAATTCTAAATCTTTAATTTTTTGACTTTGTATGCTAACGGCGGCTACATGACTTACCGCATTTGCTACTTTATTGCCTTCTTCATAAGGCATAATTTTTTGAATTCCTCCATACAGAGTTGCCACTAAGACAAATACCGCAGGTACTAAAGTAACCCAAGTATATCTTGCCTTGCCCATTTTTACAAGTATAGTTGTAGCAAGAAGTAAAGCCATACCCGCAAGCATTTGATTACTCACGCCAAAAAGAGGCCAAAGCGTATAAATTCCTCCCTTAGGATCAATGGCACCTTGATAAAGAAAATATCCCCAACCTGCAACACTTAAAGCCGTAGCCAAAAGTCCAGCTGGATAATTATGAATATCTCCTAAAGGTTTATAAACATTACCCAATATATCTTGCACCATAAAACGACAAGCCCTTGTCCCAGCATCCACCGCTGTTAAAATAAATAAAGCTTCAAACAATATAGCAAAATGATACCAAAAAGCCATCAAATCCACGCCGCCAAAAAGTTCATGTAAGATCAAAGCTACACCTATAGCAAAAGTCGGGGCTCCCCCTGTTCTTGAAAGTATAGTATGCTCTCCTATATTTGTGGTTAAAGTAGTAATTTCTTCAGGAGTAATACTAAATCCCCAACTTGAAATAGTTTGTGCTACATTTACAACATCTGTTCCTATCAAAGCAGAGCTTGAATTTATAGCAAAATAAAGACCTGGATGTAAAATACAAGCACAAATTAAAGCCATAATCGCCACAGCACTCTCAGCAAGCATAGAGCCATATCCAACAGCCAAAGCATGAGTTTCGTTTTCAAGCATTTTAGGAGTAGTTCCACTAGAAATCAAAGCATGAAAACCACTGATCGCACCACAAGCAATGGTAATAAATAAAAATGGAAACACTCCACCTGCAAATACTGGACCTGTTCCATCAAAATACTGAGTATTTGCTTTTGGCATTTGTAAATCAGGAGCAACCAAAACAATAGCTACAGCCATTACCACAATAACACCGATTTTCAAAAAAGTTGAAAGATAATCTCTTGGAGCAAGTAAAAACCACACAGGTAAAACAGAAGCAATAAAACCATAAGCCATCATAACAATTGCCAAAATTGGAGCTTCTAAAGTAAATATTTTAGCCCAATAAGGATCAGCAGCTATAACGCTACCATAATGAATAGCCAAAATTAAAAGCACAAAACCTATTATAGAAGCCTCCCCTACTCTACCTGGACGGATAAAACGCATATAAATGCCCATAAATATTGCTATAGGAATAGTCATTGCGATAGTAAATAAACCCCATGGAGATTCTGCTAAAGCTTTTACAACCACCATAGCTAAAATGGCAATAATAATAAGCATAATGCCAAAAATCGCCACCATAGCAACTCCACCTGTAAATTTACCCATCTCATCCTTAATCATCTCGCCAAGACTTCTACCTTTTCTACGAGTAGATATAAAAAGAACAACAAAATCATGCACAGCACCCGCTAAAACTCCTCCTACTAAAATCCAAAGCATAGAAGGCAAATATCCCATTTGAGCGGCCAAGATAGGTCCTACTAATGGACCTGCTCCTGCAATAGCAGCAAAATGATGTCCAAATAATACAGCTTTATTTGTAGGCACAAAATCACGCCCATCATTTTCTACAAGTGCTGGTGTTGCACGATTTTTATCAAGTTCTAAAACCTTATAAGCTACAAAACGCCCATAAAATCTATATCCTATCATATAAATACATACAGCAGCAACCACCAAATAAATCGCTGATACACTTTCGCCATTTTGTAAAGCTAAATAACCAAAACAAATAGCGCCTAAAGTTGCAACAAACAACCATAAAATTTTAGTACTTAACTGAGTCATATTTCTCCTAAGAAAATAAAATATTTTCAAAGAATAGCAGATTTATAGATTAAATTATATAGAAAGATGTTTAGTTTTTTCACATTTTTAAAAAAATATATGTTTTTTGTTTCTTTAAGTAGCATAAAAATGAAAAGCTTAAAAATAATCTTTAAGCTTTTTTAATCTAAATAAAGAGAGAATTTACACTTTCGTTATGATAAACACGACGTATTACTTCAGCAAAAACAGGTGTAACGCTTAATACTTTAATATTTGGTAATTGCTCTTTTAAAGGTATAGTATCTGTTACCACAAGCTCATCTAAAACTCCACTTGCTATTCTCTCATAGGCTTTTCCACTTAAAACTGCATGAGTACAGCAAGCCATAACAGATTTTGCACCTTTTTCTTTTAAAGCTTCCGCGGCTTTAACTATAGTGCCAGCAGTATCAATAATATCATCCACTAAGATAACTTCTTTATCTTTTACATCTCCAATAATATTCATTACTTCACTTTCATTGGCTTTTTCACGACGCTTATCAACTATAACTATATCAAGTCCTAAATGCTTTGCAACACTCCTAGCTCTTGCAACACCCCCTATATCTGGACTTCCTATAATAGCATTTTTAAAATGTTTGGCTTTAATGTAATCATTAAAAACTATACTTCCATAAAGATTATCTACTGGAATATCAAAAAAACCCTGAATTTGTCCTGCATGCAAATCTATCGTAGCTACGCGATCAATCCCAGCTGCTTGAATCAAATTAGCCACAAGTTTAGCAGTAATTGGCACTCTAGGATTTGCTTTTCTATCTTGTCTCGCATAGCCAAAATATGGGATAATAGCCGTAATTGAATTTGCACTTGAGCGACGCAAAGCATCTGTAAGAATTAAAAGTTCCATTAAATTATCGTTTGTAGGAGCGCAAGTACTTTGAATAATAAAAACATCCTTTCCGCGTACACTCTCATCAATTTGAACACTAATCTCTCCATCACTAAACCGCTTTACTCCAGCATCACTTAAAGGCAGGGAGAGATATTTAGAAACTTGTCTTGCAAATTCGACATTAGCTGAGCCTGAAAAAATTTTATAACCTCGCATAAAAAACCTTAATCAATAAAATTATGAATTAATACAAAAGATTTTAATAAAAAAAATGTTAAAAACTGCTGTAAATTTAAAAAGCTTATATAAAAATATAAGCTTTTTTAAGAAATGTAAGCTGTCTTTTTGGCATAATATCTTACCAACATAGAAAGTGAAAAACATATTATAAAATAAATTCCCGCAACAACACCTATCATCGCTAAAATTTCTTCAAAACTTGTTAGTTTTGCCAATATAGTTTTTGAATTATAAGTAAGTTCAGCTATACCTAAACCCGCTAAATAAGCTGTATCCTTTACAGTGGTTACAATTTGAGATAATAAAGCAGGTATTATTTTTCTAAAAGTTTGTGGTAAAATAATATAAAAAAGAGTAAAAAATTTACCAAAACCTTGAGAATAAGCTGCTTCAAACTGACCTTTTGGTATAGAATTTAATCCACCTCTAATAATTTCAGCCATAACCGAACTCGTATAAAGTGAAAATCCTATAGTACCCCAAAAAGCTTGAGGAAATTGTCCAAAAAATACAGGTAGAACAAAACAAGCTGCAAGCATCCATAATAATAAAGGAGTATTTCTAAAAATATCTATATAGCAAGCTGCTAAAAATTTACTTAATCTATCCCCATAATTTTTAGTTATAGCTAAAAAAGTTCCAAAAACAATCGAAATAATACAAGTTGCTAAGGCTATTTTTAATGTCAGAAATAAACCTTGCATTAAAAATTCAATATTTTGTGCATTAAAAACATTTTCCATTAACAACCCTTTATCTCGTTAAATGTGCTTTTTTTAATTTATTTTCATAAGCTTTTGCAAAATAAGCCAAAGGATAGCAAATTATAAAATATAAAACCGCTGCAAATATATAAGCCGGCGCATAATTTCCATAATCAGCTGCATAACTATCAGCAGAATGCATTAACTCAGCTCCACCTACAATAAGCAATACAGAGGTATTTTTAATTAAATTTACCATTTGATTTGTCATCGGCGGTAAAATAATTCTAATGGTTTGAGGTACTATAATATAACGCATTTGTTGAATATAAGTAAACCCTTGAGACGCAGAAGCTTCAAACTGACCTCTTGGCACAGCCAAAATTCCACTTCTAACCACCTCGCTTACATAAGCTCCGTGATACGCCCCAACACCCAATACACCAATAGTAAATATATCAAGCCTTATACCTAAAACAGGTAAGGCATAAAACAAAAAGAAAATTTGTATTACCAAAGGAACATTTTGAAAAAGCTCTACGTAAATTCTAGTGTAGGCTCTGATAATTTTAAATCTACTTGTAGCCATAACTCCGCCTATAGTTCCAAAAATTGTAGCTATAAGCAAAGCAAGAATGCTTACTTCTAAAGTATAAATAAAACCATTAATAAAAGCATCTTTATTATCCAAAGCATCTAAAAATTTCCATACCGCAAAAGGGCTTATACTATTTTCATCATATAAACCCCAAGAAGTAAGAATTTGTCTTAAATGTTCAACAAAACCTACACTTTCATTCATATTATAAACCCCATTTTTTCGCTAAAGCATCAATTTCATTTTTATGTTCTTTTACAAAATCATCAACATATTTTGCAAAAGCTGGATCATCTTTTTTGGTTACAATACCATAACTTTGTGGTTCAAAACTATCTGGCAAAATTTCACTTTTATCATCCACATAACCTAACAATATTGATTTGTCTACAGAAAACGCATCAACTCTTTTAGCATCTAAAGCAGCTTTTATACTTGGATAATCAGGAAATTCACTAAATTTAACATCAATGCCAATTTTTTTAGCAGCTTCACCTATAGCTTTTTTTGTAGTTGCAGCTTGAGCCACTCCAATATTTGCACCTTTCATATCAGCTAAAGATTTATATTTTTTTTCTTTTAAAACCAAAAGCCCTATAGCATCTTGATAATAAGGTTCTGAGAAATTATAAATTCTTTTTCTCTCTGGAGTAATAGTAAAAGTTGCTATCACTGCATCTACACTACCATTATCAAGCAAAGGGCCTCTTGTTTTAGCATTAACTGCAACTAGTTTTATTTTTTTATCATCACCCAATATACTTTTAGCTAGCAATTTGGCAACATCTACTTCGAAACCTTTAATTTCACCTGTTGCTTGATCAAGTAAAGCATAATGCGGAACATCATTTTTAACACCAACTATTAATTGTCCTTTAGATTTAATAGACTCAAGCTTACCTTCTGCTGCATTAGCATTGCTAAATGCAACACAAGCACCTAGAGCAAAAACTGCCAACTTTAACAAAGATTTTCTAAAAACCATTTTTTCTCCTTTCAATTTTGGTTAATTTTTAAGAATTTTCCCTAAAAAGAGTCGCGCTCTTTCAGTTTTTGGATTTGAGAAAAATTCACTAGGAATATTTTCTTCCACAATAGCACCATCTTCCATAAAAATAATCCTATCTGCTACTTCTTTTGCAAAACCCATTTCGTGTGTAACAACCACCATGGTAGTATTGCTTTGATGTGAAATTTCTTTCATTACATCTAAAACCTCTTGTATGGTTTCTGGATCAAGGGCTGAAGTAGGTTCATCAAATAAAATATAGGGTTTTTTAGTACAAAGTGATCTTGCTATAGCAACGCGTTGTTGTTGTCCACCTGAAAGGGTTGCTGGATAAACATTTGCTTTATCCAGCAAACCTACAACTTTTAAATACTTAAAAGCTGTTTCTTCAGCTTCTTTTTTAGATTTTTTTTGAAGTTTCATTGGAGCTAAGGTCAAATTTTGCAAAACCGTCATATGTGGATATAAATTAAAATGCTGAAAAACCATTGCACAATATTTTCGGCAAATTTCAATTTTATTTTTATGATTTAAAACAAGATTGTTAACTACGACCTCTCCTGAACTAACTTCTTCAAGCCCATTCATGCAACGGATAGTTGTACTTTTTCCACTTCCACTTGGACCTATAATAACAAGCTTCTCACCTTCTTTAACAGAAAGATTAATATTCTTTAGAACATGATGAGTTCCGTAGTATTTGTTTACATTTTTTAATTCAATCAAGTTTTTTCCTTTATTTTTAACTAAATATAAAATTAATTGAAATTATTTTATCATTAAATAAAGAAAACTACTTCAAAATGTAACTTATTTTTACTAATAAATTTCCAAAGTGTAACTTTTAGTAATTTTTAGAATTTATACTTTTTCATAGTAAACACCTCTTGGAGAGAAAATCTTTTTAAAATAAATAGTCTCTGGAATTAAATCAGCATTGCCAACATAAAGCCTTCCTTTATCATTTAAAATTCTATGAAATCTCTCCATAAGTTTTAGTTTTGATTCATGATCAAAATAAATAATCATATTTCTAGAAGCTATAATATCAAATTTTCCCAATCTTGAAAATTTTTCTTCAAAAACATTGCAAAGTTCAAATTTACAAGTACAAAGCTCATTTTTATTAATAGTATAAAATTTATCTTCGCTTTCTAAAAAAAACCTTCTTTTTTCACTCTCGCTCAATCGCTGTAAAGTTCTTCCTTGATATTTTCCAAGTTTTGCTTTTTCAATCACACTTGAATTAATATCAACGCCTAAAATATACATATCTTTAATAAAATTCTGCGCAGCCAATAATGCCAAAGAATATACTTCTTCTCCACTTGAACAAGGGGCGCTTAGGATATTTACTCTCTTTTCTAAGCTTTTGGCATAATAAATTATTTCTTTCAATTGAGCCAATTCTCTTAAAAAATAAGTTTCACCTATGGTTACAAAATCTAAAGTTTCTTGTTTAAGTTGTCTATTGCTTTTTAATTTTCCCAAAAATTCGGAAAAATTTTTAGTATTAGTTCCTTCAAGAAATTTATTCAACTTTAAAGCTAGTATATTTTTTTTATCGGTTAAATCAATACCACTCATTTCGTTGATAATTTTTATAAATTCATTAAGTTCCAATTCGCTAGGAGTTATTTTTTTTTCCATGCAATTTTCCTTATTATTAATCCTGATCAATAAAATTTACAATTTCTTTTTTAATTTCTTTTAAGCTCATAGGTTTTAAATGCGGATTCATATCTTTTGCTCTTTTTGGCATACCATAAACGACGCTATCTGCTTCATTCTCACATAAACATCTAACTCCTGTTTTATAAAGCTCAAATAAACCTTTTGCGCCATCATCTCCCATGCCCGTTAAAATAATAGCAAGTATTTTATTTGTTTTTGCCAAAGAAACAGCGGAATGAAAAAGTAAATCCACACTCGGTTTAAAGCTTGAAGCCACATCTTGCCAAGCGGCTACAATATTTAAATTTCCAGATAAAATAGTATTTTTAGGGCAAATATAAATTTTATTGCTTAATATCTCTTTATCGTTCAATAAGCACACTTCACTAAAAGCTTCTTTATTAAATTGCCCCACAAAAGATGGAATAAAACTGGCACTCATGTGCTGAGCTATAACTACACAAGTATTTTTTACATCAATATCCTTTAAAAGAAATTTAAGCTGATTAGGACCACCTGTTGAAGATCCTATGAGTATGAGCTTCATTTTCTTCTCCCCTTAATTTATTGAAATTTTATTTTTCTTGTCACATGATTCTAACATATATAAAGAAAAATAAAGCTTATTTTTAAAAAAAGAAAAGCTGTTTTTATGATTTAATATGATAAGATTAGGTTTTTATCTTATTTTATATAGTAATTAGGAAGCCAATGCTTAGGGAAAAAATTTATATTGCTAGTGATCATGCTGGTTTTGAATTAAAAGAAAAAATTTGCGTATTTTTAAAAGAAAAAAATATAATTTTTAACGATTTAGGAACAAACACTTGCGCAAGCTGCGATTATCCTGATTATGCACATTTACTTGCCGAAAAAATAGACGAACGAAGCTTTGGCATTCTTATTTGTGGAAGTGGAATTGGAATTTCTATTGCAGCAAATCGTCATAAAAACATTCGTTGTGCATTATGTCATGAAAGCTTAAGTGCAGAACTTGCAAGAAGGCATAATGATGCCAATGTTTTGGCATTAGGCGGAAGATTAATCGGGGTTGAATTAGCTATAGATATTATAGAAAAATTCATTCAAACTCCTTTTGAAGAAGGGAGACATATGCAAAGAATTCAAAAAATTGAGGTAAAAATATAATGTTTACAAACTGGCTTGTTTTAACTATATTGATTTGTGCAACTATCTATCTTATTGTAATGTTGTTTTACTATAAAACTCTACTTAATAAAGAAAAAACATCAAAAGATTTTATCAAAAACAATCTTGATGATACTGAGATTGTCATTAGAAAACTACAAATTCAACTTCAAAGAAGTCTTGGAAATATAGATATACTCACAGAAGAACTTAATAAAATCAAAGCAGACCTTACATCTTTAAGAACCAGAAATTCTCAATATCGCTTGGAAAATGACAAACTAAGACAAAGAATTAAAGAATTAGAAGCAAAAATCGAGGCATTATTATGATAAAACTAACACAAGAAGAAAAAAAATATCTGCTTGATAGCATTAGGATTATTCCTGATTTTCCAAAAAAAGGAATTATTTTTAGAGATATCACCACTCTACTAAATAACAAAGAAGCTTTAAATTTTCTACTTAGACATTTAAAAGAACGCTACAAAGATTACAATCTAGACTTCATAGCAGGAACAGAAAGCAGAGGATTTATCTTTGCATCTATGATTTGTGCAAAACTTAATCTTCCTTTTGCACCTATTAGAAAACCTGGAAAACTCCCTTTTGAAACCTTTAGCTGCGAATACGATCTTGAATATGGCAGCGATAAAGTAGAACTTCATAAAGATGCATTTAAAAATATTCAAAATGCAAGAGTTTTACTTGTAGATGATTTAATAGCAACTGGCGGAACAGCTATAGCTTCATATGAACTCATTCAAAAAGCTGGAGCTAAATGTGTTGAAGCTTGTTTTTTAATGAATCTTAAAGATTTAAATGGAGCAAATAAACTTGAAAAACTTACTTCAGTTTATAGTGTTTTAGAAATTTAAAACTATAGAAAGGTACAAATGGAAGAATTTTTAAAAAATTTACTTTACCAATACAAAGATCTAGCTTATATTATTATTTTTTTATGGTGCATTTTAGAAGGAGAGTTAGCTTTAATTTTAGCAGGTATTTTTGCTCATCAAGGACATGTAAATTTAGGTTTTGTTATATTTATAGCAGGACTTGGTGGTTTTGTAGGTGATCAAATTTATTTCTATATAGGAAGATATAATAAACGCTACATACAAAAAAAATTAAAAACTCAAAGGCGTAAATTTGCAGTAGCACACCTACTTTTACAACGTTTTGGTTGGCCTATTATTTTTATACAACGCTATATGTATGGCTTTAGAACCATTATACCTATGAGTATAGGAATCACGCGTTATAGTGCAAAAAAATTTGCTATTATCAATCTTTTTAGTGCTTGGGTTTGGGCATCAATCACTATACTTCTAGCTTGGTATTTTGGAGAACAAATTTGGAAGATGGTGACTTGGGCTGAAGAACATTGGTATTATGCAGCCATTATTATTATAGCTTTTTTATCCCTTTTATTATTTGGTTTTAAACAAATGGAAAAAGCTATACTTAAAGATAAAAGGAAAAAATCATGAAATTTGAATTAAACGATAAAAAACTAGATGCTATAAAAGCAGACTTTGAACTTGTTTTTATACAGGATAAAAATTTAAAAATTTTTAACAAAGAAAAAGATTTTTTTAAACTTAATAATTACAAAGGCGAAGGTGCATTATTAGACTTAAACAATAAAAAGCTTTATTTAGAGCTTAAAAGTCTTGCTTATGATGATATAAGATTAAGTCTTTGCACAGCATATAAAACTCTTGAGAAACTTAATATTAAAAGCGTAAAACTTCCTAGCATAATAGGAGATTGTGTAGTTAGAAGTTTTGCATCTTTAGTTGAAGGCGTACTTTTTGGAGCTTATAAATTTGACAAATATAAAAGCGAGAAAAAAACAAGTACTTTGGAAAAATTTATTATTTCAAGCGAAGAATTAAATGGTAAGAAATTTAATAAAGATGAAGCTAAGATAGGTTTAGAGCGTGGAGAAATTTTAGCTAATGCTACAAATTTTACTAAAAATATAGTCAATGAAATTCCTGAAATTTACACCCCTTTAAAAATGGCAGAAGATGCGCAAAATTTAGCTAAAGAAAATAAAAACATTATTTGTAAAATTTATGATGAAAAATTCTTAGCCAAAGAAAAAATGAATGCCTTTTTAGCGGTAAATCGCGCCTCGATACACCCACCACGCCTCATTCATCTAAGCTATAAAGCCAAAAATGCAAAAAAACGTGTTGTATTTGTTGGAAAAGGCTTAACTTACGATAGCGGTGGATTAAGCTTAAAACCAGCTGATTTTATGCTTACAATGAAAGCTGATAAAAGCGGTGCAGCAGCAGTAATGGGAATCATAAAAGCCGTAGCTGAACTTGCTTTAGATTTAGAAGTGCATTGCATTTTGGGCGCAACTGAAAATATGATAGGCGGCAATGCTTATAAGCCTGATGATGTGTTAATCAGTCGTGAAGGTGTAAGCATAGAGGTAAGAAATACAGATGCAGAAGGACGCTTGGTTTTAGCTGATTGTCTTTCTTTTGCACAGGATTTAAAACCTGATTTACTTATCGATATGGCAACTCTTACTGGAGCTTGTGTTGTAGGACTTGGAGAATTTACAAGTGCTATTATGGGAAATAATGAGGAATTGCAAAATGATTTTTATCTAAGCTCTAAAAAAAGCGGAGAATATACCACAATCTTACATTTCAACCCTTACTTAAGAGAACTTATAAAATCAAATATTGCCGATGTTAGTAATACTGCCTCTAGTCGCTACGGAGGTGCAATTACCGCAGGGTTATTTTTAGATAAATTTATTCGTAAAGAATATAAAGATAAATGGCTACATCTTGACATAGCAGGACCTGCTTATACAGAAAAATCTTGGGGATATTCTAGTTTTGGCGCAGGTGGAGCTGGAGTTAGAATGTGTGTTAATTATTTAATTCAAATTTTAAGGAAAGCTAAATGAGTTTAAGCGTAGGTATAGTAGGACTTCCAAATGTTGGCAAATCAACAACTTTTAATGCTTTAACTAAAGCACAAAATGCCCAAAGTGCAAACTATCCTTTCTGCACCATAGAGCCTAATAAAGCCATGGTTGAAGTTCCTGATTTAAGACTTAATGAACTTGCTAAAATAGTAAAACCTGAAAGAATTATGCATTCTTTAATAGAATTTGTAGATATCGCTGGACTTGTTAAAGGCGCAAGTAAAGGCGAAGGCTTGGGAAATAAATTTCTTTCAAATATACGTGAAACTGAGGTTATTTTGCATATAGTACGTTGTTTTGATGAAGAAAATATTACCCATGTTGAAGGTGGAGTTGATCCTTTACGTGATGTAGAAATTATCAATACAGAGCTTATTTTAGCAGATATTGAGCAACTGAGTAAAAAAATAGAAAAACTCACCAAAGAAGCCAAAGCCAATCAAAAGGGCGCCAAAGAAAGTCTCGAACTTGCAAATTCCTTACTTGATCATTTAAACAAAGGCTTAGCTGCAAGTTCTTATCCTGAAAAGGAAAGTGAAATTTATCAAGCCCTAATCAAGGAATTAAGACTGCTTTCTGCTAAAGAGGTGATTTATGGTGCAAATGTTGATGAAAATGGTATTAGTGAAGATAATGATTATGTAAAAGCTTTAAAAGAATATGCTAAAAAAAATGATCATGAAGTTATCAAGCTTTGTGCAAAAATCGAAGAAGAATTAGTAGGATTAAGCGATGAAGAAAGTCATGAATTTTTAAGCTCTCTAGGAGTTAACGAAAGCGGTCTTGATCAAATCATACGCACTGCTTTTGCTAAGCTTGGACTGATCAGTTATTTTACCGCTGGTGTAGTTGAAGTGCGTTCTTGGACAATCAAAAAAGGCTGGAAAGCACCAAAAGCAGCAAGCGTGATTCATAATGACTTTGAAAAAGGCTTTATAAAAGCTGAAGTTATTTCCTATGAAGACTATATCCAATACAAAGGCGAAAATGGCGCCAAAGAAGCAGGAAAGCTACGCCTTGAAGGAAAAGACTATATCGTTTTAGACGGCGATGTAATGCACTTTAGATTCAATGTTTAGGCAAAATAGCCTAAACAATATTTATAAATTTTGAATAAAACCTTCCAAAATTTGAATTTGCTTTTCTACGCTTGCAATAGAACTTGAGCCTTCACTTTGCTTAGAATTTAAAGAAAATTCAAAATTTAAAAGTTCCATAGCTTTTTCATCAAATACAGGATCTATTTTTGAAAGATCTTTAATTTCACTTATATCAATACCTTGTGCTTCAGCTTGTGCAACAACATTTCCCACTATAAAATGTGCTTTTCTAAAAGGAATATTTTTTTCACGCACCAAATAATCTGCCAAATCGGTAGCCAATAAATGACCTTTTTTACAAGCATTAAGCATATTTTCTTTATTAATTTGTATTTCTTTTAGCATTGCATTTAAGATGATTAAGCTATCTTTAGCGGTTTTTACACTATCAAAAATCCCTTCTTTATCTTCTTGCATATCTTTATTATAGGCTAAAGGTAAAGCTTTCATTATAGTTAAAAGAGAAATCAAATTTCCATAAACACGCCCTGTTTTTCCACGTATAAGCTCACAAACATCAGGATTTTTTTTCTGAGGCATAATAGAACTTCCTGTTGAAAAGCTATCACTTATAGTTATAAAAGAAAACTCCGAACTTGAAAATAAGATCATTTCTTCGCAAAGTCTTGATGTGTGTGTAAAAATAACTGCTATATCATAAAGCAAATCAAGAGCAAAATCCCTATCACTCACTCCATCCATAGCATTTAGCATAATATCTTTAAATCCTAAAATTTCAGCACTCAACTCACGATTGGTTCTATAGCTTGTTCCTGCACATGCACAAGATCCAAGTGGCGAAAAGTCTGCGAGTTCTAGGCTATTTTGCAAACGCTTAATATCTCGCATTAACATAAAAGCATAAGCTAAAATATAAAAAGAAAAACTCACAGGCTGAGCGTGCTGTAAATGTGTAAAACTTGGCATAATAGTTTTTTTATGCACTTTAGCATGTTCGAGCATGGTTTGAATCAATTCTTTTAAAAGCTTTATAAGTTCAATATGAGATTTTTTGACAAAAAGTTTAAAATCAGTAGCCACTTGATCATTTCTACTTCTTGCAGTATGAAGTCTTCCACCAATTTCACTACCTATAATCTCGCTTAAACGCTTTTCTACGGCCATATGAATATCTTCATCTTTAATATCAAAAATAAATTTACCTTGCTCTATTTCACTTCTAACCTGCTCTAAACCTTTTATAATAGCATCTAATTCTTCTTTTTTTAAAATACCACAACTTTCAAGCATTGTAGCGTGTGCTATAGAACCTTGTATATCTTCATTGAACAAAGTTTTATCTACATTTAAACTTGCATTAAATTCTTTTAAAAGCTCATCACTTGCATCACTAAAACGTCCTGACCACATTTCATTTTTCATTTAAATGCCTTAAATTTTTGGTCCAAATTTGCTAAATTCAATGCCTTCTTTGACATCTTCATAACGTTTAAAATTTTGTATAAACATATGTGCTAATTTATCTCTTGTTGCAATATAAGCATTTTTATCTAACCAAGTATTTATAGGATTTAAAAGTACACTTTCTACACCTTCTAAAGCTTTTGGAATAGCTAAATCAAAC
This sequence comes from Campylobacter sp. CFSAN093233, assembly GCF_011068165.1. NCBI lineage: Bacteria > Pseudomonadati > Campylobacterota > Epsilonproteobacteria > Campylobacterales > Campylobacteraceae > Campylobacter > Campylobacter sp. CFSAN093233. Next base: position 100,195 of record NZ_JAAMWY010000008.1, read on the forward strand.
ACTTCAAAATTTTCAAATTCGCATTTTGTAATACTTCCATCTAGAATAGCATTAATGCAAGCCCTAGTAGCCTTAATGCTCATTCTTTTACCCACACCGTAGCTTCCGCCACTCCAACCCGTATTAACAAGATAAACATTAACTTCATGTTTTTCAATCTTTTCACCAAGCAATCTCGCATAAACCGTTGGATGTAAAGGCATAAAAGGTTCTCCAAAACAAGCTGAAAAAGTTGCTTGAGGCTCTGTTATACCGCGCTCAGTTCCAGCTACTTTTGCTGTATAGCCACTTAAAAAATAATACATAGCCTGCTCTTTGCTTAGTTTGCTTACCGGGGGTAAAATTCCAAAAGCATCTGCACTTAAAAATATAATATTTTTTGGATGCCCTGCTTTTAGACTAGGCTCATGATTTTCAATATGCTCTATAGGATAAGAAACTCTCGTGTTTTCTGTTTTTGAGGCATCAGCATAATCAACACTCTTATCAGCTCTTAAAACTACATTTTCTAAAAGTGCATTTCTTTTAATGGCTCCATAAATTTCAGGCTCATATTCAGGATCAAGATTGATTGTTTTTGCATAGCAACCGCCCTCAAAATTAAACACACCTTCATCATCCCAGCCATGCTCATCATCACCTATGAGTCTTCTTTTTGGATCGGTTGAAAGCGTAGTTTTTCCTGTACCGCTAAGTCCAAAGAAAAGTGCCACATCGTCTTTTTCTCCGACATTTGCACTACAATGCATAGAAAGTTTATTTTCTAGTGGCAACCAATAATTCATCATAGAAAAAATACCTTTTTTCATTTCTCCACCATACCAAGTTCCACCAATAACCGCTATATTTTCTTCAACATTAAAGATCACAAAAACCTCTGAATTTAAACCATCTTGTTTGTAATCTTCATTGATGCATTTGCAAGCATTATAAACAATAAAATCTGCTTTAAAATTCTCAAGTTCCTCTTGACTTGGGCGAATAAACATATTTTTAACAAAATGCGCTTGCCATGCAATTTCAGTAACAAATCTTACTGCTTTGCGACTTTGCAAAGAAGCACCGCAAAAAACATCTTGAACATAAATTTTCTTTCCGCTTAATTCTTGCTTTGCTTTAGTTAAAAGTTTATCAAATAATTCTTTTGTAATAGGCTGATTTACCTTTCCCCAAGCTATATATTTACTAGATGGATCTTGTTTTACAAAATATTTATCTTTAGGACTCCTACCTGTAAAAATCCCTGTATCTACACAAAAAGTATCATTATCCGTGCTTAAACCTTCATTATTTGCTTTTTCATGAGCATTTAATTCATCATAACTTAAATTATGAAAAATTTCCTTTATATTATCCAAACCTAACTTATCAAATTTTTTCATTTTTCCCTCACTTTAATTCTTGTAAATAGCTAATACTTCGCCTTCATTAACAGTATCACCTATTTTAATACAAAGCTCTAAAATAATTCCATCTTTTGGGGCATTAACCTCAATCTCCATCTTCATTGCTTCTAAAACCATGATAGCTTGACCTGATTTTACTTCCTCGCCTTCGTTAACATAAATTTTAAAGACATTACCTGAAATACCTGCTAAAATTTCATTTTCAGCATCGACAGAACTTGTTGAATTTGAAGAAATAATATTTTTATTTTCTTCTACTTTTTTTACACTCTTAACATTAACATCTTTATCAAAACCATAACTCACTTCCACATGATATTTATTACCATTTACAGCTACAGTAAATTTGTTTTCATCTACACTCATAGGCTTTGGCATGCTAGCTAATTTGCGTATATTTACCTTTGCCTCTCCTTTTAAAAATGCTATACCTTTTTCTTTACAAGCTGCTGCAATAAATATATTTTCTTCACTCGTTTCTATACCCTCTTTTTCAAGCAAGGTTTTAGTATAAGCTATGCTTTTACTCTCATCTTTATCGGCTATATTAATAGCAAGCTCTGTAGTGGGTTCTAAATTAAGTTGTTTTGAAGCAAGTTCAACAATGTTTGCATCGGGTGTAACTGGAGTTTTTCCAAAATAACCAAGCACCATTTTTCCATAACCTTCTGCGATTTTTTTCCAAGGCCCAAACATAACATTATTAAATGCTTGTTGAAAATAAAATTGAGAAACTGGAGTAACCGAAGTACCAAATCCACCTTTTTCCACAACTTCTCTCATAGCATGAATGACCTGTGGAAATTTATCTAAAATATTATTATCCCTCATCATTTGTGTATTTGCTGTTAAAGCTCCTCCTGGCATAGGAGAAAAAGGAATAAGTGGATTTACCATAGTAGCTTCAGGTGGTAAAAAATACTCTTTTAAACAATCTTTTAAAACTTCTTCGTATCTTAAAATTTTTTCTTCTTCAAGTCCACCTAAATCATAATCTTTGCCTTTTAAAGCATGCATCATGGTTAAAATATCAGGCTGAGAAGTTCCACCACTTACAGGAGCTGCAGCCAAATCAATACCATCAACCCCTGCTTCAAGCGCTGCAAGATAGCAAGCTATACTCACCCCTGCGGTTTCATGCGTATGAAGTCTAATATGTGTATCTTGAGGTAAAATTTTTCTAGCCATTTTAATGGTTTTATAAATTTTATTTGGATTAGAAGTTCCACTTGCATCTTTGAAACAAATACTATGAAAAGGAATTTCTGCTGTTAAAATTTCTTTTAAAATTTTTTCATAAAAAGGCACATCATGAGCACCTTTGCAATTTGACGGTAAATCCATTAAAGTAATAGTAATTTCATGCTTTAACCCATGTTTTACTATACATTCACCACTAAATTTTAAATTATTTACATCATTAAGGGCATCAAAATTTCTTATCGTTGTAGTACCGTGTTTTGCAAAAAGTTTTGCATGCAAATCAATAAGTTCACTATTTCCAGTATCTAAAGTAACGGTATTGACTCCTCTTGCTAAAGTTTGAAGATTAGCATCTTTTCCTACAATAGCCCTAAATCTATCCATCATGGTAAAAGCATCTTCATTAAGATAAAAATACAAGCTTTGAAATCTAGCACCACCACCAAATTCAAAATGAGTAATACCCGCTTCTTTTGCTGCTTCTACTGCAGGAAAAAAATCATCCATTAAAACCCTAGCTCCATAAACAGACTGAAAACCGTCCCTAAAGCTTGTATCCATTACATCGATGAATTTTTTAGCCATTATTTTTCCTTAAAAAAATATTTTTTCATTATTATACAAAAATTTGATAACACATTACCAAAATTATTGCTATAGGCGATATAAAACGAATAAAAAACAACCAAATTAAGAAAATTTTTCGACTTATAAATTTAGAAAAAATTTTATAAATTTGTTTTTTATTCATAAAAAAACCTACAAATATAGAGCATACTATAGCACCAAGTGGAAGTAAAAAATTTGAAGTTAATTTATCTAATAAAGTAAAAAAATCTTTGCCAAAAAAACTAAACATAGAAAAAAAATTTAAATTTAATGACAAGATACAACAAATTCCAAAAACAAAAACAAATAAACCTATTAAAAATAGAGCTTTAACACGAGAAATTTGATAGTTATTAATCATATAAAAAGTTAAAGGCTCTATCATTGAAATAGCTGAAGTAATACCAGCAAAAAAAAGTGCTAAGAAAAAACAAAATGCAAAAATATAGCCTAAAGCTCCAAGTTGATTAAACAAACTCATCAAGGATACAAAAACAATTCCTGCTCCTTGAGTATGCGGATCGGCTCCAAATTCAAAGATAAAAGTAAAAACAATAAGTCCCATAATAAAAGAAATCAATAAATTAATCAAAACAATATACACTGAACTTTTTATAAAATTTGTTTTTTTATCCAAGGCCGATGAATATGTAACTATACAACCTATTCCCAAGCATAAGGTAAAAAATGCAAGCCCTAAAGCTTCGGCAATAGAGCTGAATTTAAAATGTGAAAAATCGGGATAAAATAAATAAGAAAAAGCATTTGCAAAACCTTGCTTAAATCCCATGCAATAAAACAACATAAAAACAAGCATTAAAAATAAGCTAGGCATTATAACAACGTTTAATTTTTCAATCCCTTTGATTAAACCTTTAGATACTATCAATAAAGTAAGAAAAAAAGATAAAGTGAAGAAAAAAACAGAACTTGTCAAATTTGTAGTAATTACATTCTGAAAATTACTTGCTGCTTCATCTAAAGTTTTAGGAAGATAATAAAGACTCACTACAGTATATTTTAAAACCCATCCCATGATAACTAGATAAAAAGAGAGGATAAAAATACCACCTAACATAAAAACGCCGCCATATCGCCATCTATTGCCATATTTTATGGCAAGATTTGAATAAGCATTTGCAAGATCACTTTTACTTAAACGTCCCATAGCCACTTCAGCCAAAAAAATACTAAATCCTATAGTTAAAGTAAAAAACAAATATAAAAGCACAAAAACAAAACCACCATTTTCTGCGCTTAAAGTTGGAAATTTCCAAGCATTACCTAAACCAACGGCTCCACCAGCAACAGCCAATACAAAACCGATTTTTGAAAAATATGTTCTCATTATTTTTCAAACTCACTTTAAAAAAGCGGCTATCATAACTATAACAACAGCCAAAGGGGAAATAAATCTCAAAAACACATACCAAAGTTCAAAAAATATACCCCTCATATAAGGTTTAAATAAAATTTTTAAAGCTTCTTTTTTCATCACAAATCCCACAAAAATAGCTGCCAAAATTCCACCTAAAGGCATAATAACCTTGCTTGAAACACTATCAAGCAAATCAAAAAAACTCATTCCAAAAAATCCAAACTGAGTACTTTTTAAAGAAGATAAAATACACAACATTCCTAAAATATAAACAACAATTCCTATTAAAATCAAAGCTTTTTTACGGCTCATACCAAAAGTATTAATAAGGTAAAAAGTGAAAGGCTCTATCATTGAAACAGCTGAAGTAATACCAGCAAAGATTAAAGAAATAAAAAACGCTGCTCCAAAAATACAACCAATCACTCCAATTTTTTCAAATAAAGTAGCTAAGGAAATAAAAACAAGTCCTGGTCCTTGCTGATTAGGATTGTAACCAAATTCAAAGATAAAAGTAAAAACAACCAAACCCATTAATAAACCAACTAAAAGATTGATAAAAATAATATTTAAAGTACTGGTAATAAAATTAGTTTTATCAGGCAGACTAGCAGAATAAGTAATAATCGTTCCAACGCCCAAAGAAAGACTAAAAAAAGCAAGTCCTAAGGCTTCAAGAACGTTTGAAGTGTTGATTTTGGAAAAATCAGGTACAAAAAGAAATTTAACCGCCATTATAAAACCATCTTTGCTAATAGCATAAACAAGCATCAAAATAAGTAAAATAAACAATGAAGGCATCATCCAAACATTTAACTTTTCAATCCCATTCTTAACACCTTTAGAAACAATATAAAAAACACATAAAAAAACCAAAGTAAAACAAATAAACTGACTTAAAAAATCCTCACTTATAAAAAATCCAAACTGTGCTTTACTTACTTCTAGATCCATAGGCAAATTTCCAGTGATACTTAAAAACACATATTTAACTATCCAGCCAATCACCAAGGTATAAAAAGAAACTATTAAAATCGCCCCCACCATAGCAAAACCAACATAAGACCAAGCTTTTTTATTTGAAGGTGCTAACTTTTCATAGGCATTAACCGGATCTTTTTCACTAATTTTTCCTATGCTAAGCTCAGCTAAAAATATCACAAAACCTACACCTAAAGTAAGAATTATATAAAGCAAGATAAAAGCAGATCCACCACTTTGACCTACTAGTGTTGGAAATTTCCAAGCATTACCCAAGCCCACCGCTGAACCTGCTACCGCTAAAATGAAACCTATTTTTGAAAATTTAGAACTCAATGTTGCAACCTTAACTTAAAAATTATTTTAAAATATTATTAAAGCAAAAAAACTTTTAAGCTTTATTGAAAACAATCAAATTTAAATCAAAAATGTGAATTTTTGTAAATTTCAATAAAAATAAAGATACTTTTGGTTATAATTCGAATTTATTTTTAAGTCTTAAGTAGGGATACGCAAGCCGAACTGATTTAAAAATTGAAAAAAATTTTTTTATAGAAAGGTTAAGATAATGAAAAAAGTTCTTTTTTTATTATTAGCATGTACAGCAGTAGCTTTTGCAGCTGAAACTAATGCTCCAGTAGAGCAAGAAGCTATTAATGTATGGATTAAAGCATTTTCAGTTCTTGCAGCAGGCTTAGGTCTTGGTGTTGCAGCACTTGGTGGTGCTATCGGTATGGGTAATACTGCAGCGGCAACAATTGCAGGAACAGCTAGAAACCCTGGTCTTGGGCCAAAATTAATGACAACTATGTTTATCGCTTTAGCGATGATTGAAGCACAAGTTATCTATGCTCTTGTTATCGCGCTAATAGCACTTTACGCAAATCCTTTTATAGTTTTACAATAAAACTTATCAAAGCCCTTTTTGGGCTTTTTTCTATGCGGTTATGGTGGAATTGGTAGACACGCCATCTTGAGGGGGTGGTGCGCTCCGCGTGTGCGAGTTCAAATCTCGCTAACCGCACCATTATTTAAAATTATAATCATTCAACTTAAAATACTAACTATTCAAAATCAAATTTCAACTTACAATTTCTTAAAGTTACAAAAAATAAAAAATATTGGTTTTTTTAAAAAACTTAAAAAATATTAAGATTTTTTTTAAGTATAAAGAATATAATTCTATCCGTTTTCAAAAACCATCCCTTAAAAAGGATTATTCAATGTTTGTTTTTATACCATTATTTACAATTTTTATTTTACTTGCAGGCGGATATTTTGCCAAAAGAATTGGCGTTTTAAAGCAAAAACAAGCTAGGACTTTTTTAGATTTTGCTATTATTTTTGCTTTACCTTGTTTGATTTTCGATAAAGCATATCATTTAAATTTTGATTTTTCATTGATTATTTTTATTTTTATTGGATTGTTTAGCTGTATACTAGCAGCTTTTTTTGCTATTCTTATTGGAAAAGTTTTTCATTTTTCTAAAGTAACTTTAGTCAGTATGTTTTTGCTTTCTTGTTTTGGAAATACTATATTTGTGGGTATGCCTATTGTTGCTGGTATATTTAATGACCCACAATTTAGCGCTGAAGTTATATTTTACGATGCTTTAGCCACAACTTTACCTATATCACTTTTTGGACCTTTTATACTTTCTTTGGGAAATGGAGAAAAAGTCAGTTTGCTTGCTAATGTTAAAAAAATTCTTAGTTTTCCACCTTTTTTAGCTTTGCTTTTTGGTTTTTTGTGTAAATTGATTACTTTACCTGAATTTATTTTCTCTCCTATTCGTTTATTTGGTGCCTCTGCAACCCCTGTTGCACTTTTTGCTATAGGTTTAGGACTTGGCTTTATGGCGATTAAAACCTCTTACAAACCTACAATAGTTGTCATCTTTGCTAAAATGATTTTAGCTCCTTTATTTTTTGTATTTTGTTTAAAATTATTTAATTTGGAATTAAAAGATTCTACCATCGTTGCTATTATAGAAAGTGCAGCTCCTACTATGACTTTAGCAGGAGCTATGGTAATGAAAGCTAAACTAGATAGTAATTTAGCCGTAAGTGCTGTAGCCTTTGGAGTTCTTTTTGCTTTTGTTTCTATGCCAATTTTAATTTGGACTTTGTTATAAGCTCAAATTATATGGCTAAATTTTTAGCTAATTCTTTAACTTTTTTAAGATCAACTTTTCCTGAACCTAGGAGGGGAATTTTTTCTATTTGAAAATAATATCTAGGTTTAAAAAGTGTAGGTATATTAGAATTTTTTATAGCCTCACATACTCCTTCAAAAATTTCATTATTGCATTCTATGAGTAAAACAATTTGTTCCCCTTTTTTCTCATCTTCTAAAGATGTGGCACAAAATTTAACCACTTCAGTGTCTATAAATTTGGCAATTTCTTCTTCTATTGCACCCAAAGAAATCATCTCTCCGCCAATTTTTGCAAAGCGAGAATAACGATCGACAATATATAAAAAACCATCTTCATCCAAATGTCCCTTATCTCCCGTGTTGTACCATCTTATGCCATCAATTTCTTTAACCACTTCATCGGTTTTTTCTTTGTCATTAAGATAGCCTACCATAACTTGATGACCGCCTATAAGTATGAGTCCATCTTCATTTGCTTTTAAATTTTCATAATTATTTGGATTAACAATACGTACCGCAGTTCCAGGTAGAGGCATTCCTACGCTTCCTTCTTTATTGGCACGATGTATAAGCCAATAATCCACATCAAAATGATTTGGCAAATTTACACTCGCCACAGGCGTGGTTTCCGTAGCCCCGTAACCTTCAAAAATGCTTTTTTTAAACTTCATTTCAAAAGTAGTTCTTACTTCATTTTTTAGTTTTTCAGCGCCCGATACAACTATTCTTAAACTTTCAAACATTAAAGCATCAAGCTTTTTATTTCTTGCATAAATTCCTAAAAAGGTTGAAGTTCCACACATAATAGTGACATTATTTTTAGCAACAGCTTTGGCAACCCCTAAGGCATCGGTTGGATCTGAAAAAGTGATGCTTTTAATACCTTCAAGCAAAGGCAAAAATGTAGTTACGGTAAGTCCAAAAGCATGAAAAGGTGGTAAAGATGAGAGAATGACATCATTATTTCTTGTGCAAAGCACATCAGAAATTTGTGCTATATTGCTTAAAATATTACGGTTATTGAGCATAACACCTTTTGGAGAACCTTCACTTCCACTACTAAATAAAATAACTGCGATGGCAAGATTGTTTTTTGAAGGAGTGAAGATGCTTTTGAGTATAAAACTAGGTATAATACTAACTGCTAGCATCATGCTAAAAATTTTAGTTTTTTGCATTTTAAAATCTTCTACAATATCTTCAAAATAAATTAAATGTATATTTGTATCGAAATTTAGGTTTATACCTTTATTTGCTAATTTTTCTAAAAAAGTTTTAGAAGTATAAATTTGTGAAATTTGCGCATTTTTTATAGCTGCTTTTAGAGCTTTTTCTCCAGCAGTGAAATTAAGATTTACTGCAATTTTTTCTGCGATTAAAACAGATAGATTGGTTAAAGAACTTGCAAAAGAAGCAGGTAGTAAAATTCCTATAGCTTCCTCTTTAGGAGCGTAACTTCCACGCTGAGGGTTAATGTTTAATTCTTTGGATTTTCTTTTAATAAAAAAATTAAGAAATAAACTAAGAGTCAACATTTTTCTATAAGAAATATCTCCAGCTAGTGTATCGATAATAGCTATTTGATTTAGATTTTTTTTAGCTGTATCTATCCAAGCTCTTGCTATAGTATGCATAGCTTCGCATTGTGATTTCCAAGCCATAAAAGAAAGTTCAAAAACTTTAGCTTTAACTTCATCTTTTTTAGAATGCAAAGGCATAGCTTTACCAAAAGCTATAGCAATTTTTCTTTTATTTAAAGTGCGGTTTCTTGCTGAAAATTCTTCATCACTTCTTGAAAAAGCGCTACCCCAAAGCCCTCTTATATAAAAAGGAATAATTTTTCCATCATCTTCACTTAAACATTCACAAGCTAATTCAAATCCTGCTTTAAATTCATTTAATTGCCCATGTCGCGAAAGTGTACCTTCAGGAAATAAGCAAACTAAATTACCTTCTTTAATATGCTTTGCTATCAGTTCTAAACTCGTCTTACTTCCTGTACTTGATACAGGAATAATACCAAATTTATCAAGAAAAATTTTAATATACCATTTAGAATAAATACTTCTTTCCATAACAAAATAAATTTTTCTTGGAATTGCCATTTGTACAACAGCCCAATCAATAAAAGAAATATGATTACCCAAAAGTAAAGCTCCACCTTTTTCTGGTATATTTTCAAAACCTTCCACAAGTAAACGGTATCGTTGTAAAAAAGCTATGCTTAAAAGTATACGCACTAAAGAAAAGGGGAGTTTTAAAAGTATGTAAAAACTTCCTATAAAGGTTACCAAAGCAATAAAATAAAACAAATAAATCACATTGATTTCAAATTTTACAAATAAAGTTGCCAAGAGCAAAAATCCCAACATGGCAATATTTTGAAAAAAATTATTTCCTGCAAGAATTTGTCCTAATTCATTTTCTTTAGCATGAAATTGGATTAAAGTATTTAAAGGAATGATAAAAAGGGCTCCGCAAAATCCAAAAAAGAAAAATAAAAAACTATAACTTAATAAACTTATAAAATAAGGCATTAAAAAAGCCATTAAAAACATACCCAATGCACCAAGTGGAATAAATCCAAGTTCTATATAATTTTTTGAAAATTTACCAGCTACTAAAGAGCCTAAAATCACTCCTATACCAGAAAAAGCGAGTGAAATTTGCACATAAAAAGTATTTTCTATGAAAAGTTCATTTTTAGCAAAGACAGGAAAGCTGACAAGATAAAGTTGAGATATAGCCCAAAAAAATGAAATTCCAATTATGCAAAGCCAAATAGTTTTATTTTTAAAAACAAGCTTAAGATTATTTATTAGAAGTTTTCCACGAATATAGTCTTTTTTATTAAAAACTAAATCTTTATTTGTTTGTTTGAGCTTAGGTAAACGCCACGCAAAAAATACTTCGATACAAGAAAATAAAATTAGCACAATTCCTAAAGGCGCTACTTCTTTTAAAATTTCATCTGTTTGATTATACATAGAACTATAAAGACTTTCAAAGCTTAAAGAAAATAAAGCCATTCCCGCTAAGATTGCCACAATGCTTACCGCATTAATTACACCATTACCCATAGCAAGAAAGTCTTTTCCCACGAGTTCTTTAATAAAACCGTATTTACTTGGTGAATAAATCGCTGCTTGTGCTCCCATTATAAAAGTAAAAATAAAAGCCATCCAAAAAGCACCGCTATAGTAACAAATGCAAATTATTAAAGTGAGTATAACATTGAAAATTGCTGAAATTTTCATTACAATATTTTTTGGATATTTATCCGCTAAAAAACCCGAAGGAGAAAGCATAAGAATAAAAGGAAGTAAAATCAAAGCATTAACTATAGCATTTAAAAATAACTGCTCACTTCCTTCATAGGCCTTATAAATAGTATTTTGAATAATAATTTTATGTCCCAAATCCACGAAAGCATTGATGAATGCTATAAGTAAAAAAGGAATTAATCCGTAAATTTTCAAAAAAGATTTTTTTTGCATTATTTAAACCTCGTCAATTAGCGCTTATTTTACAAAAGAATTTATCAGTTTTTAGGAAAATTATCTATATTATCTTTTAAAATAATTCCATCGATTTTTAATTTATAAAATTTTTTAAAATTCTCTAATTTATCAACAATCATTAAAACCCTACTATCAAAAACATAAAATTCTGCAACCTTACTAGCAAATTTTGCAAGTTTTTTATCATTACAAAGCAAAAACTTAGCTCCTAAAGCATTGGCTAAAAATATCTCATCTTTATTTTGAACTAAAATAGCAAATTCAAAATCATTTTGACTTAAATAAGAAATCAATTTTTCATTATAAACAATACAATAAACTTTATTATCTTTAACTTCTTCAACACTTTCAATAAAAGAAAAATCTAAATTTTTTAATAATTTATGTCCAATAATAAGCATTTTTTTTCCTTAGCTCTATTTTTTATTATTTTGTAAATTATACTTATAAAATTGTTACCAAGCAAGATGGCGCAGCGGACGGGGCTCGAACCCGCGACCTCCGCCGTGACAGGGCGGCATTCTAACCAGCTGAACTACCGCTGCATCCAAAGTAAAGAAGTAGAGATTATAAAACCTATTTATGATTTTATAAAATGGTGGTCACTATAAGACTCGAACTTATGACATCCACCTTGTAAGGGTGGCGCTCTACCAACTGAGCTAAGCGACCTATGATTGGCGACCCCTAGAGGATTTGAACCTCTGTTTCCACACAGAGAGAGTGTTGTCCTGGGCCACTAGACGAAAGGGTCATAACCCTAACAATAAAAATGGTGTCCCGTGTTGGATTCGAACCAACGGCCCCCTCCTTAAAAGGGAGATGCTCTACCGGCTGAGCTAACGAGACAATATGGCGCAGCGGACGGGGCTCGAACCCGCGACCTCCGCCGTGACAGGGCGGCATTCTAACCAGCTGAACTACCGCTGCATCCAAAGTAAAGAAGTAGAGATTATAAAACCTATTTATGATTTTATAAAATGGTGGTCACTATAAGACTCGAACTTATGACATCCACCTTGTAAGGGTGGCGCTCTACCAACTGAGCTAAGCGACCTTTATAATGGTGTCCCGTGTTGGATTCGAACCAACGGCCCCCTCCTTAAAAGGGAGATGCTCTACCGGCTGAGCTAACGAGACATTTTCTGAAATAAAAATGTGATTATGCCAAAATTAGCTCTATTTGTCAAGCTTTTTTAAATCATTTTTGGCATTTTCTCTCCAAATAACGAGAAAATATACTTATAGGTAAAGTCAAAACAAGATATGTAATAGCCAAAATTACATAAGCTTCAAGAGTAGCAAAAGTATAAGAATTTATCTCTTGCGCACTTTGGGTTAATTCATTTACAGCAATAACGCTTAATAAGGAACTATCTTTAATTAAATTTGCAAATTGTCCACTCAGCGGTGCTAAAATATTTTTTAAAGCTTGGGGAAAAATTACATACGCAAAAACCTGCATCTCTTTTAACCCTAAAGCCCTAGCGCTCTCAAGCTGAGATATAGAAATACTTAAAATTCCAGCTCTAAATATTTCAGCTAAGTAAGCAGCAGAAAAACATGATAAAATAATAACTCCAGCCACATATCGATTATCAAGTCCTAAATTATTTGCAATGATATAATATATCAATAATACCTGCACTAGTAAAGGGGTTCCTCTGACAAGCTCTATGTAAAATGTAGATAAAAATCTTAAAAAAACAATCGAACTTAAAGAAAAAGCACAAAAAACTCCACCCAAAATTATACTCAACAATAAAGAAAAAAAACTGATTATTAAAGTATTTAAAAAACCTTGAAGAAATTTTTCTTTATAGGTTGCAATTGCGCTAAAATCAAAATGATAAGCACTTATACTAAAACTACAATAACAAAACAATATTAAAAATAAAATCAAAAGAATTAAATTAGTGATTATTTTTGACTTTGATAGAGGTTTTAAAGGTTTAAAATTCTTATTTTTTTGAGTAAACAAAGACAATAAAAATCTCCAAAATTACAATTTATTCATTTCTTAAAGTATCTAAAATATTAATTTGAGTTGCTTTTTTTGCAGGATAAAAAGATGATAAAGCTATGATTATTAAAGCACCCACAATGGTTAAAGAAAAATCCATTAAAGACAAATCAAGTGGTAATTTACTGGTTCCATAAACATCAACAGGTAAAGTTACAATATCAAAATTTCCCAAAAGCCATAAAGCAAAAAATGCAAGTACCACACCCACTATCATACCACCACCACCAATAAGCATACCTAAGGCAAAAAAACTCTTTTTTACCTCATTTTTGCTTGCACCTAGAGCAAGTAAAAGTGCTATTTCACTGCGACGATTCATTACTATCATCAATAAAGAACTTACTATATTTAAACTTGCAACCAAAATAATAAGCATCAACACTATAAAAAGCGCTCTTTTTTCAAGTTCTAAGGCTGAAAAAAAATTTTTATTTTGCTCCCACCAACCCACCACAGCATAATCATCTTTTAAATAAGATTTAATTTTTTCAACATCCTTAAAAGCATTATTGCTATATACATGAATTCCATCATAATTTGGATTTTTAGGTATTCCAAGTACTTTTTTCAATGCATCAACATCTGTGTACATATAAGCTTTATCATAAAATGCAAGCCCTGAAGTAAAACGCGCTTTAACATCAAAACGTTTAGTTTGCGGTACTAAAGAAAATCCACTAGGATTAAGATTTGAAAAAATAAGTGAAAGTTTGTCATTTTTATGCAAACCAAATTCATCAGTAAGTGCTGATCCTACAAGTATATCAAAACCACTTAAATTCTCATCCTTTAAAGCTTTAGCAACCACTTCGTTTATTTTTTTTTCATCATTAAAATTAACGCCAAAAAGCACACCACCTTCAAAACGATTATCTCCCTTTACAACAACTTGAGTGCTTAAATAAGGGCTAAATAACAAATTTGGAAATGTTTTTCTTAACTCATCTATAAATTCATCATTTACAGGAGCATAGAATTTAGGCAAAATAGTAATAGGATAATTCATCACAAAAAAGCGTTTTTCAAATTCTTTATCAAAACCATTCATAATTGCCATAGCTACAAGCAAAACGCAAAGTCCTACACAAACTCCTAAAAAGGCCAAAAGCATAGAAAGATTGATAAAGGGTTGCTCTTTATCAAATCTTAAATACTTAAAAAGTAAATATTTTAAAACGCTTTTATTCAAGCTAAAATTCCTTGCTTAGGACCACTTTTTCCATGGCATTCTTTAAATTTTTTTCCACTTCCGCAAGGACAAGGAGTATTGCGTGGAACTTTTTTAAATTCAGCTTCGCCAAGATTATCTTCGCTTGCGCCCATTTCTACTGAGCTTTGAAGTAGCTTTTCATTTTCTTCATTGGCTTTATTTTCTAAATTTTGCGCCTCTTCTTGATTAAATTGCACGCTAAAAAGTAGTTTAATACTATCAAATTTAATACGATTGACCAACTCCAAGAAAAGATTATAACTTTCTTTCTTATATTCCACAAGAGGATCTTTTTGATTGTATCCACGAAGTCCTATTCCTGTTTTTAAAATATCCATTTGATACAAATGCTCTCTCCAAGCATTATCCAAAACTTGCAAATATAAAATACGCTCTATATTACGCAATTCTTTAATCTCAAGTCTTAACATCTTTTCATTATAAGAATTTTCAAGAATTTGACTTAGCTTGTCTTGCATTTCAATGACGCTTAAATTCTCAAAATCTTTTTCACTAATCTGAGTTGAACATTCATACAAAATTTTTGCTTTCAAATTTTCAAAATTTACATTAGAACCGCTTTCGTCAAGCATATAATCATTCATTACATTTGCGCTATATTCAGCGATATTTTGAGAAATTTTAGCTCTAATATCATAGTTTTCATCTAAAAGCTCATTACGATAACGATAAATAGTTTTTCTTTGTTCATTTGCTACATCATCGTATTCTAACAAATGCTTTCTGCTTTCAAAATGCAAGCTTTCAACTTTTTTTTGCGCATTTTCAACCGCTCTTGTAACGATTCTTGATTCTATGCTTTCGCCCTCTTCTATGCCCAAGCGATCCATAATACTTTTAATACGATCCCCACCAAAAATTCTTAAAAGATTATCTTCTAAACTTAGATAAAAACGACTTATTCCAGGATCACCCTGCCTTCCTGCACGACCACGAAGTTGATTATCAATACGGCGGCTTTCATGTCTTTCTGTACCGATGATATAAAGCCCACCCAAAGCCCTAATCTCATCATCGATTTTTATATCCACACCACGACCTGCCATATTTGTAGCGATAGTTACAGCACCTTTTTTACCTGCATCTTGGATAATCAAAGCTTCTTGCTCGTGATTTTTAGCATTTAAAACATGATGAGGGATTTTCTCTTTTACAAGCATATTGTGAAAAACTTCACTGCGCTCTATACTTGCGGTTCCTACAAGTACAGGCTGACCTTTAGCATTGGCTTTTTTAATCTCTTCAATTACAGCTTTGAATTTTTCATTTTGAGTTTTATAGATAAGATCATCTTTATCTTGTCTTTTAATAGGAATATTTGTCGGTATAGAAATAACATCTAAACTATAAATTTGAGAAAATTCAGTCGCTTCTGTTTGTGCAGTTCCTGTCATACCTGCAAGTTTATTGTACATTCTAAAATAATTTTGAAAAGTAATATCTGCTAGAGTTTGGCTTTCTTCTTGAATTTTTACATTTTCTTTAGCTTCTAAAGCTTGATGCAATCCTTCGCTAAAACGACGTCCTTCGCTTAAACGCCCTGTAAATTCGTCAACGATGATAACTTCATTATTTCTTAAAACATAATGCACATCTTTTTCAAAAAGATTATGTGCTTTTAAGGCTTGATCAAGCTGATGAGCTAAGATAGCATTATCAAGACTGTATAAATTTTCTACGCCAAAAAGTTTTTCAGCCTTAGCAATACCTGCTTCTGTAATTAAAATATTACGATTTTTCTCATCTACTACAAAATCACCCTCAGGTTTTGCAGGGGGTAAAACTGCTTCACCTTTTTGCATTTGTTTAGCTACTTCATTGGCTTTAATATAACCATCTAAAGTACGATTTGTAGGACCACTGATGATAAGCGGAGTTCTTGCCTCATCAATTAAAATACTATCTACTTCATCTACGATAACAAAATTATGCTCTCTTTGAACTTTTTCAGCTTTTGAAAATTTCATATTATCACGCAAATAATCAAAACCAAACTCATTATTGGTTCCATAAGTAATATCACAATCATAAGCTTGCTTGTGTTCTATATCACTATTTTGAGAAGAAAGCACCACGCCAACACTAAAACCTAAAAAATTATAAATCGCACTCATTTGCTCAGCATCTCTTTTGGCTAGATAATCATTTACTGTAACGACATGTACGCCTTTGCCACTCATGGCATTTAAAACAACAGGTAAGGTTGCTACAAGAGTTTTACCTTCTCCTGTTTTCATTTCTGCGATTTTTCCATCGTGCAAAACCATACCACCGATTAACTGCACATCAAAATGACGCATATTTAAAGTTCTCTTACCTGTCTCTCTGACTATAGCAAAAACATCATTTAAAACATCATTTTCGTTTTTTTCTCCGCTTAAAATTTGCTCTTTAAATTTTGCAAATTCGGCTTTTAATTCATCATCGCTTAAATTTTGATAGTTGCCTTCTAAAGCATTGATTTGTGCTACACGCTTGAAATATTTCTTAACTTCACGATCATTTTTTGTGCCAAACACGGCTTTTAAAGTATTTAAAAACATTTTTAAACCTTTATAAATTTTTCAAACTATCATTATAACGATTATTTAATTAAAATTAGCTAGAATGACATAAAAAATATATTTTTTTAAGGAAAATAAATGAAAAAAACATTCTTGATATTTTTTATTTTTATAGGACAACTTTTTGCCCTTGATCTTAATTTTAATACCTTTTCAAGCAATTTTACCCAAATAGTGAAATCCAAAAACTCTACACTTTCTTATTCTGGGCATTTTATACTGAGCAAAGATCAAGCATATTGGAGTTATGATACTCCTAGTAAAAAAGAGATTTATATCAACAAAAATCAAGTAACCATAGTAGAGCACGATCTAGAACAAGTCATTTTCTCTCATCTTGATAACATTCCAAATCTTAATGAAATTTTCAAAAAAGCAAGTCTTATAGATAAGGATAAACTTGCAGCAAAATATGATAATATAAACTATACAATTAAGCTTAATCAAGAGCAAATTCAAAGCATATCCTATAAAGATGAATTTGAAAATGATGTTATAATCAATCTAAACAATCAAATTAAAAATCCAAAAATCAACTCCGATATTTTCAAGGCAAAAATTCCGCAAAATTATGATATAGTTCGCTAATTTTGCGTTGAATTTTCATCAAGCTTTATATCATAGCCTGTTTGTGGCAAATGATAAGGCTTGCTTGCGTTATTTTCTTTGAATATTTGTGGAGGATTGGCGATTAAATCTCTTTTAATTTTTTCTTCTATATCTGGAGTCATTTTAGGTGTATTTAAATTATCTATATTGATTTCTCCATTGTCATTTTTATTTTCTTCATCTGGATCTTTGAAAAGCTGTTCAACTTGCTTGACTTCTAAATTTGGAACACTAGGAGTTGGGATCTTTTCAACACTAGGAACTTGAGTTTTAGGAACTTCTAAGTTTTCAAGTGCTTTTTTTACCTCGCTACCCATACCCTTCTCTTTAGCCTCAGTACTTTCTAAAAAGCGTTTAAACTCCTCTAAATCAAATTTTTCCACTCCGCTTAAAGATATGATATATATATCATCTAATTCAATCTTATACTTCTTATCTAAAAATTTTTCTAAAGTTTTTTTGAAATTATTTTTTCCAATTTCTGTAAAAATATCTTCGTAAAAAAACCCTGAAATTACTGTATTTACAGCATCAATTAACTTATTTTCATTTTCTTTTAAATTATTCCCATCAAATTCCAAAGAAATTTCGACTTTTTTAAGAACATTTGTCCCACTTTTAGAATACAAATCTGTTCTTATTTTATCTATTTCAAGATTTTGAGCATTTAAACTCAAAACCAAAAAAACACTTAAAAATATTTTTTTCATTTAATGCCTTTAAATGATTTGTTCTTGTATTTCGAGATCTAAAAAATTATGTTTTTTATAAAATTCAATCACATTAGAATCTATTTTTAAAATATTAGCAAAATAAAATCCAAAATTTATCTTTTTTGTAGAATAAATTTTTAAAGTATTTGGGTTTGTAGCGCGAGAAAGAGCGACATAAAGCTGTCCATTTTCAAAAATATGATCAATATCACACACTAATTTTTCAATACTCATACCTTGTGATTTGTGTATAGTAATAGCATAAGCTAATTTAATAGGAAATTGTGTAACACTTGCGAGAATATTAACAACAAAATCTTTACCTGATTGCTCAAGTTCTTCCATGAAAAAAGTATAAGGTTCAAGTAAAATTTTCATCCCATTATTTTTAATAATGCTAATATAAATTTTCTCCTCTTCATAAAGAATATCTTCTATAATACCTTGCTCTCCATTATAATAATTCTTATCCCAATTATTTACGCAAAAAATAATACGAGCGCCTATTTTAATATTTAATTCTTCCAATATATTTAAGCTTCTAATCCAAGAATCAAGCTCTTCATCTTTTATTCTCTTATCTTCTTTTTTAACCTGAGCCTTAAAGCATACAAGCGGGGTCTCAAGTTTGCTTAATTTTTCTTGATTGATATTGTTTACTTTTTTATTGATACCACAAAGTAAAGTATAATCATCTTCTAAATTTTCTAATTCTTTATAATCAATTCGCAAAGATTCAAAAAAGCTTAAAATTTTTTCATCTAAAAAACCTTGTCTAATCAAAGATAAATGGTTATAAAATTCCATATTTTGCGTTCTTTTAGGTTGAGAAAGTTTAATATTCTTAAAATTTAAATCTTGCCAAAAAAATGAAGAAAAAGCATAATAAGAATGGTTAAATAAAGTTTCTTTTTTTTCTTTAATTACTGGAGGCAGTTGAAAAAAATCTCCAACAACTAAAATTTTTCCATTAAATTGAGAATTTTTAAGTCTAAAGCCTATCATTTCAAAAACATTTGCGCTAACCATGGAAATTTCATCGATAATAATAAGCTCAATCGTTTTTAAAAGCTCTTTAAGTTTTGTTAATTTTTCTTTTTGTTTTTGATTGCGATCCAATGCGCTTAATTTCATCATATCATCACAATACCCTAAACAAAAAAAGCTGTGTAAAGTAACACCGCCTATATTAAACGCCGATAGAGCACTAGAACCAAGAGCTATGGCTAATTTTTTTTGTTTTCTATAAGATTTGATAAGCTCATTTGTCAAAAAGCTTTTACCAACTCCAGCGCCACCACTTAAAAAAACATTATCATAAGCTAAAATTTTTTCTAGTTTATCAAGCATTATATTTCCTTAGCTTTAATTATAACTATTTTTTCTAAAAGGTTGATTATGAAATCTTGTTTATATTTTACTTTTATAGTGCTATTTTTAACAGCTTGTTCAACAAAAAATTTAACTTCGCTTCATCATGAAAATTTAGAACAAAAAAATGAAAATCAACATTATGCAAAACTTGAATACGAACAAAATGTAAGCATTTTACCACAATTTACTTACAATATTAATTTTGATGCAAAACGATATAAAAAATATTTCTTTAACCCTTGGCATGATTCATTTAAAAACTACAAAGGACAAAATATTTTTTGGTCCTTTCCTTTATATTTAAATTCAAAAAATACTTATTATTTTTTCAATAAACAAATTATTCCGCTTTCATGGTTTAAAAATGCTATAAATAACGCAAATATCCAAGAATTTGGCAAACTTAATCAAAAAGCTTTGATTATCCAAAATACAATCATTAAAAATCTTCCAACCCAAAGAGCTATCTTAAAAAATCCTTTTTTTGAAAATGAAGGAATTCCTTTTGACTATGCAAGCGATGGCATTTTAAATACTGGAGCCCCTGTCTTAATTTCACATTTTAGTAAAGATAAGCGTTATGCTTTTGTTTTAGGTGAAGCTGGATTTGGATTTGTTGAAAGTAAAAATTTGGAATTTTTCTCAAACGATAGAGCGAAAATCTATGAAAATCTCAACTTTATCACACCACTAAAAGAAAAATTTGCTATCTATAGCGAGGATGGTAAATTTTTCTTTGAAAGTAGAATTGGTGCTATCTATCCTTACTACAAAGAAGATAAAAACTATTTTTATGGAAAAATAGGTTCTAAAAAATATAAAATTTCTAAAAAAGATGTATCTAAATTTCCTTTACAATTCAATGATAAAAATTTAAAAAATCAACTTTCACAAGTTTTAAATTTGCCTTATGGCTGGGGCGGTTATAATTTTGAAAGAGATTGTTCTTTACTAACTCGTGATATCTTTTCAGCTTTTGGACTTTATCTACCAAGAAATTCAGCTGCACAAAAAAATTCTTTTAATCATTTTGATATAAGCACTCTTAGCAATTCTCAAAAAAAAGATTTTTTAAACCGCTTTGGGAAAGCTTATCTTAGTTTACTTTATTTACCTGGACATATTATGCTTTATGCAGGACAAATTACAGATAATAATATTGCCATACATAATATATGGGGCTTAAGAAAAGATGCAACCCAAAGACTTCTCATAAGTTCTAGCGTCATCACTTCTTTAGAAATAGGAAAAAATGAAATTTTAGAAGATAATTTGCTTTTATCAAGACTTAAAGAAATAAGTTTTATAAATTTAAACGAACAAGAAAAAGAGCAAATAAAAAGCTATCTTGAAAATATACAAAACAAATAAGATTTATTGATTTAATCAATAAATCTTTTAGTTAAATCTGCAAAATATTCTATGCGTCTATCTCGCAAAAAAGGCCACCAACGACGCACATTTTCACTTCTTTTTTTATCTATTTCTATGATTTTTACACATTCGTTTTGAGAATCTAAAAGACAAAGTTCTTCACCTTGAGGGCCAAAAACAAAAGAATTTCCCCAAAATCTAATGCCCTCTTCTACCCCGCTTACATCTTTTTCAAAACCTACCCTATTGATAGCTACTACATATAAACCATTAGCTATAGCATGTCCTTTTTGTACGCCAAGCCAAGCATTGAGCTGTCTTTGTTTTTCTTCATCTTTATCCTTATTAAACCAACCAATTGCCGTGGGATAAATAAGAATCTCAGCTCCTTTTAAAGCCATAATTCTTGCTGCTTCAGGATACCACTGATCCCAACAAATAAGCACTCCAAGCTTACCTAAACTTGTATTTATAGGTTCAAAACCCAAATCTCCAGGAGTAAAATAAAATTTTTCATAAAAACAAGGATCATCGGGTATGTGCATTTTGCGATATTTGCCTGCTATAGAACCATCTTT
Source organism: Campylobacter sp. CFSAN093233 (assembly GCF_011068165.1). Lineage (NCBI taxonomy): Bacteria > Pseudomonadati > Campylobacterota > Epsilonproteobacteria > Campylobacterales > Campylobacteraceae > Campylobacter > Campylobacter sp. CFSAN093233. The sequence goes on from NZ_JAAMWY010000008.1 coordinate 121,920, forward strand.
TTCAAAAACCACTGCAGTATTATGATAAAGTCCGGCACTTCGTTTTTCAAACAATGAAGCAATAAGCACTATTTGATTTTTTCTAGCTATATTTGCCCAAAATTTCACATCTTTTTCATAATCATTAGCATAGTCAAAAAAATCCACATTTTCACTTTGACAAAAATACTCACTTTGATGAAGTTCTCCTAAGCAAACAAGCTCAGCTCCTTGTTTAGAGGCTTCTTCTATAAATTCGCAAGTTTTTTTTATAGTTTGTTCTTTATTTAAATGAAATTTTTGTTGTATTAAAGCGATTTTCATTGTCTTTGCCTTTCTTGTTCTGCATCATCATAAGGATCTAAATGAATTTGTATATCCCATTTTTCATTTTCAAACATCTTACGCACACCTTCTTCTATTTCATCTGAAATTTTATGCGCATTTAAAAGCGAAATTATAGGGCAAAAAACCAAATGCACGCTTAAATAATTACAACTTGGAGTTTTACGCGTCTTTAATTCATGATAGGAAATTATTTCAGGATTATTAGAAATCAAAGTACAAATTTTATCCACTTGTTCCTTAGGTAAAGCCTCATCCATTAAAAAAGCTAAAGCTTTTTTAATGATTTTAAAAGCAGAAAATGCCGTATAAAGACTGATCACTATCCCAAAAATAGCATCAATAATATGTAAATTTGTAAAATAAATCAAAACCAAAGCCCCTAAAGTACAAGCATTGGTTAAGCAATCTGTTTTGTAATGCAAAGCATCACTTTCTATAATCAAACTTTTGGTTTTTTTAGCTACATAATTTAAAAAAAGTACAAGAAAAAAAGTCATAATTAAAGCAAAAATCATCACATAGATGCTTGAATTTAAATCTTTAATTTCTTCTTTATAATAAATCTTTAAAATACTCTCATAAAAAATAAAAATCCCCACGCCAACTATAAAAACACCTTCTAACAAACCCATTAAAGCTTCAATTTTAGAAAAACCAAAATTATAATTTTCATTCGCCTTTTGTGAGCTTTTTTTAAGAGCCAAAAAATTAAAAGCAGAAATAGCAAAATCCATTAAAGAATCAATCGCACTTGAAAGTACTGCAACAGAACCACTTGTTAAGCCTACTATAAATTTAACCAAGGCTAAAACAATGGCACATAAACTTGCTACAAGAGTTGCTTTTTTTTGCAAACTCATCTTAAACCTTTGAAACGATTTTGACAAGAACAATGCAAAGAACCGTTTTGTCGTAAAAACACTCTTGCATCTACTCCTATAATTTTATGACTAGGTAAAGCTTTAGAAAGTCTTTTAGCTATGATTTCATCATTTTTATCCTTATAAAAAGGCACAATTAAAGCATTATTTATAAAAACAAAATTCGCATAAGTTGCGCCCAATCTTCTTCCTTCATAGTATAAAGGCTTAGGTATAGGAAGTTCTACTAAATCAAAGCCTGTTTTTTTAAGCTCTTCTTTCATTTTTTGCAAAGGCAAATAATGCTCATCCTCTTCATCTTCACAAATACAATGTGCTATGGTATTTTTATCTATAAATCTTGCTAAGGTATCGATATGATGATCCGTATCATCACCTTTTATGAAACCATTTTCTAGCCAAATAATTTGTTTTAAACCAAAAATTTCTTTTAATTTTATATCAATTTGGGTTTTGTTTAGATGAGAATTTCTATTTTCATTTAAAAGACAATGAGAGCTTGTAAGCATCACACCCTCTCCATTAAAGTCAATACTTCCTCCTTCTAAAATAAAATCAACCTTTTTAAGCTCCTCTTTAAATTTTTCTTTAAAAAGCTTAGAATTTACAGCATTATCAAGCTCACTTTGAAATTTATTTCCCCAAGCGTTAAAAGTAAAATCAAGAGCTTTTAAACGACCATTTTCTACTATATCTATAGCTCCAAAATCGCGTATCCAAGTATCATTGGTATCACATTTAAAATACTCTACATTTTTTATATCTTTAAAATTTTCAAAATCACTCTGTTTAGGAGCTATAAGTAAAACTTTTTGAAATTCACTTACCACTTTTACAAATTCTTTATAACTTTGCAAAATTTCCTCTAAGTAGGGATTCCAATCGCTTTTTTCATGGGGTAAAGAAAGCATGAGGTATTCTTGCTCACTCCATTCAGGAATTGATTTTATCATTTAACTACCTTTTTTGATAATAAAATTATAATTGTATCATTTTTTAGACTTTTGTCAAATTTAAGAAGATTACCTCGATATTTCGAGGCTTTAGGGTATTATTTAAAAAAGATCTTCATTTCATCATTACTTAAAACAAGTTTTCCATTTTCATTTGAAATTTTAAAAATTCCTTTGAAATTTGAAAGGAAAGAATTTTCAAAATCCATTACATCCATTGGATGACAAAGCATTTGAGTTGAAGCTACGCGATCACCTTCGATTTGCAAAGTATCCGCCTTAGTTTGGTAAGAACCAAAAAAACGATTACACCCTGAATAACCATAAAATTTATTATTTTCAAAACTAATATTTGGACTTTCCTCTGCGTTTTTTGGATCAAAAGTTTTACCATTAACTATAATTTTTTCTATTTTGAAAAGCTGATCTTGTACAAGTTCATTATTACCTTTAGAAGTAGATGAAGTAACAGAAGTACTAGCACAACCTGCAAAAAAAGTTGCAGCTAAAGCAATTTGAAGCGTTTTTTTCATTTTATTCCTTTAAATTTAAAATTGGTTAAGTTCGCTTTCGAGATTATGACACACTATTTTTAACTCATCTGCAACTTGAAGTAGAATTTTAGAAATTTCTTCATTCTTTTCACTTACTTCAACATTTTCTTGCATACGAGAAAGTAAATTTTATATATTCTCTTGGGAAATTTTTATTTTTTCAGTACATTGAGTTACCAAAGCCCTAGCATCTTCGTTACATAATTTAACCTCATTAGCATCATCAACCAATAAAGCGGTGTCATCATTTAAAGCTTGTATACTTTGAGTATTTTTCTTTAATTCTGCGTTAACCTCATTAATACTTTGCAAAAGCTCTTTTGTAATTTGAGCTACATTTCCCAAAAATTCTTCACTGTTCTGAGCCAACTGCCTATCATCCTCAGCAATTACAGAAAAACCTAGTCCAAATGCACCAGCTCTAGCTACTTCTATGCCAGCATTTAGGGATGGTAATTTTGTTTTATCTGCGATCTTATCCATCATTCGAGTTGCTTTTTGTATACTACCTGCTTGATTGACCATGTTTTCAACTTTTTTAGCCAATTCATTTTCATTTTGGGATACTATTGATACTTTATTAGCAACATTAAACAAAGATTTAAGCATTTGCTCTAATAATAAAAAGGATTTTTCATTGGCACTATTTGCCTTATTTGACAAACTAGCAAGTTCTCTAAGTTCATTACCAACATTTGCACCAAGTTTAAAACTTTGATCTATTTGCTTATGACTTTGTGAACTGATATCACTTAAAAAATAGCATTTGAATTTAAAAGATTGCTTTGTTTTTCTACATTTTTTAAATTATGACTTGCACTGCTAACTGCCTTGTGAGTTTTTTCGATAAATTGATTGATATATCCACAAGCTAAAGCAATTTCATCTTGACCTTTAACTGAAATACGAGCTTTTAAAATTGCCGCTTCCTTGAGCTAATTCTTTAGCATGATTTAAAAGCTCTAAAACGGGCTTTCCAACAACAACTTTAAGCATTAAAAGAACCACCACAAAGGGTAAAAATCAAAGCAATAGTAAATATTATAATATAAGATTGACCGGTTTTGCTTATATCTTTTTAAACACCTTCTAAAGAATGTGATATATCCATAACCCCAATCACACTTCCTGCATTAGCATTTCATGACAAGTAACACAACTTTCATCTGCAATCAAAGGGCGTATCAATCTTAAATACACAACACCATTTATATTTTCTTCTAAAGCTTGAATTTTAGGATTTGAAAATTGTTCTATAATACGCTTATCATTTGAAATTTGAGGGGCTTTCATCTCAAAAAGATCTATAGTATCTTTTGAAGGATAAATTTTAATATCACTAATACCCTCTATACTTTTTACATCTTCAATGGCTTCTTTAATTTTTCCAGGATCTCCTAAATTCATAGCCATTCTCATTGTTTGAAAAACAGAAGTACTTACGGTATTTAAATTTGCCCTGCTCATTTTATTGGCAGTATTTTTAAAATCCAAATTTAAAATCACTTGCATTACAATGAAACTTATAAGCAACACCACAAAAATTGCAGCAGAAACCTTAAATCCTATAGTTTTAAACATCATAGTTTCCTAAAAATAAAATTTTTCGGAAATATTTTACACATAATTTATTTAATTTTTATTGAATTATGTGTAAAAAACATAACATTCCATTAAACTTAATGTAAGAAATGTCTTACTCCTGTAAAATAAAGCGCCATACCATACTCATCAGCCGCCTTTACCACTTCATCATCTCTTATACTTCCGCCTGGTTCTACTATAGCTTTAACCCCTACTTTACTTGCTTCATCTATGCTATCTCTAAAAGGAAAAAAGGCTTCACTTGCTAAAACGCAACCTTGCAAATCAAGTCCCATTTCTTTAGCTTTAGCGATTGCTGCCTTTGCTGCATCGATTCTACTTGTCATACCCATACCTATAGCCACCATAGCGCCATTTTTTACATAAACAACATTGTTTGATTTGGTAAACGCTGCTATTTTCATAGCGATTTCAAGATCTTTTAATTCTTCCTTGCTTGCCTCTCTTTGACTCATAAGCTTTGCATTTTTAAGCTCATCTTCGCCCACTTCATCACTGTTTTGATATACAAAACCCCCATCAATATGTTTAAAATCATATTTATCAAAACCGCGGATTAAAAACGGGCTTTCTTGAGTGAAAATTTTAATGCGTTTTTTACCTTCAAACACGGCTAAAGCTTTTTCATCTACATTGGCTGCGATGATTACTTCTACATAAATTTCATTGATTTTATTTGCTAAAGCCTCATCAAGAGTCCCATTGATTGCAACCACTCCTCCATAAGCACTAACACTATCGCATTTTAAAGCATGTATATAGCTTTGTACTAAATTTTCTTTTATAGCAAAACCGCAAGGATTTCCATGTTTTACTATAGCAATAGCTGGAGCTTTATCAAAGCTACTAGCTAAGTTTAAAGCTGCATTAATATCGGTTAGATTATTAAAACTTGCTTCGCCTTTAAGAGCTTTAAAATTTGCACTAAAAAAGGCATCAAACTCATATAAAGCCCCTTTTTGATGTGGATTTTCTCCATATTTTGTATCAAATACTTTTTGCCCTACTATAAATTTACTCGCTCCAAAACCTCCGTTAAAGCGTTCATTCATATAATTTGCAATATAAGCATCATAATTTGCCGTATGCTCATAAGCTTTTATCATCAAATTTAAACGAAAATTCTCATCATTTTGACCTTTTTTTAAAGTCTCAATCACTTTTTCATAATCAAGCGGATCGCAAAGCACCATCACATCTTTATAGTTCTTTGCTGCACTTCTTATCATCGCAGGCCCACCTATGTCGATATTTTCTATAATTTCATCAAAATCATCACTCATGATAGTGGTTTTTTTAAAAGGATATAAATTTACACAAACTAGATCAATGCCTAAAATTTCATTTTCTTTTGCTTGTTTGATATGATTTTCATCGCTTCTTTTATGCAAAATCCCACCGTGAATCTTAGGATGCAAAGTCTTCACACGCCCTTCAAAAAGCTCAGGACTCTTTGTAAAATCACTCACTTCTATAACTTTTATTCCATTTTCTTTTAAAAGCTTAAAAGTCCCGCCTGTTGAAAGAATCTCAAAGTCTAAATTTTCAAGCTCTTTGCCAAATTCTACTATGCCTTCTTTATCACTCACACTAAGTAATGCTCTCATTTTTACCTTTCTAAATGTTTTTTAACTTTTTCGTAAGCTTCGTTGATTTTTTGAAATTTCTCTACACCGATTTTAAGCTTTTCTTCACTAACATTGTTTGCATTTAAAATATCAGGATGATATTTTTTTGCTAAATTGCGGTATTGTTTTTTTACCGCATTTAAATCTGCATTATTTGGAAGTTCTAAAATAGTAAAAGCTTCATCAAGACTTAATTCTTTTTTAGAACTTTTTAAATTTGAAAGACTTGCTATAAAAGCGTCTAATTCGCTTTTTGCTATATCAAAGGCTTTAGCGATTTGCTCTAAAATTTCACGCTTTTTAGCATTAAAATCTGCATCGATTAAAGCCATAAAAACAAGCACACGCAAGACATTAAAACGCTCATTTTTAGGCAAAGGCACTTCTTTTAAAAAATCTTTTGCCACATAAAAAGCATCACTTAAATTTTCTTTATGTTCATTAAAACTTGCTTTTAAAAAAGCTCTTTCTTTTTCATCTTTGGCATTTGCATCTAAAAGATCTTTGATCATTTCAGCTTCATTTTCACTTACCCTACCATCACTTTTTGCAATTTTTGCCAAAAGTGCGATAACATAGTAATTCATACGCCTTTTAAACTCATCCATTCTTTCTTCCATAACCCCACGAGCAAAACCCTTAGCAAAGCCTTTGGCTCCTCTTGTAGCTGAGTTTAAAAAATCCTGTTTTCCCCAAGTTTTATAATACCAGTAAAACACCAAAATAACGAGTATAATTAAAACTAAAGTCATTGGATTTGCTCTTTAAAACTTTCAAAATAAAGCTTGTCAAGTTCAGCCTTGCTTAACTCAATGTTATCAAGTTTAAAATGTTTTTGGCTTGTACTCACACCTAATTTATAAGCTTTTACTCCAAATTCTTTGGCTAAATTTAAAAAAGCTTCTTCATTTTCTTTGCTAAGCCCTACTATAGCACGACTTGCACTCTCATCAAAAATCATTTTTTCATCATCAAAACCACTTGTTAAATTTACACCCACACTAGAAATAGCAAACATTTTTGCCAAAGTCATAGCAATACCCCCTATTCCTACGCTATTGGCACACTCAAGTAAAGAATTTTGATTGGCTTTATAAAGCAAATCCCAAAGTGCAATTTCAGCTTTATAATCAAGCTCTTTAAGACTTCCTGATACTTTTTTATCTTGGATTTTCATTACCATAGATCCACCAAATTCCCCTAAACTTTCACCCAAAAGATAAACACTTAAATTTTCTTTTTCAAAACTAGCTTTTAAGGTTTTATTTGCATCTTCTAAAACCCCTACGCTTACTATAGTAGGACTTGGATAAATACTTACGCCTTCAGTTTCATTATAAAGTGAAACATTGCCGCTTACTACTGGGGTATTTAACTCTTTACAAGCTTCTTTAATGCCTTCGCAACCTTGTGCAAATTGCCACATCACTTCAGGATTTTGCGGATTTCCATAATTTAAACAATCACTTATTGCCAAAGGCTTAGCCCCCGTGCAAGCAACTTTTCTTCCTGCTGAAGCTACTGCTAAAGCTGCTCCTATTTTAGGATTTACATAATTTAAGCGTGAGTTACATTCTATAGCCATAGCCACACTTGCACCATTTTCTTTGATACGAATGGCACTAGCACCTAATCTTCCATCAGCTTTTATAGTATTGGTTTGCACACTTGAATCAAATTGATCATAAATAAAAGCTTTGTTGTTAATATTTTCATTTTGAAGCATTTGTATAAAAAGCTCTTGAATGCTTAATTTTAGCTCAAATTTATAATCTTTAATTTCACTTAAATATTTTGGCTCACTTATAGGACGACTTAAAATCGGCGCTTTTTCACTTAGAGGCTCGATAGGAATAAGCCCTACAAGCTCATCATGCCAAAAAAGCTCCATTTTTCCTGTATTGGTAACTTCACCTATAACCACAGCATCTAAATCCCATTTTTTGAAAATTTCTATAACCTTATCTTCATAGCCTTTTTTCGCACAAATAAGCATTCTTTCTTGAGACTCGCTAAGCATTAACTCATAAGGAGTCATACCGCTTTCACGTATAGGAGTTTTATCTAAGTAAAGTTTCATGCCACTGCCACTTCTTCCTGCCATTTCAAAAGAACTTGAAGTAAGCCCTGCAGCACCCATATCTTGAATACCCACAATATAATCAGTTTTAAAAAGCTCTAAACAAGCTTCCATAAGAAGTTTTTCACTGAAAGGATCGCCAATTTGCACTGTAGGACGCAAAGATTTGCTTTCTTCATTGAAGCTATCACTTGCCATAACCGCTCCACCAAGTCCATCACGCCCTGTTTTTGAACCCACATAAATCACAGGATTTCCTACACCTTCAGCCTTAGCATAAAAGATATCTTCACTTTTACAAACCCCTAAAGCAAAGGCATTAACTAAGATATTTCCATTAAAACACTCATCAAAAGCACATTCTCCACCTATAGTTGGCACACCCATACAATTTCCATAATGAGAAATTCCATTTACCACACCTTTAACAAGGTATTTTTGATGTTTGCCGCATTTTTCATCATGAATATTGCCAAATTTTAAAGAATTTAGCCCTGCAACCACTCTTGCACCCATAGTAAAAACATCACGCAAAATTCCCCCTACTCCCGTAGCCGCACCTGCAAAAGGCTCGATAAAGCTAGGATGATTGTGACTTTCTACCTTAAAAACTGCTGCCATACCTTGCCCAATATCAATAACCCCTGCGTTTTCTCCTGGGCCTTGAATCACCCAAGGTGCTTTAGTTGGAAAACCATTAAGATATTTTTTACTGGATTTATAAGAGCAATGCTCGCTCCACATCGCAGAAATAACCCCAAGTTCTAATAAATTTGGCTCGCGTCCTAAAATTTCTAAAATTTGTGCATATTCTTCATCACTGATTTTATGTGCTTTTATGGTTTCTTTGTCCATTTTTATCCTTTCATTTTCCTAAACAAAAATTACCAAACATTTCGTCTAAAATTTCATCTCTTTGAAAATCTTTGGTAAATCTTGCAAGTTCATTAATCGCTAAATTAAGCTCAAAAGCAAAAAGTTCTAAAGAACTTTCCTCTAAAAGCCCTTTAGCTCTAAAAATCGCTTCACTTGAAATTTTACAAGCATTAATAAGATCTAAAGAACTTACCATAATACCTTCGCTATCAAAAGAATTAAAATAATTTTGCAATTCTTCTTTTAATAAAGTGATGTCTTTTTGAGCACTAAGCTTGATAAAATTTTTATTTTGAGTATTTTTGAAAACATTTTCTAAATCACTTTTATTTAAAATCCAAAAGATTTTTTTATCAGTATTTGCTAATAAGTCAAAAATTTTCTCATCTTCTTTATCTTGCACTCTTGAAGCATCAAAGACTGCCAAAATAATATCTGCATCTTCTAAACTTTTTTTACTTAAAGCTACGCCGATTTGTTCTATAGCATCTTTACTTTCCCTAATACCTGCTGTATCTATAATGCGTAATAAATGCGTTCCTAATTTAAAGCTCTCTTCTATAGTATCACGAGTGGTGCCTGCTATATCTGAAACAATAGCTCTTTCATAAGAAAGCAAGGCATTTAAAAGCGAAGATTTGCCTACATTTGGCTTACCTACAATAGCGATTTTAAAACCTTCTATAAGTCCTTTTTTGCTTTGAGAAAGTGTATAAATTTCTTTTAAAATTTTAGAATTTTCTTCACACATAGTAGAAATTTGTTCTAATAAATCAGAAGGTAAATCATCATCAGCATAATCAATGCTAGTTTCTACAAAAGCCAAGGTTTTAACCAAATCTGTGCGAATTTTTTCTAAAAGTTTTCCTAAGTTTCCTTGCATGTTGCGTGCTATAATTTTAGCTGCAAGTGCAGATTTTGAAAGTATGAGATCTTGTATATTTAAAGCTTTTAAAGGAGTCATTTTGCCATTTAAACACGCTCTTTTGCTAAATTCCCCTGCTAAAGCAAGTCTTGCTCCTAAACTCACAAGTTCTTCGAGTAAAACTTCACTCACACTAAATCCTCCATGAGTTTGAAACTCTACTATATCTTCCCCTGTAAAACTATAAGGGGCTTTAAAATATATCATTATAGCTTCATCGATAATTTCATTATTTTGATTAAAAAGTTTTGTAAAAGTAGCATGGCGTGGGGTAAGTTTGGTTTTGTGGCTAAGCTTTAAGGCAAATTCTAAAGCCCTTTCACCGCTTAATCTTACAATAGAAATCGAACCCACACCATGAGCTGTGGCAATAGCCGCTATAGTATCACTCATCTTTTTTGAAAAAGTCGTTTATTACAACAAATCTTTGATCATTATTTTGCTTAATTCCTACATACTTATCTGGAAATTCAGCTCTTAACTGCTCTAAAGCGATTTTTATCAAAACCCCATCTAAAGGTTTGGTTTGTCCGCGTCCATGAATTTTAATTTTTTCAATCACGTTTTGTAAATAAAGCTGCATACCTTGAATTTGATTTTCTAAAAATTGAGCGATCTCAAGGCGCACTAAAAGATTATATTTTAAATTGATCCAATTATGTAAAAGATAAGAAATAGCCTTGTAACGATGTGCTTCTTTACCTATCATCAAAGCAGCATCTTCCCCATCCAATCGAATCAAAACGCAATCTTCATCATACATTCTAAGTTCACTAAGCTCTATTTTAAACTGGGAGCTTTCTAAAAGTTTTACAAGCTGAATGCGAATCTCATCTAAAATATCCTGAGTATTACGCACTCCTTTGCTTTCTCGATGAAAACTATCAAAAATTTCATCACTTTTTACTGTATATTTTTCTTTTTGGCTTTTATTTTTTTCATTTTTTGTTTCAATCTTGTTTTCTTGTTTTGGCTCATGTGTTTCTGGTTTGTGATTTTTTGAACTTGTAAATTCTTTTTTAGGATTTTTTTTCAAAATCCTTTTTTTTGCTTTAGCCTCTATAATTGCCTTTTTTCTTCCAAATCCAAAAAAACCTTTTCTTGGATGCTGAATAATCTCATATTCTAAGTCCATCACAGAACATTCTAAACTTCTTGAAGCTTCTGTTAAGGCACTTTGAAGATCAATGGCTTCGATTTTCATTTTTCATGCTCCGCTTGTTTTTTTGTGATGTTCTTTAGCAAATATTTTATTGATAACCCATTGTTGAACCAAAGAACAAAGGTTATTTACAAACCAATAAAGCGTAAGTCCTGCTGGGAAAGTGATAAAGAAAAAAGTAAAAATCACTGGTAAAAATTTCATAATCTTAGCTTGCATAGGATCTTGTATAGTCATAGGTGTAATAAGTTGTTGTAAAAACATCGTTGCACCCATTAAAATAGGCAAAATGAAATAAGGATCCATTACCGATAAATCATGTATCCAAAACGCCCAAGGAGCTGCTTTTAGCTCAATAGCATTAAGCAAAACGCGATAAATAGCAAAGAAAATAGGAATTTGTAAAAGTATAGGCAAACAACCACTCATAGGATTTGCACCATGTTTTTTATAAAGCTCCATCATGTGCATATTCATTTTTTGTGGATCGCCTTTATAACGCTCTCTAATATCTTTCATTTTAGGAGCAAGATCTTTAAGTTTATTCATAGAAATCATAGACTTATAAGTTAGCGGGAATAAAATAATACGCACAATTAAAGTCATCACAACGATAGCCCAACCCCAATTTCCTATATACTGATGCAAGAAATTCAAAAACTCAAACATAGGCTTAGCAATAAAAGTAAACCAACCATATTCAACAACTGCTTCAAGGCGTGGATCTATACTTCTTAAAATCACATGTTCTTTAGAGCCTATATAGCCCCCTGCTTTAAATTCATTATCACTATAAGCAAAAACTATAGGGTTTTGATTAACATCCTTGCTGATTGCCACATTTAAAGGTTTATCAAAATTATAAAAGAAAGTTGCATAGTATCTATCAAAAGCCGAAGTCATTACGACATTATTAGCACTTTCATCCTTTTCTACATCTCCATCTTTATAAGTTTCGATGGTTTCTTTATTATCCATTACTAAAGCACCATGAACCGTATAACTATCTACGGCAATATTTGGACGATATCCTGGACTTATAAAATAATTTGCATTCTTGCTGAGTTTAACTTCTATCTCATAATTCCCTTTTGGATAAAAAGTAATATCTTTTTCGATTTTCAATCCGGAAAGATTTTGAGTGAGTTTTAAAACTTGACTTCCATTTTCATCAACAAAAAGATTGCTAGCGTTAGCGACATAAGGAATTTTAAAAGCCTCTGAGTTAATACTTGGATCACTAAAACGCATTTCTAAAGGATAAGGACTATTTTCCTTGCTAATAAGATTTATAAATTCCCCTTTCTCATTTTGGTATTTTCTATCTTTTAAATAAAAAGCAGAAATTCTACCAAAAGAGTCAATTTGTGCTTCAAAATGCTTGCTTTGAACCTTAGATATCACACTATCTTGCGAAACTAAAGCCGCACTTGGAGTATTTGTGGTGGTATTTTGTATATTAGGAGTGTTATTTATGCTTGTGTTTTGTTGATTTTTTTGTGTAATGTTTTGTTCTATTTTTAAAGGTTGCTTTGGAATGAAAAAATAATCATAAATAACAAAAAATAAAAAAGAAATCACAACAGCTAAAAGTATACGCTTTTGCTGAAAAATATTATTTGAATTATTCACTGATTTGTCCTTTTAAAGATGATTTTTATAAGATAAAAACTTTTATTTTTATAAGGTATATATAAAAAACAAAGTTGTTTTTCTGCTAAAAATATAGGCTTAAAACATAAATTTATAGGATAAAAATTTTTAGAAACTCTAGGATAATCAAAACCCCCTTTAAAAAAAGGGTTGCATCTTAAAATTCTAAAAAAAGTAGAAAAAAAAGCTAGAAAAAAATTCTTTTTTTGAAACTGCCAAAGCGCATACTCAGAACAACTAGGATAATACCTACAAGCAGCGGGTTTTAAAGGGCTTAAGAATTTCTGATAAAAACGGAGTATTTTTAGGCATATCATTTGAAACATTCTAGTTTTTTCAATCCCCATTTTAGATTTTTTTCTAACCTAGAAAAAGAAAGTTCAGTGATTTCATTTTTAGCTACAAAAATATATTTGCCATCTTGAAGATATCTTTCAAACTTAGCAAACAAAGCCCTTAAAATTCGTTTTGAACGATTTCTAACCACTGCTTTTCCAACTTTTTTACTAGCAACAACTGCTATTTTTTTTTCATAACTATTCAGATAAAAAATAATCACACCTTCGCAATGCCATTTTTTACCTATTTTGTATACAGATGAAAATTCCTCGTTTGTGCTAAATTTATCAAAATTTTTCACACAGCAAGTCTTTTTCTACCTTTAGCGCGTCTTGCATTGATCACCTTGCGACCATTTTTAGTTTTCATACGAACACGAAAACCATGAGTACGTTTTCTTGGAGTGCCATGTGGCTGATAAGTTCTTTTCATTTGATTTTTCCTTAAAAAATTATAAAATAAACTTGTATTTTATCTTAATCTTACTTATAAATTGCTTTTGATTAAGAGTAATTTTTAAATTCTTTTGATAAATTTTGAAATTATTTTTAAAAGGTTAAAAATGTCAGAATTTAAAATTATTGATTTAAGACAAGAAGATTTAGATATTTTACAAGAAATGATCATAGAATTTGCAAAATACGAAGATATGTTAGATTTTCTTCAATGCACGAAAGAAAAACTGGAACATTCTTTACTAAAAAATAAATTTGCTCGTGCTTTTTTGTTAAAAGAAAATGAAAAAACTATAGGCTATATGATTTATTTTTATACTTTTTCGTCTTTTTGGGGCAGCGGTGGAATTTATCTTGAAGATATTTATATACGAGAAAATTTTCGTAAAAAAGGTTATGGAAAAGCTGTTTTTAAATTTTTAGGAGAAATTTGCAAAAAAGAAAATTTAAAAAGACTCGACTGGGTTTGCTTAAATGATAATATTTTAGGTATTAATTTTTATGAAAGTTTAAACGCTAAACATCTTAAACAATGGAGAAATTATCGTCTAAGTGGAGAAAATTTAGAAAAATTGTGTGATTTATGATAAGAAGTCTTTATTATTTAAAAGCTATGGGATTTAACTTTGTTGATACACATACAAACCACTTTGAACAAGTACAAAATTTTCAAGAATTAAAACAACTTGTTTCATCTTGCACCTTATGCCAATTTTCCAAAACAAGAAAATTTAGTCTTATGGAGCCTAAGATAAAAAATGCCAAATTGCTAATTCTTGATGTTTTTGGGCAAAAGAGTGAAAATGAAAGCGGAATTTTACTTAATTCAAAAAAAGGTGAAAAATTAAAACACTATATTTATCAAATTTTAGGGCTTTGCGATGAAGATTTTTATTTTTCTTATTTATTTAAATGTTTTTGTAATGGAAAATTTGATGATTTTTCGCTACAATCTTGCTTACCATTTTTCTGGAACGAACTAAAACTGATTCAACCTGCTTTTTTACTTTGTCTAGGAGAATATACATTTAAAAGCTTGGGATTTAAAGATTATCACATTTTAAAAGGTGAAGTTTTTGCTTATAAAAATTTTTTCATAATGCCAAGTTATGATTTAGATTTTATAGAAAAAAATCCAAGTTATGAAAAAAATTTTATACAAGATTTAAAAAAAATTAAAGGATTTTTATGAAAAAAATATTTTTAATATTTTTCTTATCTTGCTTTTTGCTTAATGCAAAAGAGCAAAAATTAGTCGATGTAAAACCCGTTGAAAATTTTTATCCTAAATTAAGCGTTCAAGAATGCAACACAAATTGTCTTTTTGATCTTTTAGAGTCAAGATTGTATCTCAGTTTTTTAAGTGAATTTGCAGACCAAAACGATCAATTTTTATCTAATGTTTATGCAAAATTATTAAATTCCATTACTGATTTTGAAAAAAATGTTCAAAAAATTACTTCTGTTAAACTTGCGATAATTATCCCAGAAAAAACCATAAAAAGCTACTCAAATACTATAATAAATTCAAGCATAGCCTATCTTTTAAGACAAAGAGCTGAAATCAAAGTAAAAGTTTTTTTAACCGGCACAGAAGATAGTGATAAAATTCGAGCCGCGCTTGATGCAGTACAAGCTCAAGGATATCAGTATGCCATAGCTGGATTTACCCTAAAAGGTGCTAATGAGTTGAAAAATTACTCAGGAAATATGAAAATTTTCATACCGACTATCCATAAAAACAACATACAAATTTCAAATCAAAATATTATTTTTGGAAGTATTGACTATGATGCTCAAATTGCCACACTTTTAAGCAAATCAAATACTAATATCGCAATATTTAGCGATGGCTCTGCCTTATCAAGCAATCTAAATTCAAGAATTCTTGCTCAAAATAATAATGCTAGAATATATATCATAGAAGGCGAGAAGCTTGATTTCAGCAGGCTTTTAAGATCACAAGGTGGAGTTAATAATGCCTCAATATTTTTTAACACTCCATTGATCAAAACAGCTCTAGCAAGTTCTCAACTAAGAATTTATAACATTCATCCTTATGTGCTTTTATCCACTCAAATCAACTATAATCCAACATTTTTAAGTTTAACACAACAAGGAGATAGAGAAAATTTTATCATTGCTAATTCTATCAATAACCACGATGATAACTTAGTCTATCTTAATGAAATTTTTAATCAAAGTATAGATTATAACTGGATTGCTTATGCTACTAGCATAGGAGTTGATTACTTTTATACCGAATTCCTAAATAAAAAAAGCGAAAGTTTATTTGATGAGAAAATCAAAAATTCTCAAGTTGATTACAAAGTGCGTCTTATGCAAGGTAAGCAAGCAAGCTTTGAAGAATTAAAATAATTCTTCAAAGAGCTTTTTTAACTGCATATCCATTCTAGCTGGTTTTTCGTTTTTAATAAAAGCTAAAGTTAATTCCATTTTAAAAAGCAAAATTTCATCTTTATAAATTTCTTGTAAAATTTCCACAGAAGCATTTTTGACTTCTAAAATTTTTGTTTTAATCTCTATCATATCTCCAAGTTTTGCAGGTTTTAAGAAATTGCAATTTGCTTTTGCAAGCAAAAAATATCCCTTAGACGCATCAAAAATATCTACTTTTTTATTGAAAAAAATTTCACTTCTTGCTCTCTCGCAAAATTTTAAATAATTACTATGATACACCACTCCACCCGCATCAGTATCTTCGTAATACACACGCATTTTCATCGCTTTACCTTAAAAAATATTTTACATTTAAAAAACATTAGATTATACAACGGAAATTCTTTGATATCGCTTTTTAGTTTATATTAAAAAATTCCGTCCAATCTTAATTTAATAAAGCTTTTTAACTTCACGGGGCGGGGGTATAGAGAAATTTTGTTTTAAACTTTCTATTGTTACCTTCTTAAACATCAACGCTTTTGCAGCCACTCAAGCAAATACTACAGACAATCGAAATTTCAATATTCCAGAGCATTATTTTAATGATAACGAACTTTATGATAAAAGCAATTCTACTTATAAAAAACTCCAAGGTATAAATTATTATGCTAAGAATTCTAAACAATATATTAACAATATTTAACAATTCTAAACAAAATATTACAAATATAAACGATTTAAATTTTAAACATTATTTACTTACTCCTGATATGAGAGAAGATGAATTTCTTTCTTTTAAAGCAAAGCATGGTGTTAATACAGCCGATCATAGTATAAAAACAGTTAGAGTGCTTCCTTTTTTAATCACAGCAAAAACCGATCATGCTGATGCAAGTTATAATAAACTTATATTAGAACAAGGAGAACTTAGTTCAGTTTTTTATCTTAAACCTAAAGATACTCATATAAAAACCCTAGTAATTCTAAAAGCAATCAACGCATGAATTTCTTAATGAGTTCTACCTTTACTCATTATGGTAATGCAAGCTATAACCAAACCATACTTCAAAAAGATGCTCATATTAGTATGGGAGTTGAGAACACTTATGATTTAGCCTTAAATGGTTCTCCTTATTTAATCGGAGCTATAGCCACTTATGGAGATTCTACAAATAATAGTTTAAATATAAAAGCAGGTAGCAGTGTAGAGTTTTTTACTTCCTTGCCTAAAAAAGATAAAAATGGTAATAATACCTTTGATGAAAGAATCACTCACCTTGTAGGTGGTTTAGCTTATCAAGGCAATGTAAAAAACAATAAAATCTTTTCAAAGATGCTAATATGATTATCCATGGTCCAAGCAAAGCTTATGCTAGTTTAGCTGCTGCTCATATTAGTGCAGGTTATATAGATAGTGGAACAGATAAAAACTTTCAAGCCAGTAAAAACCTTTTAGACATAGATGGTTTTAATCTTGATATGTATATGAACCATGATAAACAACCCTTAGCTTATAATTCTGTTTTATTTGCTGATTTTTTGGGTGGAAAAACCGAACAAGGACAAGCCTTAGATAATACTATCAATATTAAAAGATATTAAAAACCTAAAAAAATAAAAACAATGAGAACATTTTTGCTCAAGCTTTGTTTAACTTCTACGCAGGAGCTTATAATAATGGAGAAGTAAATTATAATACCTTAAACATAGAATTAAAACATCCTTTAGAAATCGCTAATAACTTCTTAGGTTATAACCAACATTCTTTTTATGGTGACTTTGCAACTAAAGGAGTTAATCATAATACCATTAACATTAAAAACGATCTTACCACAACCGATCTTTCTCAAAGCTATAAAGATGCTTTAAATATTGTAGCTGGTAGAACCTTGGAAGGCAATGCGGATTATAATAAAGTTTATATTAATAATTCTATGTCAACCTTACCTGTATACATTTATACAACTAAGAAAAACCTTCTTAATAATCAAGACTTTTATCCTAGTAGTGCTAATAACAATAAAGTATCGATTAAAGATTTTGCTTCTTTTAGAAATCTAACTGTATTAACAGAAGCCAAAGAAGCTTCTTATAATACTATAAATTATAACAATGTTCAAAGCATTACTGATGCAAGTAATATAGATAAAGGTTCTAAAATCATCATAAGAGCTTTAGATAAAGCCAATCATAATACCATAGATATAAAAAACTATTCTTCTAATGCAGCTGATAATGCTTATTTGATTATGGCTTATAATGAAGCTGCTTATAATAAAATCATTATCAATGATACTTTATTTGGTGTAGCTTCAGATAAAAGAGAAGGAATTTTAAGTATTATAGCTGGACTTTCAAACAATGGCCATGATAATACCTTAATCATAAACAATCTCAATCTTGATGAGTATAAAAATAACAATTCTGTTTTTATAGCTCCTTCGGCCATTACAGGTTTAAGTGAAGCTAAATCTTATAATAATACCTTATATAGGCGGGAATTTAAATATATTTAAAAACACTTTCATAGATATATTAGCAGGAGCCTTAGTACATTATGAAGATAATTATAGTACTTCTAATGCTATAGCTCCTTCAGATATCAGTTTAAGTAAAAACAATAGACTGATTTTAAATACTAAAGTTGAAGCTAGAATTATTAATAACTTTGAGCATTATTATCTTATTGTATCCAATAAAATCAACACAACTCCCCTTTTTGAAGTCATACGATGCTCCTATTAATATTTCTAGCGAGGGAGTATTGGCTCTTTATACCCTCAAAGAGTAATACCCCTACCTTAAAAATAAAGAAATCTTAATCTTACAAAGTGAGCAAGGTTTTATAGATGAAAACTCTAATACTTTAAATCAAGAAGAACTTCAAAGCTTTATTGAAAAAATGCAAAAAAACAAAGAAGATTTTAAACTAAGTTCTATAGATAGATTAAAAAATATGAATTTATAAAAGCTTTCTTATGAAGCAAGAATATCTCAAGATGGCAAAAGCATTTACGCAAGGATAAAATAAATCATTCCTATCTTAAAGATAGGAATGATTTATTTGTATTTTTATAAATATAAACAAAAGATTCTTAAATCTTAATCTTACAAAAAGGAGCAAGTCATGAAAAAGTTAAATAAACTTTCTTTATCTTTAGTTGTAGGTTCTTTCTTTTTACACAAAGCTATGCTTTACCAAGTGGGGGTAAGTTCACTCATGGAACAAGTGGAAGTATAAGTGTTAGTGGTGGCACTATGAATATCTCAGGAAGTAAAACAAACTCTGTTATCCAATGGGGTGGTGGTTTTAATATAGCAAGTGGTGAAACTGTAAATTTTGGACAAGGAAAAACTAACCAAAATTATTTAAATATTGCCTATGGTTCTAAAAGCTCTCATTATAGATGGAACACTCAATGGTGGAAGTATTAATGCAAAAAAAATTATTCTGTCTGCTTCATCAATAGAGGATAAGGGGATGAAGGAGTTTGTAAAAGATGGAAAACCTTCAGCATTTGAAGGAGATCCTAAAACAATATCACCTGTAATTAAATCCAATGCAGGAAATGTTATAAATTTAGAAACTATGACAGTACGAGAAGGGATTGCTATGGTGGGAAAATATGTTACGGAATATGATTCTAATAATAATCATGGTAGATATTTTTTTACAAGCACAATAGAAAAACCGGCTTATTTGTATGTTTACAGCCCTAATGATTTTTTTACATCTTTAGCAGTAAATGGACCATCTATGACAGGTGCTACAAAATCTTTAGTTGGAACAGGAGCGATAAAAAATCGTGAAAACTATAAAGAAACTAGCGATCTTATTACTAAAGATAACATCTCAAATGAAGTTTTAAATTCTATATTTAATGACTTGAAATTTAATTCTAGTGTTGATATTAGCGACTTAAGTAAATTTTATAAAAATGGAAAAATATTAACAGCTGATGAATTAACAAGCATTAATCAAAGTATGGATTTTATTACTGCTTTATATGGACAAACTCAAGATAGTAATAATGCAACATTTGCAAACGCTTTAAAGGAAGTATTGGGAAATTCTTATGGTGATCTAGGAAAAGCTAATCAAGTCATTATTAAAACAAAGGAAATTCTTTCTCAAAATTCCTAAAATGACCGAAGGGCAAGAAAACGCTCAAAAAACTTACGATACTGCTGTAAATGCTTATAATGAAGCAGTTAAAGCTTACAATACAGCTCTAAGTGGTATAACAGGTAATAATGGCGATAAAGTTATTGCAGGTTTAAAACAAGCTGTAGATAAAGTTTCTAGTGATTTATAACAAGCTACAATAGCTCTTCAAATCGCTACAGCGAGTACTAATTCTAGTTTAGAAAATTCTAATAAAACTTTAGCAAGTGCGAGCATAAATGGAACTAGTCATCTTACAGTCAATGGAAAATATAGTGCAAACTATAAGCCAGTATCCATTATAAATTCAGGATCCAACAACTCCAACAACGGAAACGATGGAACCGATTCAGGTGATATTAACAATGGTAACAACAACGGTTCTAATAATAACCCAAATGATACCATAGGACAACAAGAACCTGACATTACTACAGCTTTGCTTATGCAAACTACAGATGAAGATCCAAATATCAATGAAGATGATAAACAAGCAAGTATAGATGAAGCCAGCACTCAAGAAAGTGGTAATGTTGTATAGTATCGGATAATTTTAAAGCAGGAAACCCTTGCTCAAGATGATTAAAATCCAAAAGGTTAAAAGCCTTTTGGATCTTGTTAAAAATTAATAAAACAAACAAAGTTTAAAGATTAAAAATCAAACAAACACTAAGGAAAATTTAAATGAAACGCATTATCTTACTATCTAGTTTAGCTATCTTAAGCCTTTATGCTAGTGATATTAAAGATAATAAAAAACCATACAAATGTTAGAACAATCTCCTTATAAAGAAGATGCTAACTTAAAAAACTACAATAACACTTTAAAAGTAAAAGATGGAGTGATTATCATAGATCATTCTAATACTAGTGATAATAATAATTCAAAAACCACTAACACAAAGAAAAACACTCAAAAAAATCAACCTAACTTGTCTAATGATAATACTTTAAAAACTAAAACCCCAAATTCAAACACTCCTTCTTTAAAAAATACTTCTAAAGAAGAATCAATTCATAAAGTTAGCTTTAACTTTCATATTACCAATAAAAACATAAACTTTAAAGATCTAGGTTTAGATGAGCAAGTTTTACAAGAAGCCTTAAACGATTACAAAAAAGAAAGTATTTCAGTTCAAGACTTACAAGATATAGCCAATATTATTTCTTATTATGTTCAAGCTAGTGGTTATCCTGCTGCTACAGCTTATATCCCACAACAAGAACTAAAAGATCAAATTCAAATCAATATCACCTTAGGTGTTTTAGGTAAATATGTGGTTCAAAACAATTCTAGTGTAAGAGATTATGCTATAGAAAGCAAATTACCTAATCATAAAGGTGAAATCATCACTACTAAATTAGTAGAAGATGCGGTTTATAAAGTCAATGAAATGTATGGGATACAAACTCTTGCTTCTTTAAAAGCAGGAGATAATCCAGGTGACACAGATATAGTGATAGAAACTACCCCTAGTGATAGCTTCGTTTCTGTATTGTTTTATGGGGATAATTACGGTATAAAAGAATCAGGCAGATAATAGGGGTGGTGCTAGTATGAGTTTTAATAACATAGCTCATCAAGGAGATAGTCTTAATGCTTATTTGCAAAGAAGCGATGAAGCACAAACTAACTATGGTATAAGCTATACTACTTTCTTAGGGAATTTAAAAATCACTCCAAGTTATTCTAAAAGAAACTATGCTTTAGGAGGAGCTTATAAAAATGCAAACTTTATAGGAACTTCTGAAAATCTAGGTATAGATTTAAAATATCCTTTGGGGATTACGACTTATAATTCTTTTTATTTAACTTCAAGTTATTATCATAAAAAGCTTAGTAATTCAAGATTAAATATCATGACTATAGATAAAAGCTCTGATACGATAAGCTTTGGTATAGAAGGAGTTTATAATGGCATTAGTAATGATAGTTTTTCTTATAGTGCTAATGTAAGCTATGGTAATGTTAAAGATGGGGGAACTACTATATTAGGAATGAGTTCTAAAACAGATGGAGATGGCTTTGGAAAATTTGCTAAACTCAATGTCAATCTTAACAATGCTTATTTCTTTAATGATACTTTTACTCATCTTTTTAGTTTAAATTATCAACAAGTTGTCAATGGAGCTACATTAGATAGTAGTGAAACTATATCTTTAGGAGATCCTTATGGAGTAAGGGCTTATAATAATGGAGATGGAGAAGGAGATAATGCTGTAGTGGCTAGCTTTGGACTTAGAATGGCTACTCCTTTAAAAGATTTTTATATCACTCCTTTTTATGATATAGGTTATTCTTGGTATGAGAATGATTCTAAACTATATAGAGCAAGTGAAACAAACTATATGGATGCTTATGGTTTACAACTGCTTTATAATAAAACAGGGAATTTTTATGTCAAGCTTGATTTAGCTAGAGCTTTAAAGAAATATAAACTAGATGATGATTATAGTTCTAAAGCTTATGTAATCTTTAGAAAGTATTTTTGAGTTATTTTTGATCAAATATTTAATGCATATAATTTATATTGCCATAAAAGCTTTTAATGTTATAATTTAGCATTAAAAGCAAATGTCAAGGATAAAAATGCAAGAAAATTTACTTGAAAAACAATTTCTAAATCACCCTTTATACGCTAAAATTCAAGAACTTAAAGCTCTCAATCTTGCTTGTAATTTTTCTTTAGATGATAGTGTAAATTTATCTACAAATTCTCAAGCCAAAGATGAAATCTTAGCTATAGCAAAAGAACTTAAACCATGGAGAAAAGGTCCTTTTAAAATAGACGATCTTTTCATCGATACAGAATGGCAAAGTTTTATTAAATTCAACATTCTAAAGCCTTTCATGAACGAAATTTCTCAAAAATGCGTTGCTGATATAGGCTGTAATAATGGTTATTATATGTTTAAAATGCTTGAATTTAATCCTGCAAAACTCATAGGTTTTGATCCTTCTATCAAATACCGTTTGCAATTTGAACTCATTAACGCTTTAGCTAAAACTCCTATAAAATACGAACTTTTAGGCGTAGAAGATCTTCCAAGCTATGGCTTGAAATTTGATGTGATTTTCTGTCTTGGGGTGATTTATCATAGAAGTGATCCTATAAAAATGCTAAAAGATTTAAAAGCAGGACTTAATAAAAATGGAGTTGTTTTTTTAGATACCATGTATATAGAAGATGAGAGAGAAATCGCTCTTGTGCCTAATAAAACTTATTCTAAAATTCCAAATATTTATTTTGTACCAAGCATTAGTGCATTAAAAAACTGGTGTGAAAGAGCAGGATTTAAAGAATTTGAAGTTTTAGCTACAAAAAAAACCGATGAAAACGAACAAAGAAAAACAGAATGGATAGACTCTTTTTCGCTGGAAAATTTCTTAGATCCAAAGGATAAAAATCTTACCATTGAAGGCTATGAAGCACCCAAAAGAGTTTATATACGCATTAAAATATAAATTCTTTTTATTTTTTACCGATATTGAAAATTAGATATTTTGAAGTAGATAAGTAGAATTTAAAGGTTAGATATGGCAAAAAAAGATAATTTTGAAGAATATGCACAACTTGAAGAATACGCATCTGCAGAAGATATATCTCGCGTTAGAGCAGAATTACTCACTTGTCCTGAATTAAACACCTCTCTTGCTGGAACCATTATAGAAATTGATAAAAACTATGCCAAATCAATTTTAATAACCACAAGCGAAATGGTAGCAGATGATCAAGGATTGATTTTTGATGCCTTTATTTTCGCTGCGGCAAACTATGTAGCACAAGCCTCTATCAATAAAGAATTTTCAGTGATTATTGGATCAAAATGTTTTTTTTATGCTCCGCTTAAATTAGGCGATGTTTTAGAACTTGAAGCTCATGCACTTTTTGACGAAACCTCCAAAAAAAGAGATGTAAAAGTGGTTGGACATGTTAAAGAAGTTAAAATGTTTGAAGGAACGATACAAGTTGTTAGCACCGATGAGCATATATTTAAACTCAAGCGTCCGCCACTTAACACTGTTAAACCTACAGAAAATCAAGAACAAGGTGCCAAAATCAACAATCCAGAAGCTGTAGCAGCTGCATTAATGGCCTCTGTGGGTGGAAAATAATCAAGGAGTCATTTTAATATCTACCCAATTTTTTGGGCAATCCTTATGATAAGTTCCACTTCCATCATAATACTCTTTACAATCATCATAAAAACGATTTGAAATCCCTCTTTCATTTACAAAACATCCAGAAATTCCTAAAGCTAATAGCACCATTAAAGTATATTTTTTCATGTTTTTCCTTAGAATTTATTGTGTTTTCTCCATTTATAAGGCTCTATAGGATTACTCTCTTTCCAAAGACCTAAATGATTTTTCTTAGCATTTTCTTGTTCTTTGGTATAAGCGTTACTATAGTAAGTATCAGCCCAAGCATAGCCTTTGCTTACCAAAAATCGATTAATATCAACATCATTAAGCTTTACAATAGCAACAATTCTACCATAAGTATCTTTATTTTTATAAATAATTTCAACTTGTTTGCCACTTAAAATTCTACTTAAAGCTTCTTTTGACTGCTTTCCAAAACTTTGTTTAAGTTCTGGTGC
Organism: Campylobacter sp. CFSAN093233; assembly: GCF_011068165.1. Taxonomy (NCBI): domain Bacteria; kingdom Pseudomonadati; phylum Campylobacterota; class Epsilonproteobacteria; order Campylobacterales; family Campylobacteraceae; genus Campylobacter; species Campylobacter sp. CFSAN093233. The sequence goes on from NZ_JAAMWY010000008.1 coordinate 146,531, forward strand.
ATCTATACCAAAAAATCTTATTCTAGCGAGTTTGTTTTCATGATTAACTTCTATAGTATCTCCATCAATAATTCTAACTACTTTTCCTTCAAAACTAGAATTTTGGGCAATATAGTTCTGGATAAAAACAACTACAAGAGTGAAGATTAATACAGAAAAAAGTTTTTTTGGATCACTTAATAATTTTCTTAGATTAAATAATTTTTTATAATTTATTCTCATTTTTTAATCATTTTGCCTTTAAATTTTAAAAAATATGCCATAATTTTATCAAAACAAAGGAGATAAAATGCAAAATGTTATAGAAAATTTTAAACAATTATGCAAAATTCCTCATTGCAGTTATGAAACAGAACAAATGAAAGAATTTTTAAGCTCTTACGCCAAAGATAAAGGCTTTAAGGTGAGTGTAGATAAGGCAGGAAATATCCATGCCATAAAAGGCAAACCAAAAATTTGTCTACAAAGCCATTATGATATGGTCTGTATGGGCGATGCACCAAACTTAGAAGTTTATGAAGAAAATGGCTTTTTAAGAGCCAAAAATTCAAGTCTTGGTGCAGATAATGGCATAGGTATAGCCATCATGATGAGTGCTATGGCTGAATTTGAAAATTTAGAATGTCTTTTTACAAACGATGAAGAAGTAGGACTCATGGGAGTGAATTCACTCGAGCACACTTTAGAATCTAAAATGCTTTTAAATTTAGATCATGAAAGCGATGATGAGATCATGATAGGCTGTGCAGGTGGAGTAGATATAGAAGCAAGTTTGTCTTTTAATACCCTTAGAAAAAAGGGTAAAATTTATGAGCTTTGTGCGCAAAATTTTAAAGGTGGACACTCAGGCATAAATATCATACGCAATGAAAAAAGTTCCATCAAAGAAATGGCTAAATTCATACAAGAGAATGAAGGAGAAATCATTTCTTTTGAAGGCGGAGAAAGAATCAATTCTATACCTAAACACGCCAAAGCTTTAGTGCATTTTAAAGATGAAGTAAAGAGCAACGACTGGATAAAATGCGAATTTAAAGAAGAAAATGAATTTGAAATTTGCGATCAAAGTAAAAAACTTTTAAGCCTTATAAATTCTTTCACTCATGGAGTTAGAGCTTATGATGAAAATCTAGATATAGTTCAAACAAGCATTAACCTAGCTACTTTAAGAATGCAAGATAACCAAATCAAATTCGCACTTTTTGCAAGATCTAATATACTTGATGGACTTAAGCAAGTAGAATTTGAAACTTTAGAATTTTTCAAGGCTTTTGATTTTAAAGTAAGAAGTTTTAATTTCTATCCACCTTGGGAAGGCAAACCAAACGCACTTAGCGACATGGTTTTTAAAGCGCTTAAAAAAGTATCGCCTAATGCCAAAGTTTCAGCTATCCATGCAGGGCTTGAGTGTGGCATTATAGAGAAAAAACAAGAGCTTTTATGCGCTTCTATAGGCCCAAATATCCATAATCCTCATTCAACTGATGAGCATTGTGAAATCGCTTCAGTTGAAAAAATATCTAAGGTTGTTTTTGAAATTTTAAAAGACAATGCTTAATTCTTTAATCTTGCTTCTTACAAAAACGCGTTTTAACAAAAACACGCAAAGCAAGGAACAAGATCCCACTATAGCAAGATAAATACCCAAATACTCTTTATAAAAAGCATTAACTATAAAAGGGGTTAAAAAACCTAAAATCGCATAAGAAATATTATAAGCAAAACTAAGCCCGCTAAATTTCAGTTCACTTTTAAAAATTTGCGTCATAAAAACAGGCGCGAAAGTAATAATACCTTGTGCAAAACAAGCCAGTAAAAAATAAAATAAAAAATTCTCATCATAAAAACTAAAAAGCACACCAAAAATAATAAAAGCTATACTAAAAATAAAACAAATCCTATAGCTTCCCCATTTGCTTGCTAAAAAACCTTGAAATAAAGCTCCAAAAATCACCGCTAAAATAGCAAAATTTTGCACCCATAAAGCAGAAGTTTTACTCATAGCTAAAAGACTTTCAAAATACTTAGGTAAAATCATCAAAGTTGCCACACCGCTTGTTAAAACCATGGTCATTAAAAAACAAACAAGCATACTCATTTTATGAGTTTTTAAAGCTTCGAACAATGGAAAACTTAAAATTTTCTTTTCATTTTGAACTTTTATAAATTCTGGAGTTTCGCTGAGTTTATTTCTTAAAAACAAAGCTAAAATTCCAAAAAATCCTCCTATGATAAAAGGAATTCTCCAAGCATAGCTTTGAACTTCTTCTGGGGTAAAATAAGATCTTATGCCTAAAGTGGCAATATTTCCTAGCAATAAACCTATGGTTAAAGTCGCTGAAATAAAACCAAGAGCTAAAGGAATTTGACGCCCTTTGACAAATTCGCTCACATAAATCCAAGCTCCGCTCACCTCAGTTCCAACGGCTAAACCTTGCAAAATGCGTATAGTAAATAAAATCAAAGTAGCAAATATACCTATACTTTCATAACTTGGCAAAAAAGCTAAAGCAAAACTAGGCAAAACCATCAAAAGCATAGAAATATAAAAAATATTCTTTCTTCCATATCTATCAGCAAAATGTGCCATCACAATAGAACCAAAAGGACGCGCTAAATAAGCAGCACCAAAGGCTATATAAGCATTTATCTGCATCCAAAAAGCATCATTTTGCGGAAAGAATACCTTAGCAAAAATATCCAAAAAAAAGGCAAAAAGCACAAAATCATAAAATTCTAAAATTCCACCCAAAGAAGCATAAATAATATTTTTGTATTTTTTTTGCATATTTTATCCTAAATCAATATAAAGGGCAAAAAGCCCTTTATTAAATTTTTCCACCTTCAATCACTACATCATCAGCCTTAACATCATCTCCAAAATGAGCTTTTAAAGTTTCATCATAAGCCTTGTGAAAAAACTGCTCTTGGCCTAGTTTAATGATCAAATTATCGATAAATTCTTTAAGTTCTTTATCGCCTTTTTTAACCGCTGGTGCGATAACATCTTTGTTACCTAACTCTTTGATACCCATTTTAAAATCAGGATGATCTTTCACCCAAGCAAAAAGCAAGGTATTATCATGACTTAAAGCATCGCCTCTTTTATCCATCAAAGCGGCAAAGGTTTCGGTATTTTGATCATATTTTAAAGTTTTAATATTAGGATAATTTTGCGTAAAATAAGCATCTGCTGTTGTACCTTTGTTTAAAAGCAAGGTTTTATCTTTTAAATCTTCTACGCTAGTTATATTACTATCCTTTGGTACAGCTACGCCTAAAGCTACCTTCATATAAGGCAAGCAAAAATCAACCTGTTCTGCCCTTTGCGGAGTTTGAGTAAAATTAGCCAAAATAATATCTACTTTATTTGATTTTAAAAACTCAACCCTATTTGCAGCTTCAACAAGAACAAATTGCACCTTATTTTCATCGCCAAAAAGTTCTTTTGCTATGCGTTTAGCTAAAGCTATATCATAGCCTTGATTGTTTCCTTTTTCATCTACATAACCAAAAGGTGGTTTATCGCCAAATACCCCAATCCTAACAACTCCATTTTGCTTGATCTTATCAAGAGAATTTAAAGTTTTAGAGTCAGAATTTCCTCCACAAGCAGCCAATACTACTGCAACAAAGGTCGTTAAAACACTTAGAAGTATTTTTTTCATACATTTCCTTTCTTTAAAAATAAGCTTAAAGCTGTTGCAAAAATATATAATAATTGCAAAGTTAATTATACTTAAAATTATAAATAATGCATTTGAAACAAACTAAAAAGATTTTCCTATGTGTAAAAATGTAATTAATCACACACTCTCTTTTAGTATTGTTTAAATTTTAAGTAAAAAAAGATATAATCTTTTTTTAAATTTTTTAAGGAGAAAACTATGAAAAAAGGTATTTTTCTCTCTATTGGAATAGCTGTTTTGTTTTCAGCTTGCGGAAATTCCATAGATGAAAAAACAGTTAAAAAATATGAAAATCAACTAAATCAAACAGTTAAACAAGAAATTGCAAGTCTTTCTCAGGACTCTGGAATAAAGATTGAATTTTCTGATTTTAAATGCAATGCAGATGGTGATTTTATAGCGTGTTTAAGTCCAAATTTCAAAACTCTTGCAAAAGATAATAACGATGAGTATCAAGAACTATTTCAAGCAAAAAATATCAAAATTCGTTCAAATGAAATTTACAAAGGCGAAGCAAATACATCAATTAGCATTAAAGAATATTACAACGATCTTTTTAAAAACCAAAAAAGCATACAATCAAATTTGGTTTTTGAAGATTTTAAACTTGGAGAAAAAGTTGTTAGTGACATCAATGCAAGCTTATTTCAACAAGATCCAAAAATCAGATCTTTTATCAATAAATTAAGCTCGGATTCTTATACTTTATCATTTGATAACTCTATAAACAAACAAGAAAACAATTATCTAGATAATCTTGATATAAAATTTTATAACGCAAAATTAAATTTCAATACAAATCTAAATATAAATCTAAAAGAAGATTTGCTTAATTACCTTGATTCTAAGGGTATAAAATTTAACACTCAAACTTTAGCTATGGATGAACAAGCTATCAATGAACTTCTTAATATAGCAAACTACGAACAAGCTTCAAATTTTAGCAATACAATCCAAAAATACATCATTTTAAACAATTTTAAAATTGATTCAACTCTTAAAACCGAAGGCGTATTTAGTAGCTATATAACAACTGCTAAGGAAAATTTACAAACCTTAAAAACTCAAAGTCAAAATGAAGAACAAGCATTAATCTTTGATAAAGCTTTAGCTATTTTAAACAATATCACTCAAAATGATGATTATAAACTCAATCTTGATTTAAAATTTAAAAACATCCCTGTTAGTGACTATAGCACACAGGGAATCGACAGCATAGAAAAACTAAGCATCAACAATCAAGATGCCACAGAAGCGTTAAAAATTATACTTCCATTTATCATGTTTTCTATGTTAATGGGCGGAGCGTCATTTTAAATTTTAAAATGATAAAAACTTCAAAAACATTAAAAGCAAGATTAAATTTCTTTGCTCTTAATGTTTTCATAACATTAACAAAAAAGGCTAAAATGAAAATTTTATTCTCCCCTAGTGAAAGCAAAAATGAAAATTGTACAAAAAATCCCATCGATGAAAACTCATTTATATTTAAAGAATTATTTCCTTATAGAATGGAAGCTTTAAAGCATTATGGAGAATTTATCAAAAATGCAAGTTTAAAAAATTTACAAGAACTTTTTGGCATTAAAAACGAAAATGAAATTGATAAATTTAAACACGACTTAAAACAAGCTCCCACTCAAGAAGCTATATTGCTTTATACTGGGGTAAGTTATGAATATCTTAATTTTAAAGCTTTAGATAAAAAAAGTCAAGCTTATATTTTAGAAAATACTCTTATATTTTCTAATCTTTTTGGCGTTGTAAGAGCTAATGATACCCTACCTTTTTATAAATTCAAGCAAGGGGCTAAAATAGGAAATTTTGCCATAGAGAAATTTTATAAAGAACATTTTAGTAAAGCCTTAGATGAATACTTAGAAAATAAAGAAATACTTGACCTTAGAGCAGGATTTTATGATAAATTCTACACCCCAAAAAAGAAATTTTATACTTATAAATTTGTAAAAAATGGTAAAGTCATCAGTCATTTTGCTAAAGCTTATAGGGGAATTTTACTCTCCATAAGTGCAAAAAACCAAGTAAAAAACAATAAAGAGCTTTTAGCAAACCTTCCTTCAAACCTAAAACTCAAAGAAATTCAAATCAAAGGTTTAAAGGAAGAAATTGTGCTTGAAATTCTAGATTAGTTTTTATTTTAAGTATTTTAAAGCTAGCTTCGCATAATAACTTGCAGCCCTAGCTAAAAGCTTATCATTAAAAACATAACTAGAATTATGTAAATAAATGTCGTTTTCATTTTCTAAAAAAGCATAGGCACATTTTTTCATTTCGCAAAAAAATCCAAAATCCTCACTTGCCATTAAAGGACGATGATTAAATTCACAATTTTTTTCGCCAAATAATTCTTTTGCAACCTCACTAGCAAAATCCACAGCTTCATCGTTATTCATAGTCACTGGTGCAACAACATTTTTATTGATTTTAATCTCTATATCATTAGCCTGTGCAAGACCTTTACAAATTTTATAAATTTTTTCTTCAGTTAGCTTTCTAGTTTCATTATCTAATGCTCTAACACTCATTTTAATCGTTGCAATATCTGGAATGATATTAAAAGCATGTCCTGCATTAAAAGCTCCTATGCTTACAACTGCTGAATTTTGGGGATCAACATTGCGAGATACTATGCTTTGTAAAGCCACAACAAGTAAAGAAGCAGCATAAATAGGATCTTTTGCCTTTTCTGGAGCACTTCCATGACCACCTCTTCCAATAACTTCAATGCTATAACTATCCGAAGAAGCCATCATCGCACCTTTTTTAAGATAAAATTTCTTATCGCTACCAAAAGGCATATTGTGCCATCCAAAAACATAATCACTATCAAATTTTTCAAACAATCCATCTTCTATCATTGCCTTAGCACCACCCAAACCCTCTTCAGCAGGTTGAAAATAAAGATTTAAAGTGCCATTAAAATTCTGACTTGCTAAATACTTTGCAGCAAGCAATAAAGAAGTAGTATGTCCATCATGACCGCAAGCATGCATTACATTTTCTTTTTTGCTTTTATAAGGCAAATTTGTGCATTCTTGCAAAGGCAAAGCATCCATATCTGCACGAAGTCCTATTTTTTTATCGCTATTCCCCTTTTTTAAAACCCCCACAACGCCTGTTTTTCCTATTTCCTCATAAACCTCATAACCAAATTCTTTTAATTTTTGCGCCACTAATTTTGCAGTACATAATTCATCAAAACCAAGCTCAGGATTTTCATGAATTTGATGACGAATTTTTTCAAATTCGCCTTGTAAGTCTAGTATTTCTGGAATTAAATTCATTCTATTTTTCTCCTTGTATAAAATTTTCTCTTCTAGGTAAAACAAATTGTGCTAAGATCGCTGAAATAAAAATCAAAGCAAAAATATAAACAAAACCCAAAGTAAAACTATGGGTTTTATCAACACTCCAAGATACTACCCATAGGTTAAATGATAGTATAACAAAGGTAATACTCCAAAAAGTACTCATAATATAAGCAGTTTGATTTGGGTTGGAATTTTTTAATTCTGAAGGTAGATTAAAGAAAAATGGAAACCACATAGAATAAAAAATGCCTGATAACACAGCAAAAATCTGTATCAATACTAAATTTTGTAAAAACAACATACAAAATCCGCATATAAAAATACACGCTCCTCCAGACAATAGCATTATTTTAAAAGAGATATTTTTTCTTTTAAAAAATAATCCAAGATAAGGACCAAAAATAATAGCAAAATTAGCCAAGGCTGGAATTTCTTTTTTAGCAAAATCAGCTAATTCTTTACTAAAACTCGCATATTGTGCATAAAAAGTTGGTAAAAAAGTAAAAAGAGAATTTAAAAATAAAATAGGCCCTATGTAAAAAATAATCATACCCCAAGCAACACGAGATTTTAAAGCATAAATAAGATCTTTTGCATTATTCTTTTTTCTTCTTTTTTATTCTCATCTTTACCTACAAAAAGCCACAAAATCAATAAAATCAAATTAATCCAAGCATAAAATGATAAAGAATCTCTCCAATTTCCAAAATAATTTGAGATGCTTTCAGCTAAAATAAGTCCTAGAGTAATGCCTACTAAATTTGAAGTTATATTAAAACTAATTACAAAATGCAAAGCTTTTTTTCAAACCATTGCTGTGCAATAGGCACTAAGCAAACTAAAGCACAAGCTGAACCAAGCCCTGTTAAAAATCTTATAATCAAAATACCACTATAACTATCTATAAAACTTAAAAAGATACCCGAACTCATTAAAATACAGCCTAAAAAATATCCCTTTTTTAATCCGAATTTATAAACCAAAAAAGCAGTAAATGAAGCACCAAAAATTTTCGCAACTACTATCATACTAGTGATTAAAGTAGCTTGCTGAGTATTTAGGGCAAGATCATTTGAAATCAAAGGCATTAAAGACCCTGTTGCTGCCCAAGAGATACTAAAAACAGCATAAACACTAAAAATGATAAATTCAACTCCAATGCGTCTAAAATGAAATAAAAGTGATTTTTCCATATTAAAATCCTTTTTAGATATTTATTAAAATATAAACATAAAAAAATAAGATATTTATTATCTTTAATTATTTTTTTAATTTAATTATTTTTTTATATATTTTTTTGTTACTTTTTGAAAATTTATATATAAGTTTAAAGATAAAAAAACTAAAATACAAAATAAAAAAACCCGTAAAAGTTTTTTGAAGTATTTAAATGATATATTTCAAAATCTAGTTTTAAAAAGGAAAAATATGGAATTTTTAGCATTTATTTTTTTGATTATTATATTTTTATTTGTAGTCTTTATCATCGTTACTCGCTATGAAAAAAAGATAAAATTACTCAACCAAAACATACAAAATATGAAAGAAGATATAGCCGATCTTAAAGAAACAACTCAAAAAAATCGCTCTTTAATTGAAAAAAATCGCTCTAATATAGAAAATATAAGAAAATAAAACTAAGAAAGATTTGCGATAAGCTTATAGTGTTTTTTCTGATTTATCATTAAAGTAAAAATTTTTTCACTTGAATTTTCGCTTTTATTTTTATAAATCATACTTTTTAAAAACGGAAAAAGCATCGTACTAGAAGTTTTACCTTGTAAAATAATATGCATAGAGCCTTTTAAAATTCCGTACTTATAGCTCATACCGCTTGGAAATATATCAAGATTAAAGTTTAAACTATCTTCATTACTATCATAATTTAAAATTTCAATTTTAACAAAGCTAATTTCTTGATCTTCTTGAGATAAATTTTTAAAAATTTCAAGTTTTTCATGTTTTTTGATAGTAACAACTTCTTGCTTACTTTCTTTAAAATCAGAAAGAAAATTTTCATTTTTAAAAATTCTTGAAAAAAATTTTAAATTTTTAAATTGCATACTTGTTTGTTTTGTGTTTTCATGTATTATTTTTTCGGATTTTAGGATGTTGTGTTCTATATCATCTTCTTGGTTTTGATTATCTTTGTTTGATTTCATGTCAAAATCTTCAACGATAATCATATCTTCACTATCACAAATATTAAAATGTTTTACAATTTCTTCAAAAGTAAAACTGTCATCACTAAATTCCAAAAGATCTACATTTGAAGTGATAAAATCAACACCATCTCGTTCTTCAATCTTATCTTTAATCACAAAAGCATCAACACAAAAGCACGATCTTTGAATTTCATATTCAGAACTTTTGCCTTTAAATACTATCTTCATCATCACAAAGCTTTTGCTATAAGTTCTAAAGGACTAGCAAAAACAACCTTGCTTGAATTTTGTTCTAATGCATTTGAAATTTGCATTCTGCAAGCTGAACACTCGGCACTTACCACACTAGCCTTACTTTCATCGATCATTTGTGCTTTTTTAAGCCCTACACTTAAGGCTCTATCATAATAATCCGTTTGCATACCCACCCCGCCAAAACCGCAACAAGTATTAGAATTACTCATTTCTACAAAATGATAATTTGTTTTTAAAAGTTCTCTTGGCTCTTTAAAAACCCCTTGCATTTTTCTTGCATGGCAAGGATCGTGATAAGTAATGCTATAATTAAATTTATTTTTTGTTTTTAAAATTTCTTCCAAAGAAGTAAATTTATAAAAATACTCGCTAGCCATATATATCTTAGATGACACACATTTTGCGCGTTTTGCCCAGTCTAAATCATTTTGCATTATAAAAAAATGTTCATAATCTATCTTTAACATAGCCGAACAAGTGGCCTCAGGAACTATAATAGCATCTAATTTTTCTAATTTTTTTTCAAAATACTCAATATTTTTTTTAGCCAAAACTTCAACACTTTTAAAATCACCCGTAAAAAATTGCGGTGCTCCACAACACACTTGTTCTTTCATCAAATCCACATTGATTTTTAATTCCTTAGTGATTTTAAGCACTGCATTAGCCGTATCTATGTAAAAATAATTCGCCAAACAACCTACAAAAAAACCTATTGTTTTTTCTCCATCATTATTGATAAATTTTGGATTAGAATTTAAGAAACTTTTTTTATTAAAACTTGTAAGTAATCTTCCCTTTTTAACAAAAGGCATGGAAAATCTTGCCTTCATACCTGTATTTTCATTCTCATTTTGAATTTTAAACGCACAACTTTGAAACACATAGCCAAGCTTAGCTACCAAATCTAAAATTTTGCGTCTTCTTAAAAAGAAAAAAATAAGTTTTTTATACCAAGCTATACCAAATTTTTTAGCTATATCATAACGAACTTCTTCTATGGCATTATCTACTCTTAATTTACTTGGACATACTTCAACACAATTGGTGCATAAAAAACAAGATTCAAAAACTTTCTTAGCTTCTTTATCAAGTTCTAAACTTCCCTCTTTATAAGCAGCTAAAAGATCTAAAAATCCTCTTGGACTAGTAATTTCATCGCGATTTTCTTCATGTATAGTACAAACAGGTATACATTTGCCACATTTAACACAAGCATCACTTATTTGACTAAATTTCATCTTACACCGTTTTTGAGAATACTTTTTTATCTTCACTAATGTTTTTCATATAAGCATCAAAACACATGGCAATATTTCTTATAAGCAAAACGCCTGTTTCATTGACTTTGATAAAATTTTCATCAAAATTAATAAAATCTTTGTATTCTTCTAAAGCTTTTAAATCCTCTTTAAAATACTCCTGAAAATCAATGCAAAATTCTTTTTCTATTGACTTGATATCAAGCTTAAAATTTGCCATTAACTCCATAATCACTGCTTTTCTAAGCTCATCATCATCGCTTAAAGCTACGCCTCTTTCAAAAGGCAAAACTCCTCTATCTAATGCAGCTTCATAACTTGACATATCTTTAAAATTTTGCGCATAATGTCTTTGCCCTTCGCCTATACTTGTAAGCCCAATACCGACTAAATCAGCACCGCCTTTGGTAGTATAACCTTGGAAATTTCTATGCAAAGTTCCATTTTCTAAAGCTTTAAAAAGCTCATCATTTTCTTTTGCAAAATGATCCATTCCTATCATTTTATAACCATTTTTGCTTAAAAATTTCTCACAAAATTCTAAAATTTCAAGCTTAACATCAGGACTTGGCAAGGTATTTTCATCAAATTTTCTCATATTTTTCTTAAGCCAAGGCACATGAGCGTAATTAAAAATCGCCAAACGATCAGGGTTTAAAAGCATAACTTTTTCTAAAGTTTGTGTAAAGCTTTGTAAATTTTGATAAGGCAAACCATAAATTAAATCCATATTTACAGACTTTATGCCTTTATTTCTTACAAGATTTAAAGCATTTTGTGTTAATTCAAAAGACTGGATGCGATGAATTTCTTTTTGAACTTTTTCATCAAAATCCTGCACTCCAAAGCTGATACGATTAAAGCCATTTTGCGTTAAAACTATGGCTTGTTCCTCATTTAAAAAACGCGGATCGATCTCACAGCTAATCTCTGCATCTTTAGAAAAATTTCCAAAAACAGATCTGATTTTTAAAATCAAACTTTGAAGTTGTTTAGCGCTAAAAAAAGTTGGAGTTCCGCCACCAAAGTGCATTTGCACCACTTCTCTTTTAGTATCTAAAATGGTACTTAAAATATCAAGCTCTTTAAAAATATAAGTTAAATACCTTTCTTTACTCTCTTCTTTTGCAGTATAGATGACATTGCAACCACAAAAATAACAAGCACTCCTACAAAATGGTAAATGAAAATAAAGCGATAAAGATCTATCTTGTTTTTTTAAAATTTCTATATATTCTTCGTATTTGAAATTTGTATTAAACTCTACTGCTGTAGGATAAGAAGTATAGCGTGGTCCTGCTTTAGAGTATTTTACAAAAGCTTTATAATCTCTCATTTTGGTTTACCCTTTCTATCATCGCTTGCATATCTACAAATAAATTTGGATGCTCTTGTTTGATTTTAGAAATTAATTTTTCAAGATCAATACTAACTTCCATAGTACCATTTTGTGCCTTTTGCTTGATCTCATCCATGGCAACCGTCCAAACATCGTTAAAATCTACAGGAATTTGTTGATAAATCGCCTTTTCTAAACGCAATTCAAAATTCTCTTTTTGACTTTGTTTTAAACTTTCAAGTATATTCTTAAGACTTTGTAAAGAAAGCAAAGTGTGAATTTCATCGTTTTCATCTATCACAAACCAAGGCTCAGGAGAATCAAAACTTCCATTTTCAAGAACTAAACATTTTTCGTTTTCACTCTCGCTTTGCTTCATTTTAAAAATCGTTCTATCTTTTTTCTTTATTCCTAGATTTTGACTAAATTCATCAATGCGCTTTAAGCAAGTGCTATACTTTTCTAGCTCTTTCATTCTCTTCCTCTCTGATTATCCAAAAAGCAAAGCAAGGCTTTTGCCACATAAAGGCGATTTCTTGCTTCTTCAAAAATCACATCTGCATGTTTTTCAAAAATTTCTTCACTCACTTCATAACCTCTATAAGCAGGCAAACAATGAAGCAATATCGCGTCTTTATTCGCAATGCTCATAGCCTTTTCATCGATCATAAATCCTTCAAATTCCTTAATCTTGCGTTCTTTTTCATTCTCTTCACCCATAGAAACCCAAGTATCGGTAATGACTACATCTTTATCCTTTAAGGCTTCAAATTTATCATGACTTAAGGAAATTTTAGCTCCTGAAATCAAAGCCTGTTTCATAGCAAATTCCCAAATTTCAGGGCTAATTTTATAGTTTTTTGGTATAGCTATACTAAATTCAAAGCCCAAAATCGCAGCCGCAATAAGCCAAGAATTGCACATATTGTTACTATCTCCGATAAAAGCAACTTTTGCTATACCATTTTGCATCTTATTCCATTCTTTGATAGTAAGCAAATCTCCTAAAACCTGAGTAGGGTGATAAAGCTCGCTTAAAGCATTGATCACAGGGGCTTTAGAATATCTTGCAAATTCGAGTAAAGTTTCATGTTTATTGACTCTCATCATCACAAAATCAACCATCGCCCCTACCACCCTAGCTGTATCCTTTACAGGCTCGCCACGACTAAGTTGTAAATCATTGCTACTTAAAAATAAAGCCTTTCCGCCAAGCTCTGTTATGGCTAATTCAAAGGCCATTCTTGTTCTTGTAGAGTTTTTTTCAAAAATCATTGCTAAAGTTTTATCTTGTAAAAGTTTTTTAGGCTCTTTTTTTAACTCGCTAGCATGATTTACAAGGCTTAAAATTTCCTCCTTAGAAAAATCTCTTAAAGTTAAAAAATGTTTCATTTTTCTCCTTTTAACATTTTAGCTAATTCTTTGGCATGATAAGTGATGATAAGCTTTGCCCCTGCTCTTTTAAAAGCTATCATAGTTTCATACAAAACTTTTTCATAATCAATCACTCCTGCATTTTTAGCTGCCTTTAACATAGCATACTCTCCGCTTACATTATAAACACACAAAGGCAAGTTAGAATGAAGGGATATTTCTTTAACCACATCAAGATAAGCAAAAGCGGGTTTTACCATCAAAATATCAGCTCCTTGTGCTTCATCTTCCAAGCTTTCTTCTAAAGCTTCTTTACCATTAGCAAAATCCATTTGATAGCTTTTTCTATCTCCATAACTTGGAGCTGATTCTGCTACATCTCGAAATGGCCCATAATAACTTGAAGCAAATTTAGTAGAATACGCCATTATAGGCAAATTTTCAAAACCTTCTTTATCTAAAGCTTTGCGCAAAGTAGTGATAATACCATCCATCATTCCACTAGGTGCTATCATATCTACCCCTGCTCTTGCGTGAACTAAGGCTTGTTTGGCTGAAATTTCTAAAGTGACATCATTATCCACACTTTTTGTTTTTGGATCGATAATCCCACAATGCCCGTGATCTGTGTATTCACAAAAACAAAGATCACTGATTATAAAAAGATCTGGAAAATTTTTCTTAATCTCTCTTATACTTCTTGCAACAAGCCCTTCATCATCTAAAGCATCGCTTCCACAGCTGTCTTTTTTCTCATTTTCCAAAACGCCAAAAAGTATAATGGCTTTAATGCCTAAATTAACTACATTTTGACACTCTTTTAAAATTTCATCTAAACTCATTTGAAACACATCAGGCATAGAAGAAATTTCTTTTTTTATTCCCGTTCCATTAACCACAAAAAGCGGATAAATCAAATCATTTACACTTAAAGAATTTTCTCTTACCATGGCTCTTAAGTTTTCATTAAGCCTTAATCTTCTAAATCTTTTAAACATTTTTTTGTCCTTTTTTTGCTAAAATCTTAACATAAATTTGATTATAGAGAGTAGTAAATGAAAATAAAAATTTCAGAAATTGCGAATTTACCTAGCAAATGGGGAAATTTCCAAATACAAAGTTTCAAAGAAAATGATAAAGAACATTTATGTATATTTAAAAATACTCCAAAAGACACACTCAATCTAAGAATTCATTCAGAGTGCTTAACAGGAGATGCTTTAGGAAGTTTAAAGTGTGATTGTGGGGAACAGCTTGAATTTTCACTAAAATATATAGAAAAGAATGGCGGAATGGTGATTTATCTTAGGCAAGAAGGAAGGGGTATAGGGCTTTTTAACAAGGTTAATGCTTATGCTTTACAAGATAAAGGTTTTGATACGATTAAAGCAAATCATCAGCTTGGCTTTAAAGCCGATGAGAGAACTTATGAAATTGTAGAATTTATACTCAAACACTATGAAATTTCTAAGGTTAATTTACTCACAAATAACCCTGAAAAGCTAGATTCTATCAAAGAAAAAATCATCACACGCATACCGATTTTAATAGAACCTAATCGTTTTAATGTAGAGTATTTAAACATAAAACAAACTCAAATGGGACATCTTAAATAAATGATTTTTAAAGATTATGATTTTTTGCAAAACTACGATTTAAAAAACTTTGAAGAAAAGGTAAAAATTTATAAAGAATTATTATCTAAATTTAACCGCATTCACAATCTTACTCATTTAAAAAATATAGATGAAAATATCTTTGATAGTATTAAAATTTTAGATTTTTATGATTTTTCTAAAGCAAAAAATCTTGCCGATATAGGAAGTGGCGCAGGATTTCCAGCTGTATTTTTAGCTTTTTTACTGCAAAGCAATTTTCATCTTTTCGAACCCAATCCCAAAAAAGCTGCCTTTTTGCGGACATTAAAAATAGAATGTGAACTTCCAAATTTACATATTTACAAAGAAAAAGTTCAAGAATACAAGAATACCTTTAAAGCTGATATCATCACTTCAAGAGCCTTAATGGATGTCAAGCCTTTGCTTGAAATTTGCAAAAATCTAAAAGATGAAAATACAGTTTTTATTTTATGGAAAGGTAGTGAAATTTATCAAGAACTTGAAAATATAAAAGATTATGAAATTTTTGAAAATAATTTAAGAAGATATTGTATTTTAAAGTAGCCCTAAGGCTACTTTTTATTCTGCTAAATCAGCATTAAAACTGATATCCACTAAAGGCCAAGAAATTCCACCATGTCCTGCAGCAACATCGCTTAATGCTTTTAATGCTTTAGAACCATTTTTAAAAGTATGCAAATCAAGTTGTCCTTTAGCTTCAAATTTATTATCTTTGATGGTATAAGTTAAAGGTACAATAGTACTTTTTTTATCCATAGTAATTTTTGCTGAAATAACGCCTTTATTTTCACCCGCAATCACATCTTGAAAAACAACTTTAATATCCGTATCTCCCAATAAAGCAGGGAAAAATACTTTTGTGATATTATTGGTTATAATATCATTGCCTTCACCCATAAAAGCATTGCTTGGCTTTATAGTAGCTTTAGCGCCTTTAAGATAACTTGCCAAATCCTTTATATTTTTAGAAAATTTATATTCTACATTTTTAAATTCACCTTTTGTTCCTATCATATCTTTAGTTTTATATCCTTCAAAAGAAACCTTTAAACTATCTTCTTTAAAAGATACAGCACTTAAAGCCGAAGCTAACAAGCAAGAACTTAAAACACTTACAAGAATTTTTTTCATCTTTATTCCTTTTTAATAAATTTAATTAATGAATTAAATTATATTCTTAGTTGATTAATAAAATAAAATTTTCTAAAATAAAAAATAATTTTTATTACCAAAGTATACCTTTAAAAGCTAAGGTTAAAAAATATCCTCCAAAAACCAAAACAAGCCCTAAAACAAAAGCCAAGCCAAATACCCTAGAGCCACTTTTTAAAAATTTTTTAAAGTCAATTTGCAAGCCTAAAGCTGCCATAGCAAAAACGATACATAAAGTACAAAGTGTTTTACCTAAAGAGATGATATCACTCGTAGCAATACCTAAAATACTTTCTTTGCTTGCTAAATAAGTATTTAAAACTATCATGCCTAAAAATGCAAAAGCAAAATAAGGTATAGTGATACTTTTTGCAGTTTTTCCACTGCTTGAATGTTGATTTTTAGCGAAAAAATAAGTCACTATAAGCAAAAAAGGCACAAGTAAAATCACTCTCATCATTTTTATAATCACTGCAACATTAGAAGCACCTTGCTCAAATCCTGCCATATCCTTTGCCATTTCAGCAGCACCTGCGACATTTGCCACCTCATGCAACGTAGCTCCCATAAAAACACCCATAGCATTTTGATCAAAAAAAGGAAAAAGATTTAAAGAAAAAGCTATGGGATATAAGAACATAAATACAAGTCCAAAAATCACCACCGTACCTACAGCTAAAATTCCCTTAAAAGGATCACTTTTCAAACTTGACTCTAGTGCTAAAACCGCTGCCGCACCGCAAATCGCACTTCCAGCTCCAACAAGCATAGAAGTTTCTTTATCGAGTTTAAAAATTTTCGTTCCCACAAATAAAGCAATAATAAAAACAAAAAATATCACTATAGCAGAAAGCAAAAATCCTTTCAATCCTACGCTTAAAAGCTCAGTTAAAGTGATATTAAAACCATATAAAACAATGCCAAGTCTTAAAAGTTTTTTCGCACTAAAATGCACTCCGGCTTGAAAATGATGTTGGTATTTAAAAAACCAAGGAGAAAGCAACACTCCTATGATAATAGCAAAAGCAGTCGCTGCTAAATGAGTGGTATCTTTGATACTTTGAACACTAGAAAGATACATAGCAAAAATCACTATACAAGCAGTAAAAAGCAAACCCTTAAAATTTGATCGCACTATAGCCACGCTATGTGCTAAAAAACTTGTTTTCATTTATTTTCCTTTTTGTAAATTTTGTGTTATTATATTTTTTTTATTAAAATTATAGAAATATATTATTTTAATTTTTATAATAATTTTTTTTTATTAAATAAAGGAATCACTCATGAAAATCAAAGATATGGAAATATTTTTAGATCTTTTAAACACTCAAAGTCCAACTCATACAGCCAACAATTTTTCCATAACTCAACCTAATGTTTCAATAGTAATTAAAAATTTAGAAAATAAATTTGATGGCATTTTATTTGAAAGACTTGGAAAAAAACTCTTACCTACACCAAAAGCTTTAGAACTAGGAAAAAATTGGTTAAAAATTATACAAGCCTACTACCAAAGCTTAGAAAAATTAAACGACGAAAGTATGCTCTTAGGGGAAATAAAAATAGCCTCAACTCAAAGCATTTCTGAACATTTTTTAGCTCCTATTTTATTTGATTTTAAGGCAGAATTTAAAAACATAGAAATTCGCTCTCAAACGCAGAATTCAAAAGAATGTTTAAATTTACTAAAAAACGGAAATATAGAATTTGCAATCATTGAAGCAGAACTTGATCCAGCTTTAGTGGAGTATGAAAATTTAGAAATAAATTTTTGGCAAGATGATGAACTTATAGTAGCTACAAGTGATAAAAAACTCAATGAAAAAGAATTTTATATCGATGAACTTTTGGAACAAAAGTGGATTTTAAGAGAAGTAGGCTCAGGCTTAAGGGATAAATTTTTAAACGAAATTGGTGCAAGCTCAAAAAAACTTAATATTTTTCTTGAACTTGATAGAATGGCTGCGATTAAAGAACTTGTTTTACAAAAAAAAGCAATCTCTATTTTTTCCAAAAAAAGCATAGAAAAAGAATTAAAAAATTCAACACTTTATGAAATTAAATTAAAAAATATCGACCTAAAGCGTAAATTTTATACCTTAAAAAGAAAAAATTATAATTTTAACAGAGCTTTAGAAAAATTTGAAAAAATATTCAAATCATAAACATAATAACCGATTTATATAGAAAGTTAAGCAATTTTTAGATAAAATCCAAAGCTTATATAAATTTCAAGGATAATCAATGAACGCCAAAACTCAAGAAGCTGAATTAGAAGAATTATTTCAAGAAAATGCAAAAGATTATATCACATATGAAAAATTGGTAAAATATCTTACAAAACAACCAAGTGCATCAACCACTAAAAAAGTGCAAGCATTAATGAAAAAACACAAAGTGCAACTTTTTTCAGCAGCTGAAATTGCACAAATGAAAAACATAGAAGATGCAAAAAGACTTCAAGAAGAAAAACAAAAACTCCAAGATACAAGCCTTGAGAACGAATTTGATTTAGCCAATGAAAACGATTTATTAGAATGGAGCAGATCAGACTCTCCTGTTCGTATGTATTTAAGAGAAATGGGACAAATTGCTTTATTAAACAAAGATGAAGAAATTGAAATTTCCAAAAAAATAGAACTTGGCGAAGATATTATCATTGATGCTTTTTGTTCTGTACCTTATTTGATAGATTTTATTTTAGATTATAAAGAACCTTTAATAAACAGAGAAAGAAGGGTAAAAGAACTATTTAAAAGCTTTGACGATGAAGAAAAAAGTGATGATAAACTTGATGAACTTGATATAGATGAAGATGAAGAAAACGAAACAGAATTAGAATCAGATGAAGAAAATACTAAAAAAAACAGCAAAAAAGAAGATGAAAGAACTTTAAAAGTTATAGAAAAATTTAAAGCTCTAGAAAAAGCTAAAAAAGATTGGCTAAAAACATCCAAAGACAAAGAAAGCGGAGATGAACTTTTAGATAAATTAAGCATTGCGTTCAAAAAAAATATTTTAAAAGAAAAATTAATGGATCTAGGCCCTACTTCAAAACTTATTAGCGAAATCGTAAAATCAATGGAAACTGCACTAAAAAGTGATGAAGAATTTGACAAAGAACTTAAGCGTTTAGAATACCGCTTACCTATGTTTTCTGATGAACTTAAAAAACGCCATGCAGATATTTTAAAAGATATTACAAAATTGAGCAAAGAAGAAATCACAGAGCGAGCTTTAGAAACAACCATGGTAAGCACTTATATGGAAATTAAAAAACTATTTCAAACTAAAGAAGCCAGTGAAAAAAGCTTTGATCTTGAAAAATCACGCTTAAAAGAAATTTTGGAGCAAATTAAACGCGGTAAAAAAATCTCTGATGAAGCAAAAGGAAGAATGGCAAAATCAAACTTGCGCCTTGTTGTAAGCATAGCTAAACGCTACACAAATCGTGGTCTGCCTTTCTTAGACCTTATCCAAGAAGGAAATATAGGTTTGATGAAAGCTGTGGATAAATTTGAATACAAAAGGGGTTATAAATTTTCCACTTATGCAACTTGGTGGATCAGGCAAGCTATTTCAAGGGCTATAGCTGATCAAGCAAGAACCATAAGAATTCCAATCCATATGATAGAAACCATCAATCAAATTAATAAAATTATCCGCGAACATCTACAAAAAGATGGAAAAGAACCTGATGTCAGTGTTATAGCTAAAGAAGTAGGTTTAAGCGTAGATAAGGTTAAACAAGTTATTAAAATCACAAAAGAACCAATTTCTCTTGAAGCTCCAATAGGAAATGAAGATGATGGTAAATTTGGAGATTTTGTTGAAGATAGAAATTCACTTTCTCCAATGGATCATATCTTAAAGGATGATTTAAAAGAACAAATTGATGAAGTTTTAGATCAATTAAACGATAGAGAAAAAGCGGTAATTCGTATGCGTTTTGGTTTAATGGATGATGAAAGTGATAGAACTTTAGAGGAAATTGGAAAGGAACTTAATGTCACTCGAGAAAGAGTGAGACAAATAGAAAGCTCAGCTATAAAAAAACTCAAACACCCTAAAGTAGGAAGAAAACTAAAAAATTATATAGAAGGTTGGAAGTAAGAGTCAATCTCCTTACTAAAAACCCAGATCTTTTTCTTCTTTTAACTTGCGTACATGTTCAAAAAAAACTAATTTTCCGCTATGTTTTTTTAAATTTTTAAATTCCTTAATATCAAATTCTAAACACAAGATAGAAGAAGTTGGAAAAGAAGCTAAACATAGCGAACTTAACAACTCTCCAAGCTCCATTAAACTAGGATTATGACCCACTAAAAATACTTCATTAAACTCATCATCAATATCTTGCAGAATTTTTAGCAAATTTTCAACATTGCAAAGATACAATCTTTCATCAAAACAAATTCTATTTTTATCAAAATTATAAAATTTGGCTATTTTTTTCGCTGTTTTAGCGGTTCTAACAGCAGGACTTGATAGCACCAAATCAGGATGAATTTCATGCGAAGCAAGATTTTTAAAAAGTTTTTTTAAATCTTCCTTTCCACTCTTAGTAAGTTTTCTTTCAAAATCATCGATGTCTTCACTCTTACTTGCTTTTGCATGTCTTATAATATAAATTTTTTTCATTTTACCTCTTTTATTTTAGCTAAAATATAACCACACATAAACCCGAAAATATGACCATACCAAGCAACATTTACCCCCATAAGCAATGGCACAAAACTCATAAGTAAAATTGCCACTATAAGTCCTTTTGTGCTATTTTTATCAATAACAGCATAAAAGCCCATTAAAACACAAATTGCACCACTAGCGCCTATGACATTTATATTTTCTCCAAAATATTTAAAATCAAAATACACATAAAAAACACTTAAAAGTGAGCACAACAATCCGCCAATAAAATAAATAAAAATAAAACACAAAGCACCCAAATAAGTTTCTAACATACGCCCAAATTGAAACAAAACTATCATATTTAATATAAGATGAGTTAAATTTCCATGTAAAAACATTGAACTTAAAAGCTGCCAATAAGCTCCATTAAAAAATAAAATATTCAAACCAAGGATATTGTAATAATCATAAGAAATCAAAAAATAACATAAAATATTTAAAAAAATTAAAAAAATTGTAAGCAAAATATAAAACCTTTATTTTTTATAATATTGTCTTAAAATTCACATAAAATTCACATAAATTCTTTACAATTTTACTAAAAAATAATTTAGGAAAAATATTGAAAATTAAATTTTTAAATATTATTACTATTTTAAGTTTATCTTTAAATGCTGATATAATAATTTCTGCTGATAATTTACCAAATGTTTCTAAAGAATTTTTACAACATAATTTCAAAGCGCCTATAGGGATCGTGCAAAAAGACAAAAATTCCTATGAAGTCTATCTTAGCGATGGAACAGAGCTTGAATTTGATATAGATGGAGCTTGGAAGGAAATTGAAAATAAAGCCTTTCCTTTTGATCTAGATTTTTTACCTCAAAATTTAGCCAATATCATCAAAAGCGAATTTCCAAATACAAAAGCTAGAGAAATTGAAAGAAAAATCAACCATTATAAGATTAAACTTGATAACGATATAAAAATTCTTATAGATTTTAATGGAACTATCTTATATAAAGAATTTGATGATTAAACATATCATCAAACCTGCATTATATCTTTAACATCGTCATATTCTATCTTTTCTTTTTCAAGCAAAAGCTCTGATAATTTTAAAATTTTATCCTTCATAGAATTTAAAAATTCATCCATTTCTTTTTTTTGTTCACTTAAATTTGACTCTTTCAACATATCAAAACTCAACATATAATCAAGCAATTCTTTAATCTTTAAAAAATCATCTTGCGAGTTAGTATAACTTTCATTGTAAATCAATCTCATGGCTCTAGAACCAGCCAAATAAACTTTTATACGATTGATAAGCTCTGATTTTGATCTTATATTATGCTCATATTCTTTAAAACGATCTTCAATGAGAGTGATTTTTTCAAATCCTATGTCAAAATAATACGCACTCAAAGCTTTTGCAGCTTGATAAGTGGCTTGAATTTTCTTCTCTTCATCATTAAAACTTAAAATCTTTTTCTTACCTAAAAGAACTTTATTTAATACAGCATAAAAATCGCTTTCCTCAACTAAAGCACTATTTCTTCTTAAAGCATTAATTGCTGCTTCATTGACCAAAGTTTCAAGCCCTGCTCCACTAAAACCTACGCTTGCTTTAGCGATTTTATTTAAATTGATATTATTGTTTTTATCTTTCATATAAATTTCTAAAATTTTAAGTCTATCCTTAAAATCAGGCAAAGATAAAAAAATTCTCCTATCAAAACGCCCCGAACGCAATAAAGCAGGATCCATAAGTTCGATTTTATTTGTCGCAGCTATAACAATAACCCCACTATTATCCTCAAAACCATCCATTTGAGTTAAAAGTTGATTTAAAGTGCTATCTCTTTCAACATTTGACATTTCTCCTCTTGCCTTACCTACGGCATCTATTTCATCAATAAAAACTATGCTAGGCGCCATCATTTTAGCTTTTGAAAAAAGCTCTCTAACTCTTTTTGCACCCATACCTACATAAATTTCAACAAAACTTGAACCACTTTGATAAAAAAATGGCACCCCTGCTTCTCCTGCAACTGCTTTTGCTATCAATGTTTTTCCTACACCAGGTGGGCCTACCATTAAAACACCTTTTGGCATTTTTACACCAAATTCTTTATATTTTTTAGGATTTTGTAAAAAATCCACAAGTTCGCTTAGCTCCATTTTAACTTCATCAACACCTGCTACATCATTAAAAGTAATATTTGAAATCACAGGTTTTATATGGGAACTTTCTAAATTTATATTTGAATTTTGAGCTTGAGTGTGATTTTGAT
Source organism: Campylobacter sp. CFSAN093233 (assembly GCF_011068165.1). Lineage (NCBI taxonomy): Bacteria > Pseudomonadati > Campylobacterota > Epsilonproteobacteria > Campylobacterales > Campylobacteraceae > Campylobacter > Campylobacter sp. CFSAN093233. The sequence goes on from NZ_JAAMWY010000008.1 coordinate 169,665, forward strand.
TCTTATTTGATATTGGATATTTAGCCAACTCTTTTTTACGAGCAAAATAACCAAGACTTATAAAAAGTGCGATAATAAAAATAAGTAAAACAAAAAACACCCAAAGCGTATTATCTTTTTTAACCTCTACGGGAACTTTTGATAAAAGTGTTTTTATATCTATGCCATCTTTTATAATTACGTAATTTTCACCTTCTGCCTTAAGCCAAATTTCGTCTTTATCAATCACAGCTTTTTGGATTAAATTTTGGCTTAATAGACTTTGATAAAGATTTTCATCTATATATTTAGGTTCATTTTTAAAATATAAAATTCCCAAAAGCATACATAAAACCATAAAAGATGCTAAAATTATCTTTTTATTTTTCATTATCTAGCCTTTTAAATTTGTAAAGTTAGACTTTTCTTGTACTTCATATTCAGATATAACGATCCATTCTTTAGCTATATCTTTATCACTTTTAATTTTGATCTTATTAAAAAACTGATCATAACCCTCAAAAAAACCATCTTTTTGATTTTCTACCAAAACTTCAAGTGAAACTTGATTTTTTTTCCTAAATTCATAATTATTTTTTTCTACTATGGATTTTAAAGTGTTTAGCCTTTCTTTAGCTAAAGTTCCATTTATCACATCTTTCATGGTAGCAGAATGCGTGTTGTTTCTAGGGCTAAAAATAAAAGCATGGATATGAGTGAGTGGAAATTCTTTAAAATTTCTTAAAGCTTCTTGCCATAGCTCTTCACTCTCGCCTGGATGAGCTACTATAAAATCCGTCCCTAAAGCATATCCTTTGCTTGCTATAGTATTAAAAAGCTTTAAATCATTATCCGTATGTGATCTTCTTCTCATTATACGAAGCATTTTTTCACTTGTATGTTGCAATGCAATATGTAAATGCCTTTCAAGCCAAGCTTCATCTAAGATTTCTAAAAAACTTTCATCAAGCTGTGCAGGTTCTAAACTACCTAGCCTTATGCGTTTTATACCTAAAATTTGTCCCATTTTTTGCAAAAGCTTGCCTAGGGTTGTGCCATTTTTAAGCCCATATGAACCTATATTAGTCCCTGTTAAAACAATTTCACTATAACCATTAGCTCCCAAAATTTCAACCTGTTTTAAAAGAGCTTTTTCATCCACACTTCTTGATTTTCCCCTCACGCTAGGAATAATACAATAAGAACAAGCAAAATCACAACCTTCTTGAATTTTCACAAAAGCTTTGGTATGATTTTCATACTCACAAACTATATCTTTATCAATAAAATTTAAATTTCCAAGTTCATAAAAACTTGTCTTTGCTCCTAAAAATTCATTGATTTTATCTTTATTTGACGCTCCAAGCACTCCAAAAACTTGCTTTTTATCTAAAAGCTCCTTACCTTTGCTTACAGCACCACAACCTGTAAGTATAACTTTAATGCCTTTTTTTTGCATGGTATTTACATAAGACTTTATCCCGCTATCAGCTCCATTTGTAACCGTGCAAGAATTTACAACGATAATTTGTGCTTTATTCTCATCATTTATAATCTCATAATCTTTTACATAACTTTTTAAAAGCTCTGTATCATAAATATTTGTGCGACACCCAAAGGTTTTAAAAAAAACTTTTTCTTTCAATCCTTATTCCTTGCATGAAAATACATATTTTCATGATGTTGTTCAAAATGATTTTGATTTAAATTTCCTAAATATAAATTTTGCGATGGATAAGCAATTTTTATATCTTTATGCTTATTAAATTCTTTTATAATCTCTTTGCTAATCGTACTTCTTAATACCAAAGCCGCATAAGCATTAGTCATATACCATGCAGAAATTCTCATTCCCCAATGTTCAAAAAACATAAAAAACCTTGGCTCCACTTTAGGATTTTTAATACTATATTCATGTTGTAAACGAGCTATATTTTTTCTAGCAAGCTCAGTATAACCTTTGGCATGGCGTGTAACAATATTTTCCACAATTTCTTGAGCTTTGTCAAGATTGCTATCAAAAGTAACACTTATATCAATGCCATCAAGCACGGTTTTCATACCATGATGGGTATAATTAGCAAGCAAATTTGTAAAAACATAGTTATTAGGAATAAATATAATACGCCCACTACGACGATTTTTATTATAAGTTTCAAGCGTAAGCTCTTCATAAAGAGTAATGCGTAAAAAAGAAATGTCTATAATATCTCCTATATAGGTAGTATCATTTTGAAAAACTTTTACACGATCCCCTACTCTAAAACTTCCGCCAAAAATAATCACACACCATCCAAGCATAGACATAAACATATCTTTCATAGCAATAGCTAAGCCCGCAGAGGCAAAACCAAGTATAGTTACAAGATAAGTAATATTTTCTATATAAGCAAAGAGCAAAATAAGAAAAATAATATTTATATTAATAAAATTAATAATCTTCGTAGCAGTATAATATCTTTCACTATCTTTAATGTATTTTTTAGCAATAAATTTCAACATAAAAGCTATAGCTATAACAATAACAATAGCAACAAGTATATTTACAGCCCTTAAGCTTTGAACTTTAATCTCAGCACTTACTCGAGAAAGCTCTTCATCAATTTTTTTCTCATAAACAGAATAAGAAACACTAGCAAAATTTAAAGCTTGCTCAAATTCTTCCAACTTTTTATCCGAAGCTTTTAAAGCTTCTATATTCTCAACACTTGGTTTAAGCTCAACTAATTCCTTAAGTTCTGAGTTTTTTTCCCTGATTTTATCTACTAAATTTTTAAAATCATTAAATTTAAATATATATTCTTCCTTTTCTCCTTTTAATTTCTTAATATGAGAAAAAGCTCCTATAATAGCCAAAGGATTAGTAAGCTTAGATAAAGTTTCTATATTATCAGGGGCACTAAGACTTTGTGCAAAATTTAAATCTTTATATTCTTTAAGCAGGCTCAATTGCTCTTCTAAATTTGCTATCTTGCGTTTAAGTTCTTCTTGTTGGTGAATATCGGAAGTCTTTTTTAAATTAAGATTTAAAATGATTAATTCATCATTTATATCTTGATATTTTATAAAATTTTCATAACGTATATTCCAAATACTAGCACTGATTACAGTATTTAAAGTATTAATTTTCTCATTTATATTATTAATAATAGTCCGATTTACATCACCAAAAGCAAAAACAACAAAAAAGGTTAAAATAATAATTTTTTTCATTGGAATTCTCTTAAAGTTGCAATTATATCTTCTTTAGAAATATCACCTTTTATCAAACCCTTACCCAAAGGACTAGCAAGAACAAAATTGATTTTTTTATTAGAGCTTTTTTTATCCATGAAAAAAGCTTCATAAAATTCATCTACATTGTTGATTTTATATGATATTGGCAAACCGAATTTAAGTAAAATATCTTTTATTCTTTGACTTTGCATTTTATCCAAAAACCCTAAATTTAAAGCCAATTGATTTGCCATAACCATACCTATAGCCACCGCTTCTCCGTGTAAATAAAGCTTATAATCTGTAAAATTTTCTATAACATGAGCAAAAGTATGCCCATAATTTAAAAGCATTCTAAGCCCTGATTCTTTTTCATCTTGTTCAACAACCCTTGATTTAAGTTCTATGCTTCTTGCTATAATTTGAGTAAAAATTTCATTCTCACAAGTAGCATTTAAGAAACTTTTTTCATCAATTTTTTCTATAAAATCAAGTATACTATCATCAAACATTGCTGCCATTTTAATAAATTCAGCCATGCCTGCAGCAAGTTCTCTAGAGCTCAAAGTCTTTAAAAAAGAACCCTCACAATATACAGCTTTAGGTTGATAAAAAGTGCCAATAAGATTTTTACCAAAATTATTATTAACACCTGTTTTTCCACCTACTGCTGCATCAACGCAAGCTAAAAGTGTAGTAGGAATATTTATAAAATCAATACCTCTTTGATAAATACTAGCAGCAAATCCGCCCATATCACTAATCACGCCACCACCAAAACTTATAAGCACGCTTTTTCTATCCAATTTAGAATTAAACATTTGGTTTAAAATTTCTTCCATGGTGCTTAAATTTTTATATTCTTCACCATCTTTTACAGTGGCAATAAAAATTTCTTTTGCCTTAATTTTAGAAAGTAATGTTTTCAAATGAAGACCTAAAATCTTAGGATTTGAAAGTATAAAAACCTTACTATCAAATTCTAATTCTTCAAGTTCATCAATATAAACCTTATAAGCATTTTCTTTTAACTTAACTTCTACTTGCATTGAACTACTCTTTTTGCGTTTATTCTATCACATTTAATTAATTATTTATTCTACTGGTATGAAAAGTTGGTAATTTTGTCTCATTTTATAATAATGCCTATTTAAATTTGTACTTAAATTTCTGCCAAAATCTCTATTTAGTAATTCTTTTTGAAAACTCACAAATTGTAACAAATCTTCGCGATATTGCAAATTTAAAAGAGGGTTTTCATCATTTTTATTAATAATTTGTATATTTTTATCATAAAGCTTAGATAAACTTCTAAAATACTCCTCCATATCTGTAGTATTTTGAGAATTTGGATTATAATAATATAAAATAACTCCAAAATCAAGCTGTTTACTTAAATCAGTAATGACATTTGCATTGTTTTCAAGTTCACTCTCATCAGCACTTAAAATAATCGCTTCTTTAAGCTCATCAAAAGAAGCTTCACCCACTTTCATAATAGGAATTTTTAAATCAAAAAAAGCTTGTTTTTCTTTCTCAAAATTTTTTATATCAGTTACAACTAATCCTATATCATTATTTTGCAACCATGTGGAAATTTGTTTAAAATCCGTGTTGAAATAATCAAAAAACACACCTTCTTTATCCTCAGAAAGTTTTTTTAATTTTTCATACATTACCCCTAATTTAGGATTGATAACATGTATAAAAAATCTTTTTGCATTGCTTTTTTGAGTTAATTTTAAAGTAGTATCAAGCACTCTTTCTTGCATATTTTGATTCATATTTTTCATATCAATTAAAGCAAAAACATTACTTCCAAAAGGCATAGGAAATTGCCCTGCTTTGCCTCTTATATTATGAAAAATACTTTGTAAAACAACAGGATCTCCAACGATCAAAATGCTATCATTTGGCTCTAAAACAAAAGATGGTTTTACAAAATAAATTTTAGAATTTCTATAAATAAGGACTATGCGCCACCTTTTTTGTTGTATTGAACTTATGTGCCTATAAGCAAAAATAGACCCTGCTGGAATTTTTACTTCCATAATCTCCCCAACTCCAAGTCCTATATACTGAGCTGTTAAAGCAATATCTGGTAAAAAATCCATAAATCTACGGCTTAAAGTCATTCTAGCATCAGCTAAATTTGCATGAGTATCATTAACACTTAACCCCCAAAAATCCATTATTTCTATTTCTAAATTTGGATTTAAAGAACGCAAAGCCTCATAACTTTTTTTAGTTTCAAATTCATCTTGCATATAAATAAAAGCCTGTTTAAAATCCTTACTCATAATATTTTCAAGACGCGCTGTGCTTGTAGGATCAAAATAATGCAAGTCAATATACTCACTAGAAATATTTAAGTTATTTTTTTCACTATTTTGACACACTACTGTAAAAAAGTAACCTAAGCCTTTTTCAAAACAAAGCCTTTCTAAGAAATGCTTTGCTAAAATACCATCTATTATAATTAAAATATTATTCATTTTAAACTCCAAAAAGGAAATTATAACAAATGGAATTTAAATTAAAGCATAAAGATGGAATGGCAAGGGTTTGTGAAATCACTACCGCACACAGCACTTTTTTAACCCCTGTTTTTATGCCTGTTGGCACAGTAGGAGCGGTTAAAAGTCTTGATGCTAATGATATGAAAAATGAGCTTGATGCAAAAATTATTTTAGCAAATACCTATCACATGTACTTGCGTCCAACTTCCAAAGTAGTAAAAGATTTTGGAGGTTTACATGGATTTACGAAATTTGATAGAAGTTTTTTAACCGATAGTGGTGGTTTTCAAGCTTTTTCTTTAAGTAAAAATTCCAAACATTTTAATGAAGGTATAGAATTTAAAAGTCACATTGATGGAAGTCGTCATCTTTTTACTCCAAAAAGTGTTTTAGATACCCAATATGATTTTAACTCTGATATTATGATGATTTTAGATGATTTAGTAGCCCTACCTGCAACCAAAGAAAGGGTTAAAATTTCTGTTGATCGCACTATACTTTGGGCAAAAGAAGCTATTGCTTATCATAAAAATATGCAAAATAAAGGTATAGGTATAGGGCAAAATATTTTTGGTATTATCCAAGGTGGCACAGATTATGAAGAAAGAAAGCGTTGTGCTTTAAGTTTAAACGAAATGCCATTTGATGGTTTAGCTATAGGTGGGCTTAGCGTGGGCGAAGAAAACGCCTTGATGTACGAAACAGTCCAAAACTTAAACCCTTATCTAGATGAAAATCGTCCAAGATATTTAATGGGCGTAGGAACGCCTGAAGATTTAGTAGAAAATGTTGAGCGAGGAGTAGATATGTTTGACTGTGTGATGCCAACTAGAAATGCAAGAAATGGAACATTTTTCACAAGTTTTGGAAAATTTAATATCAAAAAAGCAGAATTTATCAACGATCATGAAGTTATAGATTCTACTTGCTCATGTTATACTTGTCGTAATTTTTCAAGGGGTTATTTAAACCATCTTTTTAAAGCTAAAGAACTTACTTTTTTTCGTTTGGCAAGTCTGCACAATCTACATTATTATCTTGAACTTGCAAGAAAGATGCGTGAAGCAATTTTGAACAATTCTTTTACGCAATTTAAAAGAAATTTTTATCACTTAAGAGGCAAATAAAATGCTAGAGCTACACGAAAATCTAAAAAAAATCCTGCAAGCAAAGAATTTAGAAACTTTCTATAGCGAAATTTATGGACAAAAAATTTTTGTTTACGTGGGATTAAATTTAGAAACTTGGCTTTTTAATGATGAAAAAATTTATAAACTTCAAAATGAAGAATTTAAGCTTTCTAGCATAGAAGAATTTTCAAATTTTATTAAATCTATTTTAGAAGATTTTAAAGTACAAAATACTCATTTTCAAAACCTTTTAGAACACAAAGAAGGTATTATCTTAAAAGGTGGTTTTGTTAAAAATTTTTACAAAAAATCCTTTGTTTTAAGACAAAAAATTAACAAAAATCTAAAGCAAATTAATCTTCTAAGTGAAGCTTTCAATCTTTTGCTTAGCGAACAAGCACAATACAAAAAACATTTAAAAATTCTAAATTTATCCATCAGCATCTTAAATAAAAATACCAAAGAACATCTAACAAGAATTGATACTCTTTATACATTAACAAGTGCAATTAAAAATGAAAAAATGAATAAAAGTATTTATCTTTTAAGCATACTTTCTTCTATTTTCTTACCTTTAAATTTGATCGTAGGATTTTTTGGAATGAATACTAATAATCTTTTTTTCAAAGATAGCCCTTATGGTACACTTTATATTTTTTCTTTGATTTGCTGTATTTTGATTGTAGGTTTTATATTTTATTATTCAAAAAAGACTAAAGAATTTGATTTAGATGAAGGTAAAAAAGCTAAAAAACAAACAAAATAAGCAAAATTTTGCTTATTTTAAGAATATTTATATATAATTTTAACTTATTTTTGCGCTCATAGCTCAGCTGGATAGAGCATTTGATTGCGGTTCAAAAGGCCAGAGGTTCGAATCCTCTTGAGCGCACCATCACTTCTTTTCTTAAATAATCTTGAATCATCTGAAATAATCATCTAAAGCATGATATAGCAATGTTTGAAAGCTTCTAAAATAATCTCAAATAATCAATTTTGACAATTTTAAAAGTATATGTTATAGTATATGTTAAATTTTAAAATTCAAAAATAACATATACTTTTTAACATAGGAATATTAAAAATGATTATTGTTAATGATAAGCAACTTAAAACTTTAATTGTAAAAAAAGAACATATATTAAAGATGCATACACAAAAAATCTCTACATCGAAGCAAAAGATTCGCTAAAAGGTACTATTATCTTTTTTTTATTTTAGATATAGGTTAAACAAAAAAATACAAAGTATTAAAATAGGAAAATACCCAACAACCACACTGTCAAGCGCAAGAGAAAAAGCAAATATTTTTAATAATATGTTAACTGAAAAAATTGATCCCAAGGAACAAATTCAAAAAGAAGATATAAAAAAATCAAAAACCCTAATAATACACTTAAATTCTTATTTAGAGGCTGAAAATAATCTACAAAAAATCAAGATTTTAGTCAAAATATATCAAAATTTACAAAAATGTAGCCGAACTCCTGATCTTATTGATATAGAAGAACTTGAATTTAACAAAGAAGACATTTTCGAAGAATTATTTTATGCTTTAGGCGGTTTAGGAGGTATATATTCCGTAGAAATGATACAATCTAGAATTGCAAATTTCATCAAAATACTTGGCGGAGAACCTAAACTTTTATTAGAACAATTTTAAACACATAGACTTCTTCTTGAAGTCTATGCAAATACTCAATTTTAGAAAAATTAATTATTCAATAACGCAGCTTTTATTGTATCATTTGTTGCTTTGGCATATATAGTAGTAGTATTTAGATTTGCATGTCTTAGAATTTTTTGTATGACCACAAGGTTTGTTCCTTTGGCTGTTAATCTCATGGCTAAAGTGTGTCTAAGCAAATGAAGTCCTTTTTTGCTGATCAAAGCTTTAGCGTAAATATTATTTACAATCAAAAAAGCATTACTTCTATTTAAATGTTTTCCTGTGCTAGTTTGCATTATGTAATCACTATCTTGGATATTTTCTTTAAAATATTCAAGCTCATCATCTACTTCTTCTTTTTTAATAAATGCAAATTGTTCTTTACCGCCCTTGCCTATTATGGATATTTTTAATATTTCATCATCAACCTCTTCAAAATCACAAAGTTTTACATTTAAAGCTTCAGAAATTCTAAGTCCTCCATAAAGCATAAGTTTTATCAGTAAAGAGTTTCTAAAACTATTATAAACTTCTTTTTTTGCTTTTTCTTTCTCTAAAACATTATTTAGCCTTATAATTTCATTTTCATTAAGATAATTTAATTTTTCTCCTGATTTTTCTGTTCTAAACCTAATTTTCTTCATATCAAAGGAAAAAACAAACAAATCATCATTATTATCGCTTATAAAAGAAAAAAAGCTAGTTAATACTCTCAAATAAGTTATTTTTGTTTTTTTTGATAGTTTATTGCCATTTTTTGAATTATTTTCTAAATAATTAAGAAAATTGACTAAAAAAGTCGTTTTTATATCGTTTATTTGCATTTCATCTTGATAATCTAAAGAATATTCTACAAATTCTAGTAAAATACGCCTATAAAGTAAAAAAGTATTATTTGAATAGGATAATGCTTGAATATGTTTCAAATAAGTTTCTATCCAACGCTCTAAATCTTCGCTTATTGTAGTATTTTTAAGTTTCATTTTATTTATATCCTTTTTTTTATAACATAATTAAATATTATGTTATATATTTTAAATTATATCATAAAAATATTTATATTTTTGCATTATTTGTCTATTTATACAATTTTTTATTAATATTATGGTATAATTTATATATTTTAACAAATAAAGGATAAAAATGGAAAAAAATACAATAAATAATGAAAATATTCAAAAAAATGAAATATTAATTCCAAAAAGAGTATTATTTGATGAAAAAACATTAAAAATGATAGAAATGATGATTCCTGCTTACAAAGATGAAATTTCTAATGTAGCTAAAGAAAATGAGAAAATTAATCAAATGATTAAGCTTGCTATAGAAAAAATGTTTAAAAATGATTTTTTGAATAAAATAAATAATTTTTAATTAGGTTTTTTATGAATAATGTTTTGTTGCACAGAATAACTGAGAAAGGAAACATTCGCTATTATAGCATAGAAATTATTACCACTCTATTTGAGGAATATATGGTTGAGAGAGTTTACGGAAATGTGCGTTTTAAAAGTTGCACAGGAAGAAAAAATAATGTATTTCCAAGTTTTAATGAGGCACAAATTTTTTTGAGAAGTTAAAGAAACAAAAAATGAAAAAAGGGTATGCGTAAGTTTTTGCTCAAAAAATAAGAAAAAACATTGATAAAATAGGCTTTTGAGATAAGCTTTTAGCTAAACTCTCAAAAACAGGTAAAAAATCCTTATCAAATCCGCTAATTTCAATTTTTATAGCCATTTGTATCCTTTCTTATATAATTTTTATTTTTATTATACCATAAAGGATTTTGTTGTAAAATTGGAAAAAACTTTTTTTATATATAAAATTACATAAATAAGACAATCAAAATACAATACAAAAGATTAAAGAATATAGTAAAAACGGTTTTTTAAAAAAACTAATATAAAATATATGGCTAATTATATAATTAATCCTCCTCTAAGCCATCATTAATTCCTGCTTCTGCAAGTTCAAGCTGTTCTTTTTGATACACTTTATCATCTTTAAAGGCTTCAAAACTTTTTTCCCATAAAACCTTTCTTTGCTCTATATATTCTTGATCTTTACACATATTAATCCTTTTTATTTATCAGGTTTAAAACCACTATCTAAAATTATTTTTGTCATTGCACCTTTAAGTTTATCAAAACGATTTAAAGCTTGCATATTACTAACTCTAAGCAATCTTATTTTATCATCTTTTTTATAAAACACTTTAAAAACTTCATCACTTTGTTTGTGTTTTACTATATCATCTAAAGTAGGACTACCTATGAATTCATATTCTTTGGTAAAATCTTATCTAAATCTAAAAAGTGCATACCTAGAAATATCGAAGTCCGTTTATTTCCATCAGCAAATGGATGAAATTTTACACAGGAAAATATTAAATGTGTAATTTTATCAGTTATTGTAGGATAATAATCATCGTTTTTTATATACTCTAATGCACTAGCCAAATATCCTACTTTGTGTTTCATTATAACCACTTAATCCGCCTGTTTTTTCAATAATCTTTTCGTGTATAGCAATAGCTTCGCTTAGTTCTATATATTTCATTTATTTTTAAGTCTTTGAAACACCGCATTTATAGCAGGTTTTTCTAACTCTTTTTCCATTTTTGCCATAGTTTTTTTTAACTGCTTCTCTCTCAGCTAAATATTCTTTATTATTTTTTTGTTGCGTATTATATTCTGTGGTTTTCATTTTACTACCCTCTTTATTCTTTCAATTAATATCCTAAATACTGTATAGACTATTTTAACATTTATATTTGATTAGCAAATCAATATGAAGCTAAAAAAATTAATTTGCTAATTATACCCAAATTAATTTTCATTAAGCAATAAATAAAACAATCAAGTCAAAAAAAATCCGTTTCAAACCCCTAAAAAATAGGCATTCTGTAACAAAAATACTTGCAAAAATTATTAAAAAATGGTATAATTATGTTATATAAATTGAGAAAGGAGTTGCTTATGACTCTTATTATTGAAAATGTTAATGAAAATTTTTTACCTGCATTCAAGGGTTTAGCAAAAAGCATAAATGCCAAATGTAAAATTTCTAAGCCTAAGTTGAGTAGTTTTGAAAGTAAGATATTAAATGCAAGCAAAGAACTTGATAAAGAAAAAAAAGTCAATACTGCATTAAGCTTTAATTCGCATCAAGACTTTGTGAAAGCTTATCAAAATGGCAAAATATAAAATTTATTACCATAAAGATTTTATAAAAGCTTACAAAAAAATAAGCGATGAAGAGCGTAAAATAACTGATGAAGTTATTGTAAAACTTTCTAATGATGAGAATTTAGAACCTAAATATAAAGATCATCAATTAAAAGGTGTATTAAAAGATTTTAGAGAATGTCATATAAAGTCTAACTTGTTATTAATTTATCAAAAACATAATAATGAGTTAGAGCTAAATATTTTAAAACTAGGTAGTCATAGTAAGTTATTTAAAAAATATTGAAAGGAATAAAGATGGATAAATGTAGGAAAAAAGCAAAAGTGACTACAACCGAAAAACTCATACTTGTTCTTTGGCTTTCTTGCGGAGTTGCAGCTATTGTTTTGCTTTTGTGTTATTCCTTGCTAAAAATATAAAAATAGTTCCCTATGATGAGAAAAAGCATGGGGGAACAAGTGAAATTGGGGGATATATAGAAAGCGATCCTCGTAAATTTGATTATATATTCGGTGCTATACGAGATCACTAAGCCTAACTAAAAAGCTAGACTTATTTTTTGCTCATAGCATCAAATAAACCTTGAGCTTCTTTTGCAAGCTCATTACCTGATTTACTTGCATCTTGTATTATATAAGAGCTAGGATTTACTCCCATTCTCCTGTTAGCATCTTGTTCTACTATGGCATCTTTAGCACTATTATTGACCACATTAGAAGTACTTGTTCCTTGATTTTTGAAATTACTTATAGCAGCCCCACTTTGTTGGTTAAATTCATTTCTTATATTATCCCCCCCCCTGTTGTTCCTAAGCTGTTTAACTTATTTTGATTAGCTACTGCATCATTATTATGAGCATTATTAGCTCCTACACTTGAAGGACTGTAATAAGATTTATTGCTAACATCATGATTTCTATCAGCATTTGGCTTAGCTGTATTCATATTAGCATAATGCAACAAGCCTTGCAAATCTCCCCTTGCGGCTAAGTTTTCTAACCCTTTAGCTGCAGCAGCAACTTGTTGTTCTCTAGTTCCACCCAAATTATTTTCAGCAATGTAATTTTCAGCCATATTAGGTAAAATTACTTGCCTGTATAGCTTCACTGTATTGACTTGCTTCACTATAAGAATGTGCTTTTTGTTTGGCATCAGCAAATTCACTACCTGTGCTTGTAGATAGAGCATTAGAATAAGCAGAAGCCACACTATCATTAGATTTAATGATATTGCCAAGTTTTTCAGCATACATTTTATCAAATGCAGCCTACCCTTCTTTACTTAGGCTTCTTGAATATTCTTGTGTTTCAGTTGAGCCTGTGCCTATTGAAGCTGTCCCTTTAATTTCTCCACCTATTTTTCCACCATTTCCAAAGATTTCAATCCCTGCTGAGCCACTAGCATAAGCGCTAATACTTCCTTCTAAAGCTTTTTTGTCTGTTTCAGAGAAGCTAGATTTATCGCTCAATGCTTCATTCATAGTTTCTTTTAAAGCTTTCGTTTCTGCTTTCTCAATTGCTTTAGTATCTTCTACTCCTGCACCATGATTTCTAAGATAATCAGAGGTAATACCGTGATTAATGCCTGTTTTGTGAGTATCGGCAATAGAATTAGCAAGAGAATCTTGTCTAGTTTGAGTTTCGCTTTGTGCGTGTTTTGCATCAAGTCCTATTCATATTAGAAATTTCACCATGATTTCCCAAAGCAAAACTTGTACCTGTATTCACATCTCTAGCTGTTGTTCCACCCCCTGTTATACTAGACATGCTAAATCTACCACCCCCTGCACTTATAGCACTTTGCAAGCTCATCACCCCTGCATTCATCGCCCAAACTTCATCTCCTCTAGGAGCAGCAATGCTAGTTTGTGTAGATAAGGCTTGCTGATTTGCAAAGCTTCCAGCAGCTCTTGAAGCACCTGTTAGAGCTTGAGATAATCCAGAAGCAAAAGTTACAAATCCTTGTTCACTTGCTTTAGCTATAGCATAAGCTAAAACAGGAGTACTCATTACAAGATAATTCATGAAATTTGATCTATTTGCTACTTCTTTGAATATAAGAATGTTATCTCCTAAGCTTAAAGCTGCTTTTCCACCTGTTATCACCTGTGCAACATTCATAAGATTAAAATCATTTATAAAATTAATAATACAAAGTATAGGAGTCCAAAGTACTATCCAAATACATAGAGTAAAAAACATCTTAATATGAGCATAAGAGCCAAACACAATAGAAAGCAAAGCAACAAGCCAAGACAAACCTATGATAATAGCTGTTAAATAAGCTTTAGCTAAAGGCAAATAAGTTTGTGCCAAGTGTCCTTGTGCTTGCATACTTGCATAAAATTGCTGATCCGCATAAGCAGTATTTGCAGCCACAGAAGCAGGATTTAAACCTACTGATTTAGCGGTATTAATGATTGCATCTTGAGAAGCAAGCATTATCATGGATTGTTGCAAATAAGATCTAGCACTTACAGCTTGTTCGTTATAGATTTGTGCAGCGCCTAAGAACTTTTGCTCATAATTTGCCATATCATTCGCCATACCAAGCAAAGCAGCATGAATCTTCATAGCTTCATCTGTATCGTTTTTAATCATTTCAACGATTTGAGGACCTGCATCAGAACAAGGCACAACACTTTGTTTTTCAATATTATTGTTATTTTCAAACAAAGGAGTAAGCTGAGAGCCATTGCCTATGTTTGTGAAAAGATCTTGTATTAAATTATCAGAGTTTTGAAAAAGATTTCTACCTTGTTGATTAAGCAAGATACCTACTGAAACGCAGTTTCTAAAATAAAAATCAATATTTTTTTGCAAAGTTGCATCAATAGCCGAAAGCTTTAAGCTTGGCAAAGTACTCATCACTTGAAGTGAAAAACCTAAACCTGCATTAGAAAAATTTGTAGATTGTGGAGTTGAAAAATGTTTTTCCATAGCTTCTAGGATAACCTTCTCAAATTGCGTCATCAATGCAAAGCTTTTTCCTATACCTATAGGAATTTGAGAAATGACATAATCTTTGCTAGTGACTTCATCGTGAATCATGAAGCGGTGATTATTGTCATTTGGTGCTTTTAAAAACATGTACCACACTACAGCAAAAAGCATAAACATTTTTCCAAATTCAAACACAGGACTTGTTTGTCCATCCATTGCTTTTTTGATACTGAAAAGCAATAATGAAATAGCCAAGGCTGCATTAACGATATAATCTGTTTCAGTGGTTATACCTTTAACCGCCTGCATGATTTCATTCATCACATCGCCATAACCCCAAGTATAGATTAGATTTCCATTAGCTATGTTTGTAGCACCAAACAAAAATGAAGGTGCAAAAAACAAAGTGCTAAAAAACAAAAAGTAAAATCTTTTCATGGACTATATTAAAGAAGTTAAAGAGTTTATTTGGTATAATTATAAAAGGGTGCAACGCCAAAGGGCTGCCACCCTTTAGCGTTAATTTACCACCCAGAAGGGAGGTGAGTTTAATGCTCAAAATTGTTCTAATAATTATACTCTTAATGCTTTGCTATGTCAAGGCTTATTGAGTATCCCCTGCTTTTGCAGGGTTTAGAACAATCCCTTTGGCTTACACCAAACAAACTTTTAACTAAGCTTCTCTTCTTCTATTGAATTTCTATATTATTTTATATTTTTAATATTTGCACCAAATAAAAATGAAGGTGCAAAAAACAAAGTGCTAAGGAATAACAAGTAAAATCTTTTCATGGACTATATTAAAGAAGTTAAAGAGTTTGTTTGGTATAATTGCATTAAGGGTTTTGCCACAAGGCTGCAACCCTGTGGCATAATCACGCCCTAGAAAGGGGGTGAAACTATGTTTCGTTTCGTACTTATAATTATACTAATTTATATAATTACTGTCAAGGCTTATTAGCCTTGCCCCTTTTTTAAGGGGCGAAACTCCCTTGTGGCTTACCAAACAAACTTTTAACTAAGCTTCTCTTCTTTCTATTGAATTTCTATATTTTTTTATATTTTTATTTGAACTAAATAATAAACTTAACAAGATTTAAATTTACCAAATCTATCATTTACTTATACTTACTTCAATCTCACATTCATAATCATATTAGATAAAAAGATACTATCTTTATCAAAGTCTTTTGAGTTATATTCATTTTTTGATTGTATATTTTGCATAGTTTGCATTAAAGTTGAAAGATTATATAAACTTAAACTTTCTAATATATTTATGAGTTCTATCTTGCTTAAAGTATTAAAATCATTTAACAATCTAAGATAATTACTTATAATAGAAGAAGAATTTATATTATGAAATACAATTTTATTTTTTATATCTTTTTTAATAAAAAATTGATTATTTTTTATATAAAAATAATTTCTAAAATGATTATTGCTTATTATTTGATTATAAAAACTTAAAAGACTTTCTTTGCTGTTTAAGTCTATAAAATTAAGATAAAAATTCTTTTCTTCTAAGGCTAATTTTAAAGCATTAAGATTTGCAAAAGAAGCATTAAGATTTTCATTATTTTTTAAAGCAAAAACGATATTTTCTTGTTCTTGTTTTTGGGTAATAGCATATTGTAATAAAGGATTTTTATAATGTGTATCGCTATTGATTAAAACATTGATATAAAAAGCTTCTTTGCTTTTCTTAGTTAATTGAAGCAAAGATAAAAGTGTAGAAGGGATATAAAAAGAATCAAGCTTTAAATTTAAATACTTATCATAAGTATTTATATAAGTTAATTCTTGACTAAAATCCAAAGCTTGTTCTTTTAAATTTAAAAGCATTGTTCCACCTAATCCTAATAAAGCTAGATTTTTGAAATTCTCTAAAGCTTTTCTTTTTTCTAAATCGATTTGAAGTATTTTTTGCATTGTTTTTCCTTTCTTTTGTGGTTTACTCTTTTATATTATGCTCTTTAGCATAAGCTCTTATCTTAGCTCGAAGTTCTTGCGGAAAATTATATCTATATATAGCAGGAATTCTTGGATCAAGAAGTCTATCAAGCTTATGTCTTTTATAATACCATTCTAGATTTTCAGGGGTAAAATAATAAGGTGCATTAGGATAGCCTTGAGGAGGAGTGAGGGCTGCTAATTTGGCATGTAATATTAAAGTATCATTAAAAAGTTGAGCTCTTTCTTCACTCCAATCATTAGGTGTATCTGTTCCATAGCCATTTACCATGCCATTATAATACCCTCCCCTATGATGATCAAATTCTCTTCTGC
Organism: Campylobacter sp. CFSAN093233; assembly: GCF_011068165.1. Taxonomy (NCBI): domain Bacteria; kingdom Pseudomonadati; phylum Campylobacterota; class Epsilonproteobacteria; order Campylobacterales; family Campylobacteraceae; genus Campylobacter; species Campylobacter sp. CFSAN093233. The sequence goes on from NZ_JAAMWY010000008.1 coordinate 186,597, forward strand.
TTTCATAAGTAGAATCTATATCCCTTGGATCTTTTATTTTGCCCTCAACTATATCACTTCTTAAGGCTTTATACATACTTCCAAATTCATCGCGAGCAATTCTATATTTATTATAATCAATCACCCAATCTACTCCCATAATCTCATCTATAAAAGGAAGCATACCAAATTCATCAGGTTTTAAAGTCTTAGCTAAGGTTTTAATCTCTTGTTCTCTTAAAGGATTTTTATGCACTCCTACTAAACCACTTCCTACAGCAATATCTGCATAACCATAAACAGCACCTAATAAATGAGGTTTATCTAATATACTACTTCCTCCACTTAGTTGTATATAAAGTATAGTAGCTTGTATAAATCTTGCATTAAAACCATTTTGAAACATATCATTAGCTAGGTATTTATAATCACCTAATATTCCTGCTGCCATACCCCATTCATTATGAAATAAACTTGATCTTAGATTATGTTTATTATCATCTACTATTCTATATAATTTTTCATATTTAGGATCTACATTTCCTTTTTCATCTACAGCTCCTATAGCTTCATAAGGTATATCTATAACAACACTTCTTATACCACTTCTTATAACTAAATATTTATATCTTTCTTTTTTAGTTTTTAAAGATTTATAATAAGCTTTTTCTGCTTTAGTCCAAGGAGCTATGCTTCCTTTAATGGGATCTTTTAAATATATGCTTTGCCAATCTTTAAATTCAAGTAAAGTAGATTTCTCCCCTGTGTGAAATTCAGGATCTAGGTATTGGGGTTTATAGTCTTTGTAGGGGGAGTTTTGTTTGATATTGTGTGCTTCAAACAAAGCTTTGGAATATTCTTGGGTGTATTTGCCTACCTTAGCTCCTCCATCATATAATAAAATTTTATTTGTTTTTTTTCTACATCTAATATAATACCATTAGGTGTATAAATCTCGTAAGTTTCACTCATTTTTATCCTTTCATCCTATATATAAACCATCTTCCATGATTATAGTTGTAGCTAGTCTGCCTATAAACTTATTAGAATAATCTTGTATTTTACTAATATCATCGCTTTCTTCCTCATCATTTTCATTTTTTATTTCATCTTTTGTCTTTTCATCCCCTATCCCCCTATACATCACTTCCAAATTATGTTGTCCTATAGCTTCTAAATTTTCCATCAATCTTCTTGCCTTTTGCCTATCTTCTATGAACTTACCCTTTTCATCTTGAGTGGTATTATAAATCCCATTTGCATATTCATATAAAATTTGTATAGCATCATTATAAGCTAAGATAGGGTGTTGTTTTATCACTGGGTGTTGTGTTTTATACTCTTCTTTTCTTTGAAAATGCTCTAGCTTATATATATTACAATTTCTAAGTTCTATATTGTTTTTTTCAAAAAATTCCTTATCATTTAAGATATATTTGCCTTCATTGATTTTATCTTCCTTAAAAGCACTTCTTTTTTCATCTAAAATAATATAAGATAAAAGTCTTTTTAAGGCAAATTCCCTAGCTTCACTTGAAGTTGTAGCACAAGCAATACTAGGATAATAATTAAGCCCACCCGTGCATAATAAAGAACCAAAAATAAACTCAGATAAATCAAAACTCATAAATCTAGAATTTATTAATAAAGGATAGGTTATATATTCTTCTTTTTTTACAGCTAAAGGAAAATCATAATTGTAAGTAAATTTTTCATACATTAGTTTTTCATATAAAATTTTCAATCTTTCATAATTTGTAGGCAAAAGTGTATCAATAAAAGATCCTGCTAAACTTTTTAATATATCCACGCTCAAGTCTTTACTCATTTTAATAGAAAAATCAATAGCTAATTGTTTTTTTACTTTTGATATCAAATGAATTTGCTTAGCTTTATCCAATCTTGAAAAACTCTTTGACTTTTTTAATTCACTTGCATATTCTAATTGATTAAAATAATAATAATTTGTTCCTATTTGATATAAAAAAAGCTTATTGAGTGATTTTTTACTTTTTGGATTAATTTTTATAAAACGCCCCTTAGGGCTAAGTGCATAAAATATCCCTAGTTCTTTAAAAAAATGTGCTTTAAAACTAGAAAATAATTTATTACCATAATACTTTTTATCTAAGCTTGAATCTATAAAAAATAAAATCATTTTTTTAAAAAAATCAGGCTGACTCATAAAAAATTCTGTAAAAGGAAAAAGTTGCTTAATGATATTAAAAAAAGTAATATCTATAGATAATTTTGCAAGTTCTTTATCAAGCATAATATCTTGAATGCTTTTATCTAAATCTTTTTTTGAAGGAAGAGTTTTGTCTGTTTGTATATTTTCTTCAAATTCAATCTCCTCATCAAAGCTTTCATTTAAGGTTTTTAAAAAATTTACATAAGTTTGATCTTCTTCTTCAAAATCATTTTCAAACATAGCTTTAGCTAATTCATCTAAATAAATAACTTCATCTTCTTTTTTATTTTTATTTAATTCTTTAGATAAAAAGATATAAATTTTTTTATCATTATCATAAAAATAAATATCATCAGGGATAAATGAAATATACTCATTAAAATAATTTGGTATTTTAATCTTTTGATAATTACCAATATTTGCCTGAAACAATTTATATCCCAAAGAATATTCTTGCGTAAAAGCTAAGTCTTTTTGTAAAACATACAAAGTCAAAGTCAATAAAACAACCGTTAAAGGTGAGTATTTCTTAAAATCTACATTTTCATATGTTTTAAACATTAATGGTTTTGAGTTAAGATTGGATTGTGTTTGGTCATAGCGAGAATTGATATTATCTAAATAATTATTAAAAAGCTCGACATATTCTTTTACTTTTTCTTTTTCTTTTTCGCTAATTTCTTCAAGTTCTTTAGGCAATTTAAAAAAGCTATCAATATAAGCAAAATCTTGCTTAACTTTTTCATATTCTAATCGTTCGTTTATATGTTCTAATAAATAAAGTTTCATCCAAGAATATGTTTGATTATAAAAATTAAAATACCCTTTATATTTTTGATAAATCTGTCCATCAAGTTTCACAAAAGGACAAAGTTGCAATACATAATCATCTTCCTTTTTAACATCTCTTTCTATAAAATAAGAGCCATAATCTCTTTTACTAGGAAATTGCTCTTTTAACCCAAGTTTTTCATTTTTTGTAAGGGATTTTGGGCGATTTTTTATTATTGCTCCTAATTTTTTTTGATACAAGTCCTCACAAAGTCCTGCATTGTTAAGCTGTGGTGGATTAGTAATAAGCAAATAATTTTTACCCATTTTGGTTGTATTGATTTGATCAGTATTTTTTTTATCTAATATCATTTCTACTAGCATGGAAGAATTTAAATCAGGATATTCTGCATAAAAGAAATGATTGAGTTTAGAGATATTTAAATTGATTGCTTTTTTTAATGTTGTATCAAAATTATTTAAACTAGAATTCACTAAAAGTGTATTATCTAACTTTTCATTTTCAAATTTTAGATTATTTTCTAAAAAATTATCAAAAATACCTTGAAATTCTTCATCTAAAATAACTTTATAAAAACTATTTTTATAAAGACTAATAGAAGGTGCATTAGAATAAGATGAAAAATCTAATAATACTTTATCATCTATAATTAATACATAGGATAAAATTTCTTCATTGCACAAAGCGATAATAGGATAAAGCTTACTAGTAATAAGCTCTAAAAGTGGATAAGCAAAATCATAATAATATTTTTGTTCCTTATACTCTTGATACTCAGCAGAAGAATTATAAGCTTCAAATAATGTATTTACAACAAAAACATAAGGATTTTTTTTGACTAAAGAGACAGGTTTTTTAAGATTGGTTACAGAATCTAATATATTGATAAAAAATTTTGCTATAGCTCTAATAATTTGCTTATATTCATCATCATTAGATTGAGCAATATTTTTTAAAAGTGTATTAAAAAGTGTATCTAGGGTAAGTTGTATCTTTGGTTTAATTTCTTGCTCAAAATAGTTAGATTCTTTGATATTTTTTAATAATATATTTAATTCTTTTTGAATTTCTTTTAAAAAATTTTCAATATTTTCTACATTGTTTTCATCAATAATTTTATTGAGCGTTTTATTTTCATTTTGATTAATTGCATTATTTAAAAATTTTAAATTATTAAAGATAATTTTTTTAATGCTAGATAAATTTTTATCAGAGCTAAATTTTTGTTCTTTTGTGATTTCGTCTTTATTGGCTTGATTTAAATGTATGATTTTAAAAGTTTTTGTATTATCAATTTTAAAATTATCTTCAATAGTATGTAGTGTCTTATACAAAGAATTCTTAGCTTCTTTATATCCATCAAAATCACTGCATATAAAAATAATTTTATTAGCATTTTTGGTAAGATTTTTTAACTCGATTTCTAAATTATGATTTGATGCAATTAAAGTAAAATTTTTTATTTTCATATTTTAACCCCATTTACCACCACAAATTTACAAACATAAAGCTCTTGTTTTCTATCTTCATCTTCTAAGATTTCATCTAGTCCTTGTGCGATTTGAAGTTTTAAATTTTGCATTTTTGCAGGAGCTAAAAAACTAAAATGATATTCGTTTAATTCTTTATTATCTTCTAAAGCATTTTTGATGATTTTATCATACTCATGTAGCTGTGTAAAATACCCTGCTCCTAAATCTTTATTTTCAAATTCCTTATAAGCACTTTTATAAACTTTAGCAATGTTTTTTGGGATAATAAAATAAAGTTTGATTAAATTAGTATCAAAGCTAAGATTTAATTCTTTAAATTCATAATCTTTACTAAAGTCTTGTTTGAATTGATTAAAAATATTAACATCCTCTATATCTTTTAAATCTTTTAAATCTATATTAAATTCATTTAAAGCCTTATCTTGTTCTTTTTTTTCATTATTGATTAAAAGATTATAGATAGGTAAATTATCTTTTTGAAATCTATCACTTTTATAATGAAGTCTTATTATAGGTTCTTTTAACTCTATTTGATTTTTACTTTGTTCTCCTAAGCCCTCTTTAGGATCAAAGCTGTGATCAAATTTAAACTTAGTAGGAGTAAAGCTTACTTTTAAAGCAAAGCCTTTATCTGTTTTACAAGCTGAGATGAGTTCTTGTAAGATTACATATTCATTATTGACTTTCTTTTGAGATAAGGATCCTTTTACATTAACAACTTTAGTACAAGGAACACTTACACCTGCTATAGTATTAGGACAAGCTACTATACTAGAGTTTAATAAATCACTTTCTAGCATTATAGGCACACCATCATCTTTAAAAGTTTTTCCTTTGTTTGATTTAAGTATGACTTTACCTCCATGGATACATTCTAGGTTTTGATTTTCTAAAAGAGCATGAAGTTTAGCTATAGCTTGTTTTTTATCTACTTGTGTGGTTTTTTGTTCTTTTAAAGTGTTTGAAATTAAGTCTTTATACTCTAAGCTTTGTTTGCTTAAACATTCTAATTTGATATTTAAAGAATTTTCTAATATAGAATAATTAAGCAAACAAAGTTCATCATTTTTATAAAAGATACTAAGTCTTCCTAAACCACTGCTTTCATCTTTAGGAGAAAAATAATAACTAGGTGTATCTTGTTTTATAGTGTTATCTTGATCTAATTCTCCAAAGTAAAAAGGATTATTAGGAAGTTCATTTGAGCCTGTAAGGAGGGTGGAGTTTAGGAAGATATAAGCTTGATAGTTTTGGAGTTCTTCAAAAGTAAAATCTGTCGTTGCTTCTAATTTATAAAGTTCATCATAAATACTTTGACAATCAATTATGCTTTTATTTTCACAAAACAAATAAATACTTTTTTTATCTTTATGAATAGAATATAAAAAGTCTTTACCTATCATAATTTTCCTAAATAATACCTATTTTAGCTTTTCCATTAAAATACAAAGCTTGTGATATTTTACAAACTCCACCTAAATATTGCTCATCCCAAATTTGATCTTTTATTTTATAACTTTTTGAATTATATCCGTATATTTTTGTTATATTATTAATATTTTCAAGACATTTCATATCTTTATAAACCACAATAAAAATTCTAAATTCCCCAATGGCAATTTTATGAGCTAAGTTTTCTTGATTATTAATAAAGGAACAATCTTTTCTGTATTTATTAAAATCATTTTTATCAAGAATTAAAATGTATTTTTCTTTTTTTTGCGCCTTTAAAATAAAATCTATGATTTTTGTTTGACTAATGGTAGGAGCTTTATAGCTTGCATAATAATTATCTCCAAGCTCTTCTAAAATACCATTTGTTTCTTGCATTATGGTGGCTATTAATGAAAGAAAATATTCAAAATGATTGATTTTTTCTGGAGAACTTCTAAAAAGTCCAAGAGGTCCATTTTTAAGAGCGAAATTTTTATTATTAATAGCATTATTTTTTAACACAAAAGTTTCTGTATAAATTTGAATATTTTTCATAAAATGATTAAGATACTCTATACACTCACTAAGGCTTTTATCTTTGACTTTGTTATAGTTAGCATCTAATTCTAAAAGATAGGAATAAAAATAGAGAGTATTAACAAGAGGTTTTATAGAGTGATCATTTTTCCCTGTATATATACCTAAAGCATTGCTTGCACCATATTGAGCTGAAGCAATGATTTCAATTTTACCATTATCATAAATATGAGTGATTTTTTCTGAAACATCTATAGTGTATTTTCCTAAAAGATCTTGCATAATTTTTATAGTATTAGGGTTGATAGCTATATTAGGAAAATTCCAACCATAAACACTAGGGGCATTAAAAGTATAAACTTCATTAGGGCTAAAAGATAATTTGTCTTTATATTTAATATCGCAATATATCAAAGCCATTTGAGCTAAATACCCACCCAATGAATGTCCTACAAATATAATTCTTTTGTGTTTATTTTTGATTATTTTATTTACTTGTTCTAAAAATTCTAAAAGAAAAGAAGATTGGATATTGCCATTGAGGGATAGAGTTATGTCTTGAACTATATCTTGAATCGAGCTAATAAAATTATCAGTTTCAGTTCCCCTAAATCCTACTATAAATTCATCTTTTTCTTTATCATAAAACAAAGTAGCACTAAAGCCACTTGTAGTGTTAGGCTGATGAAATTGAACCTCATATCTTTGAATGAAATTTTTAGTCTGTAATTCTCCAAATTCTCCGTTGAGTTTATCAAAATTTGTCTTTTCATCAAAGAAATTTAACATTTTTGATTGCCAAGCATCATCTTGTCTTAAATCAATCAATACTTCTTTATCTTTATGTTTTTGACTGACAACATGTTCTAAATTTACCTTTATTTCTCTATAGCCTCTAAGAGAATTTTCTTCTTGAATTTTTTCTTGATTAAAATCTAACTCAAATATATTTCTAGTATTTAAAAAATCAAAATAAAAATAACTAGCCCATGCAAGTTCTGCATAATCTTTTAAATTATTGATTTGAGTTTTCATTTTTATTTCTTTTAATTAAATAAATTATTGCAAATATTATAATATGTATCACAATAATAATTAAGTACAGCTCAAAATTACTATTATTTCTATTAATCAATAGTAGCAACAAATAGCAACAAATAGCAACAAATATATTTTTTGTATTTCTTGCTTTTTTATAAATCAAATAATAAAAATAAGGCAACAATGGAAAAAGATATAATATAACAAGAAAAAAGAACATTTTAGTAAAAGTTGCATCATATCCCATATAATAACCTAAAATAGCCCCAAATCCCCAAATTATAATCCAAATAATATATAGATTTTTTAGTATTATCACACTACTTCCTTTTTTGTTGAAATTTAAATTATTATTAAAAAATCAAAAAAACCAATCTATACAAGTTTAGCATAATTTTTGAGATTGTTAATTTTAAAAAATAAAAAGATACAAAAAAATGTATAAAAAAATACAAAATAATAAAGAAAAATAATAAGAAAGTTCTTTTCTAAATTTAATAGATATTATTAAAAATAATATTGTATAAATACCTAATGTTATTACATAATTAAAAAATCCTCCCGAGATAAAGAAAAATAAAGAAAAATAAAGAAAAATAAAGAAAAATATTTTTGGATTTAATAGTTTCTTGTAGTGTTAAATATGATATGTAAGGTAACAATGGATAAGAATATATAAAAAATGCAATCTTTAACATATCACCAAAAAATTCTATATCACTAAAATAAGCATATAAAGAACTAAACAAAAAAATAATTCCCCAAAATACCCCCCCCCAAGCAATGTATATTTTTTTCAATAGACCCATTTATTTTCCTTTTTAATATTTTTAATAAAATTATTCTACTTTTTTAAAAATTAAAATATAACTACACTAGGAACCATTCCAACCATAAACACTAGGGGCATTAAAAGTATAAACTTCATTAGGGCTAAAAGATAATTTGTCTTTATATTTAATATCGCAATATATCAAAGCCATTTGAGCTAAATACCCACCCAATGAATGTCCTACAAATATAATTCTTTTGTGTTTATTTTTGATTATTTTATTTACTTGTTCTAAAAATTCTAAAAGAAAAGAAGATTGAAGATTGCCATTGAGAGATAAGACTAAGTCTTGGGTTGTATCTAAAGCGGTTTCCCATGTCGCTTTTAAATCTTTAAAAGAAACTTCAGTTCCCCTAAATCCTATTATAAATTCATCTTTTTGTTTATCGTAAAACAAAGTAGCAGAAAAGCTTGACTCTGTATTTGGTTGATGGATTAATAAATCATAGCGAGAAAAGAATTGTTTAGCTTGGAGTGGGGAGAAGTCGCCATCGAGCTTGCCGATTTTAAATCCTCTTTCATCAATAATTTTAGAGTTTTTATAGGTAATATCTAAAACATTTTCAAAGGTAACAATTTTATCTTCATCTTTTATATCAAATTTATTATCAACATAATGAAAATATCCATAACTTGCCTGTGCAAGTTCTGCCATGTCCCTTAGTTTATTGATTTGTTGTTTATTATCCATATAATTCTCCTAATAAGCTTCTGCAATCTATTTCACCGTCAAGCTTTAATCTAAAATCCATATTACCCTCATTACCATAAATATTTGGTGCATAGTTTTTCCATATTGGTCTAAAATATATTTTATTAATATTTTTAAAAGTTAATGTTTTGTTATTTGGATTCTTATAATAAATATATATACCTAAATCTATTCTATTACCATAACCTATTTTTGCATAACCATTTTTTCCTATACTACCATCTAAACTCTTATCAAAATAAGCTAAGATTCTATTATATTTTTCCTCACTTTTTGGATAATTATTTAATTTACATAACCTTCTAAATTCCCAATAGCTAGGATATAAAAAGGGGTATAAAATAATATAATTAAAATTATTGGTGATAATAGCACTAAAATCTTTTTATATTTTTTCATTCTATCACCTTGACTAGATGAAATCTTAGAAGATGAAGATAGAAAACAAGAGCTTTATGTTGGTAAATTTGTGGTGGTAAATGGGGTTAGTGAAAACAAAATAAAAGCAAAAAATAAAGATGTAAATATAAATAATGGCACAAAATACACAAACACTACAAAAAGCAATAATATAAGTTCTAGTGAAAACAATACCCAAGAAAAAATCACTCATCTAAGCAATGATGGTCAAAATCTTTTAAAAAATATAGAGAAGCTAAGACTCAAACCTTATAATGATCAAAATGGAAAAGAAATTACTTCACATGTTAAAGGTGTAACTATCGGATATGGACATCTTATAGGGCAAAATGAATGGGATTTGTATAAAAATGGTATTACTTTACGAGAAGCGGATAAATTGTTTAAAAGCGATTTGTTACCCTTTGAAAATGCTGTAAAAAATTCAATAAACTCTTCCTTGGCACAGAATGAATTTGATGACTTGGTTATATTATGTTTTAATATAGGGATTGATAATTTTAAAAACTCTTTTGTTGCCAAAATCATCAATGCAGAGAAAACGGGTTACAAAACATTAAAGGAAGCTTGGATGGCGTGGAACAAAAGTCAAAATAAAGTAATGCAGGGACTAATTAATAGGAGAAATGCTGAATAAAGCTTTACACTCAAGGAGGTTATGAAAAATGGTAATTTTTAAAAATATATTATTGTTTTTATTTTTTAGTACTTATTTGTTAGCACAAGAGGATTTTACTCCACTAGAGCAATGTACCTATGAAAATGAAAAGTTTTGGATAAAAATTTTAAATCTATGTCCAGAGGGTAATATAACTTGTGATAAGGTTGTATATGTGGGTGTCAATAAAAATAATGGAAAATATATTGTCTTAAACGGTAAGTCTATTAGTGATGTAAATATGAATTTTAAAGGATATGTTTTTAAAAATGGTATTTATGAATACAATATTTTTAATAATTTTTTATATATTTCTAAAAACAAGCAGATTATACAAGAATATCGTCTGAAATTATGTGAAAAATAGACGCAACAAAGGCAGCAAGCAACAACAAATACCTAGAATATGCAAAAAGTTAAAAAGATGCAATAAGAATTACAAGAAGTTTTTAAAGTTATAAAAATCCTAATTAATGAAATCTTAGCTCCTAAATTTTACAACAAATACAAAGATTTAGAAGTAGAGATTGATGATAAGGGTAATGTGCTTAGATGGATAGGAGAGATTAATAGAGACAAAAAATATTAGCAAATAAAAAATGATATAATAATGCTTTATATAAGGAATCTTTTATGTTTATAAGTTCTAAAACAGAGTTAATTCAAACTATTAAAAATTTAACAATCAACAATAAAGAAGTTAAACAGATTGATTTTATTTATCCTAATTTTTCTATTTTACACGCTATATTAAAAAATATTGATTTTCATCAAAGAAAAATGCTATCTAAAAATCAAATATTGGCTATGCAAATACTAGAAATTTTAAAACAAACTTGTGATAATCACAATAATATAGAAATAAATATCCATACCCTTAATGAGCTTGATACTGGACAAAATGTAAATTTAAAAGATTTATCAAGCAGTGAAATTTGCACTAAAGTTTATTTAGAAGACTTAGAAGAAGAAATTCAAGACAAGAAACAAGGTAAAGATTTTAATCTTTTTTATCATACAGATAAAAATAATCTTTGTATCGAATTTATCAATACTTTAAAAGAACTAGCCAAAGATTCTGAAGATATAACAACCTTAGACGAGTTAATCGAAAACATTGATCCTGATGATATAAGCAGTGAGAAATTTGATGATTTTAAGAAAAAAGTTTTAGAAAAGATTGGAAATGTCATGGAATCGGATTTTTTCAAAAATAGCATAAGTCCCACTTTAAAAAATACTTATGAAAAATTTATCAATGAGTTGTTAGAACACATTAAAAAACTTGCCGAAGAAAAAGAATATGAAAAAATTAAAATCATACTAAGTGCTATAGCGGGTGTTGCAATAGCCACAGTGGTAGCTGTTCTTACAGGTGGGGCAGGATTAGCTATTTTGGCTGCTGGTTTATTTTCTTTAATGGGTTCTGCAAGCGAGTATTATGAATTTGCTCAAAGAGATTATGGCACACTTTTAACGCCTTTAGCCGCATTTTTAGCCACTAGATGTGCTATGTTTATTCATTATATTAATTCTCGCTTGTTATCTTGTGTTTTAATTATTAATAAAAAAGAAATTATTGATTTAAGTGGTTTTGGATTATATCTTGGAAGTGATGAAAGCAATATCGCTTCGAATTTGGCTTATAAAATCACTTTAAGCGAAGAAATAAAAAGCATTGAAAATATTTTTAGTGAAATCTTTTTAAACCCAGAACAAAAAAACAAGGGATATAAAAATACACCCAATGATTCAAAATCGAGCAATTTACCCGCTTTCATTTCAACGCAAAAATTATCTAATTTGTATTTAAAAAACAATGCTATTTTAAAGAATTTGCAAGAAGATATTAAACAATTTATTTATTTTTCCTATATAGAAAGTCCAAATTTTAACTCAAGTAAACTAGCTGAATTTTTCGCACAAAAAAATCAAAATGCACAAATAGATTTAAATACAACTAAAATGAGTAAAAATTATTTGATTATTTCAAATATCCCCAATAAATACAATGCAGGACTTAGTGAAAGTTTAACTCAAGAAATCGCCAACTATAATATACAAGATAAATACAGAAGAATTAAAAAAAATATTGATACTTCAAAAAAAACTTATGACAGCACAAGAGATTATAGCGAATATAGCATAGAAATGCCACAAGATGAAAATGAACCTTATATTTTACAATTAAGCCCTTTTGTGAAAATATCCAAAGAAGCTTATGAGAATAGTAAAAAAGCTTATGAAGATATGCAAAAGGTTTATAAATATTTAACAAATTTTGTTGCTACACCGCAGAAGCTACCAGAATTCGCAAAAACAGCTAAAGAAAAATTAGCAATATCAGAAAATGAGCCAATAATAGAAATAGTAAAAAAGACGGAAAATTTACGACATTGCGAACGAATAAACATTTTAGCTTATATTGACTACAATAAAAAAATAAATGATAAAAAATGGCTTCCTTATTTTTATATCAAAAAATTCTTTAAACAAAACGAAGCCAAAGAATCCATCATAGAAAAAGAAAAAAAGATAGCTCATCAATATTTAACTTTTTTGAAAAAAGAGTTTTTTGAAAAATCGGATAAATCTTCATTTGGGAACTATTCTTTAATGGAATGTTTATTCATTTCATTTGTCTTGTATCAAGCTAAGCTTATTTTTCCAAATATCAATTTGGATTTGAAAAAATATGGAGGCAGTAATTTTGTATATATAAAATACTTAGATAAAACTTATGTTTTATGGACAGATGAATGTCCAATATATGTAAATAATGAGCCAACAAATATTACAGCATATGAAGTTGTATCGCAATTATTAAAAATACTTGACAAAAAAGATTATTCTTTTGTGGAAAATGATAGTTCGATAACTATAGATGATTTTTTTAATGAATTATCAAAAGATTTAGATACAACAAATACATTAGATAAAAAAATAATCAAATTAAAGCAAATGTATTATTTAGATGAACAAAAATGCATTAAAGAATTTATGAATTTAGACGAAGAAACGCAACGAGCTTTTGTTGCATGGATGGATATAGAGAAACAAATATCAGATTTATCAAAGCTTTTGGAACAGATGTATGGAAAAGAATATTTAAATAAGGCAAAAGAACAAAAAACAAGTGAAATATTTACTTATGCAATGTTAAAAATTTTATTAAGCGCTAGTCCTTTTATCAGCTTTACAGCTCAAATGTTGTGGGATTTTAATTTTTTAAAAACAATAGAATATGTTATTCAAGCTTGTATTAAAATAAACAAAGAAGGATTTAAAGAATTTTTTAAAGAACAGCTTGGTATTTTTGCACCTCCAAAAAAGAATAGTATATATCATATACACATAAAATCTAATTTAATAATAAAAGCACGCTTGCAACAAATAGAAAAAGAATTAATTCATACTAAAATCCAAATGATTTTAGCACAAGAGATAAAATCCAATTTAATAATACAAAAAAATACATCCGGTTTAAATCTATTTATCACAAAGATAAAAGAATACTTTAATGAAAAACAAATTAAGATTTATTGGAGTGATAAATATATGAAGCAATTATTTATATACTCTAATCAAGAAAGCAATATATCTAAAATTGCTCTTATGCATAGCATAGATATACAAACTCAAAAATATACTATTTATACTTATGCTAAGCTAAATAAACTTGACCTTGCTTCTATTGTGACTGGAGAATTTGTGGGTATTTTTTTAAATTATCTCTTTCCAACAAATTTTAAAGCCCTACAAGAACAATATGAAAGCATTGTTTATCAGCTTTACACCTTTAAAGATGATTCTCCTTTAGCAGTTATAAGAGATCATTTTATAACTTATCCTTTTGCAATCAATTCGAAATTCATTAGCTTTGATTTAAAGAAAATTTTTTATGGCATAGATCTTTGCACAGGAGTTTTTGACACTCATTTTTCCTTTCATTATGAAATAGATCAAAAGCTTGAAGAAAATAAAGAATTTCTTTTAAAAAGACTTTTGTCTTATTTGATTATTGATGAGAAAAGAAATGCAACTGCTTTAGAGGATATAAAAGAACAAAAATATATTATAGATGATTATACTTTTTATTTTAAAGAGTTAAAATCTTTAGAACTTAAAAAATGCACCATGTATCAACTTCCTTGTAATCATCCTTTGTTTAAAGAGTTTAGAAATAAAGAAAAGCAAATTAGTGCTTTTAAAAAGGATGAAGATAGTCCTATTCATGCTTACAATGAAGCTTTACAAATTTTACAAGATTTTGCTAATGGAATTTACAATACAAGCAAAGATAAAACAGGAAGATATATAGAAGATAAAAATAAAACCAGAAGATTACTAGAAAAACTCAATGTTATAGGACAAAACAATCTTAAGGCTATGTATATGGGGATAAATAAGAAACAAGACAATTTACAAGAAAAAGAAGGTGATGAAGAGGAAAAAAATGAGGAATATACAGAAAGTGCAACTAAAAACAAACAATCCCAAAAATTACCGCCTAACTTCATAGGCAGATTAGCTACTACTATAATCATAGAAGATGGTTTATATATGGGATAAATTAAGAAAGGATAAATAATGAGTGAGACTTATAAAATTTATACACCTAATGGAATAGCTGTAAAAGTAGATAAAGAAACAAACAAAATATATTTTGTAGAAAGTTTAGATTCACATCCACCAGCAAAGGGCAACTATACCGAAGAATATTCCAAAGCTTTGTTTGAAGCACACAACATTAAACGAAACTCCCCCTACAAAGACTATAAACCCCAATACCTAGATCCTAACTTTTATACAGGGCAAAGTTCTACTTTACTTGAATTTAAAGAATGGCAAAACATTTATTTAAAAGATCCTATAAAAGGAGCTATAGCTCCTTGGACTAAAGCAGAAAAAGCTTATTATAAATCTTTAAAAACTAAAAGAGAAAGATATAAATATTTAGCAATAAGAAGTGGATTAAGATCTGTGGTTATAGATATACCCTATGATGCTTATGCTAATGTAGATGAAAAAGGAAATTTAATCAATGAAGAATACGCCTATATTTACGATGAAGTAAGTTCTCATCGTGGAACATTAAAATCTTATTCTTTCTTTAATGAATGGGAATTATCTGCTTTACTTTTGGGAAATATTAAAGCTAGTCCTACAGCTGCTGTAGGATTTAAAGCAAGACAACAACAAGCATTGTTCTTACAAGCTCAACTTGGAGATAAAAATGCTTTTAAAAGTTTAGGTTTAGCAGTATTGTGTTCTAATTCTTTTCTTACAGGGCAACATTGGAATAAGCTTAGAGCAAAAATGATTTATGATTTACACGATCATCATTATGAGAGTTTATTAGATGAATTTGGTATGCTTCCTTTTTTAGATGAGATTATAGGAGTAGATTGGGTGATTGATTTAAATCGATATAAATTTGCTCTTGATGAAGAAGGTAGAATCATTTGGGCTTTATATGATGATATTGAAAAAGGTAAATTAAAAGATCCAAGAGATGTGGATTCTACTTCTGAAAGCAGGAAAGAATTTGATCATTATATGGATGGATATGTAAATGGAATGGAAACTAGATTCGATGCTGATATTCCAAATGATTGGGGTGATCGACAAGCCACTTTATTCAAAGATACTCTAGTATTAAGCGCCAAACTCGCAGCCTTAACTCCTCCTCAAGGCTATCCTAATGCTCCAAGATACTATAGCCCTGAAAGACTAGAAATTATTTATAAAAGACATAAGCTTGATAAACTTCTTGACCCAAGAATTCCTGCTATTTATAGATATAATTTTCCGCAAGAACTTCGAGCTAAGATAAGAGCTTATGCTAAAGAGCATAATATCAAAGAGTAAAAATCACTCAAAATCTTTAATATACTTTTCCAATGCTTTGATGGTAAGATTTTCAAAAAGAATCTTATCTTCTTTGATATTGTTTTGTATGGCAGCTTCAATATATTTAATAAATATATTTTCTTCCATTTCTTCAAATATTGGAGTATATAATTCTTTTGCGATTAGGCTAAGGGCTAAAATATTGATCAATCTTGTGGATTTGATTAAGAGTATATTATTAATAATACTTTCAAAATCTTTGATACTAATAGAAGAATAATCATTATTTAATTTAGAGTTTTGTTGTTTTGTTTTAATATCTTTTAAATTTTTTACCAAACTTTTTAAAACATTTTCATATTCTAATGAATTTGGATTTTTTTGAATTATTTCTTTTAAAAAGCTATCATCTGCCTTTTCTTCTTCGATAAATTTATAATCATTATTTTCTAAAATCTCTTTTAACTCTTTGTTTTTGTCAAAATTTATACTTGTTTTTCCTCTAGGTTTAATTTCAATTTCATCAAAATGATTGCGTTTTTCAATATCTTCTAAGTATTTTTTATTTTCTTTAATGCTTGCTTCAATGCTTTTTGCATCCACAAATCTAAATTCTAAATTACCGATTTTAAAAATATCGCCTATGCTGATTATTATTTCATAGCCACTTGGCATTCTAGAAAAGGACTTATTATAATAAATGTCAGAATCTTCAAAAGCCGCAATTGTAAAAGATCCTTCTTCATAAGATACTATGGCATGGGTATTTTTGATTTGTTCTAGTTTATCTTGAATACGAAAAGTGCAATCATCACCGCTTCCTATAGTTCCACCCTTTGTGTTAAATACAAATGTTTTAGAACCACTAATACATTCGTCATAATTCTCAATAGCAATTCCTATCTCTTCTTTTTCTATCATTGTTTATTTACCCCTGTAATATTTTCTACTATTTTAAGATTATTTAAAATATAAACTATATTATTTAATTCACTAGCACCGTTAATAATTTCAAAGTCAAAATATAAGTTTTTATTATTGTTAAATATAATCTCTATTCTTTGATTTCTTTAATCATTATTTGCTTTGGATATTTTTTGATGTAATAAGCTTAAAAAATTATCCACGATCTTTTAATGAAAATTTTAAAGATTCTATTTCAAAAATTTTATTTAGCATGTTGGGAATTAAAGAATACGATATTGCAAAAAAATATTTACCATTTGCACCTTTACTACTAAGTTTAAGACGACCTAAAACACACATTGAAAGAGTTTTACAAGTCAATTTTAAACTTAAGGATAAATTATCAATTATTGAAAATTTACCCCATCAAATTTTAATTTCAAATTCGCAAAAAAATAACTTAGGAATAAAGAACAATATTTTAGGAAATAATTTTATATTGGGCGATAAATTTATCTCTTATCAAAACAAAATAGCGATCTATATAAAGGATATTTCATATCAAGAAGCGGTTAAATTTATGCCAATGGAACCAAACACGATGATTTAAAAAATAGCATAATGTTTTTAACAAATAATGAATTTTGTGTTGATTTATATCTTAAAATCAACTATTCTTCAGAAATGAAGTTTGTGTTAGGAGAAGAAAATACTGCCAAACTTGGTTGGGCAAAAATTTTAGGTAATACGCAAAAAAAATATACAATAGTATATATGAAACTATGTGAATAAGCTGACACAAAAATATGTTTAAAAAAATCACAACCTCTCTTCACCCATAAACCATACCCTAAAATAAACTTTATTTTACCCACTTTATGCTAAAATAAATCACATAAGCTTATAGGCTATTAATCATCAACAAACCCAAAAGGATCATCAATGTCCCTTAATTCTTACATGAGTCTTAATATATCAAATTCTACTTCAAATCCCCTACCCTTTAAAATCACTAAAGCCCTCATCAAAGAAAGTCTTGAAGAGCTTTTTTCTATAGAATGTGAAGGCTTTTTTGAAAGTTTAGAACAAGATTTATTTTCTTTAAATACTTTAACCAATGCTTCATCTCATCCAAGCACCCCTACAACTTTTAATTTTCATCCTAATGTTTTAATCGATCAAGAAGCTATTTTAAGTATCCATAATCCTTATGAGAATAATACCTTAAACTTTGATAACAATGAAGTAAAAAACTATAAGGGAATTATCACTTATATAAAATATCTAGGTATTAATCATGAAAGTGCTTTAAATATTAATGATAGCACTTCAAATACTAAGCAAATACAATACAAGCATTTTTTTTCTTTTAAGCTTCAATCAGTCTTGATAAGACTTTCTTTAAATAAAGCCAATCGTATTTATACTCATACTAATATTATAGAAGTGATTAAACAAACCCTTGGTTTTTATCAAGATATCTTACATAAAGAAATTGATTATTCTAATATACATTTTAATTATGAAGAACAAGAACTCATCTCTCAATACAATGAAAGTGATTTAGACTTTATTACAAGATTAAGCCATAATAATGGAATCTTTTTTTATGAAGATGAGAACACTATTTATTTTTGTGATGTGTATAAAAATGTAAAAAATAAAGAAATTGAGTATAATCCTAATGTTAATAATATTTTAAATCAAGCTTGTATTTCTTCTATTTATAAAGAGCAAAGCTTAAGAACTAATTCTTTTACACATTCTAGTATTAATGCCAATACTCCTTTAAATCTTTTATCTTTACACTCTAGTAAAGTTCCTTATAAACAAGAACTTAATAACAAAGCTTGTTATAATGAACATTTTTATGAGAGTGAATATTCTTTTACAAAAAGCATTGATTTAAAGACTAAGCCTTCTCTTAAAGAAAAAAGAGCCTTAGTATTAAATGAAAGCTTACTAGCAAAAAGTAATATTTATCATCTTAACTTAGGAGATTTTATCACTTTAAATTATAAGGAGTTTAATCATCAAGAAGAAATAAAAAATCAAGATGAAGAAAAACAAGATAAAGCTTCTTTGCTTAAAGACTTTATTATTATCGCTAATACTCAAATCTTAATTGATGATGCCATCTTAGCTAATTCTATTAATACTAATGATCATTTAAATTTAAATAAATCTTATTCTAATACTTTAACTTTACTAAAAAAGAATATTATCTTTACTCCAAGTTTTAAAGCTAAACCTAAAGCTCCTAATAGCACTCAAGGTATTGTTATAGGAGAGAGTAAGGATATAGAAAGTGAGAGGAATACTATTTATACTGATGAGCATGGAAGGGTTAAGGTAAGGATTAATCTTTATGCCAATCAAGAAGAATTAGATAATGATACTTTTATTGCAAATGATATAGATATAAATTCTTCTAATTTATCAAGCAATACTTATAAATCTTATCATCACACTCCTTTTTTAAGAGTAGCTTCTCATATAGCAAGTAATCATTCAGGTTTTTTTCATACTCCAAGAATAGGAGATGAAGTGATTATTTCTTTTTTAGATGATGATATAGATAAACCTTATGTAAGTGGAAGTTTGTATAATGGGGCTACAACAATGCCCCAATATAATTATCCAAGATATAAAAGAGAAATCGCTACAAATGCATTGAGTTATTTAAGCGTAGTTCCTGCTATGATTGATAAAGGTTTAGATACATTAAAACTTCAAGAAAATACTGATTATGAATTAAGCTCTATAAACAATCATTATCTTACTTTGGCTAATTCCACAGTAGGAGTGGATAACACCAATGCAAGAGTAAGGAATGAAATTACCCTAAAAACGACAAAGACAAAGAAGAAATTTATATCCTAGCACAAAAAGATTATAAAGAAGAAATAGGTAATAATTATGAGCAAACCATAAAAAATAATAAAACTTCAGAAGTGGGAGCCTTATATACCGAATTTATTACTTTAGGACATATGCAAAATATCATAGGTTTTAAAAATGTCAATGTAGGAGCTGAATATTTAGAAAATACCCTACTTTCTAAAGATACTAATGTGGGCTTAAGTAATACTTTAAATGTAGGAATCAGCAATGAAGTCAATATCGGACAAAACCACGAAGAAAAGATAGGAAACGACAAAAGAGTAATAATCAATAACAATCTAGAGCAAGATATCAAAAATGATTTTATCCAAAGAATAGGACATAACAAAAATGAAACCATAAAAGGTTCTTATGTGCTTCAAACCAATCAAAGTATAAAATTTTATTCCAAACAAGATCTAAGCATAGAAACAAATGAGTATTTCAAAGCTGAAGCTGATGATTCTATTAGTTTTAAAGCCAAGAAAAATTGCTCTTTTACAGCTGATAATGTAAATACTATGGCAAATCAAGAAAGTGTTTTAACAGCACAAAAACAAATCGTTTCTAGGGTAGGAAATACAACTATTACACAAACAAAAGATAAAATTATACTCCAAGTAGGAACAACACAAGTGATTATAGATAGCAAAGGTTTAAGAGTAAAAGGAGGTGATTTAAGAGCGGATTAAAAGCAATTTTCTTAAAATTAAAACTAAAATCATAAAAAACCCAATTTACAAAGAAAGGAAAAACAATGAAAACCTTAGAAGATATCAAAGCTATGAGCTATCAAGAAAAAGATGAATTAGAAGATTTAGTTCTTGAAATTATAGATAATAATGATTTAGTTAAGCTAAAAGATATTTTAAAGGATTATCCTGTAAAAATATCTTGTTATGAGCTTAATATTAAAGATGAGGATGGAGACTTTCCTTTATTTGATCCTTTTAATCTAATAATAAGAGCTGCACATGCTTGTGAAGAAAACAATAATGATTTTTCTATTTTAGATTATTTATTTGATGAGTATGGATTAAGTTTAAAAGATCCTAAATATAACTTTGCTGAAATATATCAAAGAAGCTAATGATAAATATATCTTGATGGAAGAAGTAGAAGATGATCCTTGTATTTATCAAAACGCTCTAATCTATGATTATATATTAAGTGCTGATAATCCAAATTCTCAAATCATTAAGTATCTAGTCAATCGTGGGGCTAAATTTGAAGTGCATGATGAAGATACAAATTGGACCCCTATGCATTTTTGGGCTAGACGCAATAATTATGAATTATTAGAACTAGCTATTAAAGGAGGAGCTAATGTAGATATGCAAACTTTTAGTAAATTAAGAAAATGCAACAATGAAACCCTTTTATTTGAAGCTGTAAGCGAACCTGAAACCTATAGGGTTACACAGCTTTTAATTGAACTTGGAGCTAATGTGAATTTTGCTACCCCAACCACCCCTTTAGATGATGCAAAAGGATCTAGAAATAAAAAGCTTTTAAAAGATGCAGGAGCAATGACTTCAGAACAAATCAGAAAGAAATTTAATTTACCAGCATATGATTCTTCTCATTGCGAAATTGACGGAAAAACTGATATGGATTTATTAGGTAAATATCATGATGAATATTCCAAACTTTTAAACGATGCTATAAAAAAGGCTAAAGAAAGTGAATGAGGGAATAGAAATTCACTTTGCTAAAATAAATTATAAGGAAAGATAATGAAAAATAAAAAATTATTGGATGATGAATATATACAAGAAGTGTTTAAATACTATCTTAAAAATGATAATTATTTAAAAGATGCTTTATATGGTTTAAAAAAATACGAACGAAGAGCTTTTATAAGTAGCATTTTAAGCTATGAATATAAAAATTTAGTAGAAAATGGCAATTTAAAAGTTGATGCAAAATATAAAGTTACCTTGCCGCCTAATCTTATTGCTGTTTTAGAATATGATAAAAGTGAATTTAATGGCGTAAATCTTCGAAATTTTATAAATGATTTGGAATTTGAATTAGAACATATAGAAATGGAACTTTATGACGATCCTGCTGACTTTGAAGGGGGAGATTATTATAATGAAGATAGCGATTGTGATGAAGATTATACAGTAGAAGATTGGGTAGAAGATCAAGTAAGTGATATTAAAGACTTTTTATATGCTTTAAAAGATTTTAAATGAAACAAACATTAAGCTCTAATCGAGTAAGCTTTTATCTTTTTTCTACTAAAACTTTTAGTGATGAAAAATATCTTAATGCTTGGAGCTTAAAAGGCGAGCGTTTAAATGCCAAAGATTGGTTTGAATTTAAACAAGCCAATAAAGACAAATTTTATAATAAGCATTTAGAAAATACCTTAAAAGCTATGCAAGAGTTTAAAGCTTATTTTAGTGTTGATCAATTTGAAGGCATAAATCTACATGGTGATGATGAATGGCTTGATTTTTTGCCTTCAAATTATACTCAATTTTATAATCGTTTATGTAAGGATAAAAGTAAATATATTTTACATCAATATTATCAAAAAAATGATTTGACAGAGATTGGTATGCTTAAAAATCTTTCTCCTAATTTTCCTTTTTGGGATGAAAAAGGAGAAAATTTTTCTCAAAATCAAATTGATATTTTTATAGAAAAAGATAATTTAGCACCCTACTTTAATAAATATGATATTTATTTTAATTCTTCACTTGAGCTAAGCTTTAATTTTAGTGATGAAAGCTTAGAATATTTAATTAACAATTATAATCACAGAATCAATCATACTTTTACTCCAAAAAGTCAAGATGAGATACAAAAAGAATTAAATTTAAGCAAAGAAGATAAAATCATTTTAGAACTTGAAAATATGTTTTTAAATCTTTGTAAAGGCATCAGTGCTGATTATGCTTTTATGGATTTTTCTTATTTTTTTGTAGGATATGATCATACTTTAGATTCTAAAAATAATACTTTAAAATCTTATCCCATTAATCAAGATAAATTAATTCATAAAAGAAGTTTTAAAGAATATATAGAAGAATACACAAATACTTACTTTTTAAATTATTATTCTAAAGAGTTTTTAAATGAACTTGACAATCAAGAATTAAACAAAGATAGACTTAATTATTATCTTATTAATTACAACAAAATTCCAAAAAACACAGAAGAAGAAAACATACAAGGCATACTTTCTAAACAAAAAGATATAGATATCAATTTTGTAAATTTTATAGATTATAAAGACTATGTTTATAAAAATAAAGATGATTTTTGGGAGTTTTCAGCAAAAGAAAATTCTATACTTTGGGAAAAATTTCTAAGTAAAAATACCCTAAAACCTTTTCCTTTAAATTTTGATTGCTCTTTAGAAGAAAAGCTTCTTTATGCTAAAGATGAACAACTAGAAAACATACTTAAAACCCACAAGACTTTTCATGGCTAAAAAAAGAACAATCCTTATTCCTAGAATAAAAGATATTAATATAAGTCCTGATACTTCTTGTATGCATCCTATCTTAGAAGATAATACTTTAGTATGCTTACATGGAGGTAGAGTTAAGTTAAAAGCAAAAAAAGCTAAAAGAATAAAATCAGACAATGTTCCTATTATGCTTGATAATGAAATACAAGGAGCTAGTATAAGTGGATGTTTAAATCCACCTATACTAGGAGGACCTTGTACTAAAGTAGCTATGGTATTTGCTTATACTTATTCAGATCATAAAGTTAATAATAAACATTCTGTGTTACAAATGGGTTTGATAGGAATGAGTATAAAAGGTTATCCTATATTTGCTATACCCAAAAAGAATAAGATTAAATTTGCTTTAGCTAAAATACAAGCTAGTCCTCTTGCTAAGATTGAGTATGATAGGATAAGATGGGAAGGGATGGGAGATGATAACAAACAATCATCAATTCAAACCCATCATATTGCCACTGATAAGAATAAAAAATTTACTAAAGAATTTCGAAAAATAACAAAAAAATATAACATGGAATTGGATGAAGACTGGAATAAAGTTAAAATGCCACATCGCGGAAGACATCCTAATGAATATCATGAATATATTCTTGAAAAAATGAGTAAAATTGATAAAATAGCAAGAGGAGATAAGGATAAATTCATAAAAGAATTTGAAAAACTAAAAGAAGAAGTCAAAAACAATCCTGCTATACTTCATAAAGATTACTATAAGGAGAGAAAATAATGAAATATTATAAAATGATGTATAACTATAATCATAACGATGTGGATAATTGGTACTCTTGTGATCTTGTAGATATAAAAAATAACGATGAATATGCACTTTTAGAATCCAAACCTATCACAAATTGGCAAACACCTAGTTTTGAAATCGACAAAGATGATGGTAATATACTGACTGATCTTATACACAATGACTGTGGTTGGCGTATAGTCTCTCCTAAATTTATAAATTTAATGCAAGATTTAATCAAAGATTGTGTGCAATATTTAGATGTAGAAATTAAAAGTCAGGAAATAAATTATTATGGTTGTAAAATTATGCATGTAACAAAATCACTTGAGGCTTTAGATTATGAACATTCTGTATATACTTATATGGGTGATAATGATGAATATTTAAGTATTACTAAAGCTGTTTTAAAAAAATCAAAACTTGATGGAAGCCATATATTTAGAATTAAAGATGATGAAGTACCTGTTTTTGTATCAAGTGAATTTAGAAAAATAGTAAGAGAAAACAATTTATTAGGTTTTAGTTTTAGTGAAGTTATGGTATATGAAAATTGAAAGACTAAAAGCTATAAAAAATTTTGCAATTTAATATAAAAAGATTTTTAGTTATAATTTCATTTTATATTTAAGGAAAAATTTATGGAAGATTTAAAACTTTTACAAAGACGTTGGGAAGAAGCTTATGAAGCTATGCCTAAACTTTATGAAACACCAGATGGGTTAATAATAAATTTCACCCTAAGTGAAGATACAGATACTATTCTTTTTAAAAAACCTTGGGAAAATTTTGAACTAGATGATGAAGATAAAGAAACCAAATGGAGGCTGAGTTTTTTTAGCATTAGCAAAGATGAGCCTTTGGGGTATTTAGAGTATAAAGAAGCTTTAGAGAAATTGCAAGATTTTTCTTTAATTCAATCAGAAGAAAGGATTTTAATTAGAGCAATGAGTTTAGAAGAGCTTGAAAGCTTAGAGCTTAAAGGGTGGTAATGCTTCCTCAACCTATATTTTTAAATAAACTTATAGAATTTTTATCTGATGAAAATTTAGATATTGTAAATATGAAAAAAGGTGTAGATAAAATTTTTTCTAAAAAAGATTTTTACGCTATATTAGAATTAAATATTAAAATTATGAATATAGCGAAATTAATTTTTAAAAGTGATGAACAATTAAATATATTATTACCACAAGCTTCTGATTATAAGAATACAAATTATTTTCTTCAAGAATTAGAGTTAAAAAAAGAAATAGATATTAATCTTAATGATTTAAAAAATTGTGATAATAAAAAAATAATAGAAATAATAAAGCAAGAATATCAAAATAATCTGATTAAAGAATTGGATATTAATTCTCAAAAAGAAAAAATCAAAATACTTTTTATTATTAATGAAGTGCCAAAATTTTTAAAATCAATCTATAAAGAATGTGAGTTTAAAGAATATGGATTAGCAAATTATTTGGAATTTGATGAAATTTGGGATTTTTATGAAAATAATATTAGATATTTTACTATTTTAACTCCCATGGGTGCAAATAAAATAAAATTGCGTTTAGAAAATACACAAAACAGCGAAAAAGAACTCAATATCATAGAAGTAAATTTAGATAAAAAATAGATTTTAATAACAAAAATAAGCAATTTCTTTTTCTACTCAAATTTAGACTATTTGTGTTAAAATAATAAATATAAAAATTAAAAACATAGTGGATTTATACCAAATTATAAACACCATAAACTCAACCCCCAAAAGGATCATCAATGTCCCTTAATTCTTACATGAGTCTTAATATATCAAATTCTACTTCAAATCCCCTACCCTTTAAAATCACTAAAGCCCTTATCAAAGAAAGTTAGGAGATGAAGTGATTATTTCTTTTTTAGATGATGATATAGATAAACCTTATGTAAGTGGAAGTTTGTATAATGGGGCTAATCCAAGTTTAGTAAATCTTCCTTTTAATGATCGCCAAACTTCTCTTTCTTCTAAAACCATAGGTGTTAATGAAGAAGGTTATAATGAACTTACCCTCTCAAATA
>NZ_JAAMWY010000009.1:0-102544 GCF_011068165.1 Campylobacter sp. CFSAN093233
TAGCTGCAAGTGGGGAGAGGTATTTTGATACGATGAAATAAAGGAGGATGATGCTAATAGATATCATAACAATTAAGGCTATAACTTGTATATATGCTGCTTTAAATATAGGTTTATTTATAATATCAGCACTTTCGGTAATACAAGCTGTATAAGCAAAGACTTTAGTACAAGCTCCAAGTCTTTCTTCATTATTTAACTTATAAGAGAAGAAGTTGTTATCACCATGAGCTTTATATGCATTTAGAACAGGAGAATGGTCTACCGAAGGATCTAATAAAGCTTCGTTGGTGGCTGCAAAAATTTTATCTTTATTATCAAAAACAAAGGTATTGCCTGGAGTTCTAGCGATTTGATCTTGTAAACTAGTTAATAAAATATCAATTCCTAAAACACCAATAAATTTACCATCCTTATAAAGAGCTTTAGAGTAAGTAATGCAGTATTCATTACTAATAGCATCAATATAAGCTGGGGTTATATAGATTTGATTACTATTTCTAGCTTCTTTATACCATTCCCTAGTAGTTGCATTATAGTTGTTGGCTTTTCCATTTATAGTTATATTAGTATTTTTTTTCTCGCTTAGATCACTACTCATGATATTTTCACCATTATCTAAACCAATATAAACAGCAAGCAAATTTCCACTATTGCGGTAGTATTTTAATATGGCCCCTACATTATTAACTATGTTATCTTGAGAATTTAGTGCTTCATAGGGTAATTTTAATATATCTTTTTCAAGAGTATTAAGCAAAGATATATTTCTGGATCTAAAATCCTCTATAGAAATTTGTGTTGCTTTAAGAAGTTCTGTTTCAGTATAAAGCGTACTTTGATACAAAGAATCTTTTGTAAAGTAAAAGCTAATGATGCTCAAAATACTTAAAGCAAAAATTGCAATTGAATTTGCAATAACAGAAAGTTTTATTTTGATATTATTCATATTTTTCCTTTTAAATTTAATTAATTTTTGTAAAAGAACTTTTAACATTAATTTTATAAAATATAAAATAATGCTAAATTTTCTTAAGAATTATAAATTAAAAAATCTAAATTTTTACTTAAATATAAAAGTGATAAAAAATTTCATTTAATAAATATTAAATTAATTTATATTTATTATTTTTATTTAAATAAATATCGCTTCGAAAATTCTATGTATTAAGCTTAATATCGTTATAATTTAAAAAATTTATATCGAAGGAAATATTTTGAAAAAAATTCTATTATTTATTTTATCTTTAGGGATATTTTATACTTTCACACAAGCTAAAAATTTAGAGCAAGAACAAAATACTAGTAGCAATTTAGTTAGTGTCAGTATAGCACCTCAAGCATTTTTTGTTAAAAAAATAGCTGCAAATACTCTAGATGTCAATGTTATTTTGCCCCCAAATAGCAATGAGCATAATTTTGAATTTAAACCAAGTACTATGAAAAAACTTGAAAAAAGTGATATTTATTTCACTATAGGCTTAGAATTTGAAAAAGTTTTTACGGATAAATTTAAACAAAATTTTTCAAAACTTCAAGTTGTAAATATGCAAAAAAACATAGCTTTGATTCAAACTCATGATACACACGAACACTCTCATGAGCATGAACACCACGAACATGAGCATTTTGATCCTCATACTTGGCTAGATCCTATTTTAGTCCAAACTATGGCTTTAAATATTTATGACACCTTGATTCAAAAATATCCACAAAATGAAAATTTATATAAAGAAAATTTAGATAAATTTTTAGCAGAATTAGATAGTTTAAATTTACAAATTGCCTCAAAATTAGAAAAATTAAAAAATAGAGAATTTGTAGTTTATCATCCTTCTTGGACATATTTTGCAAAACGCTATAATCTTACGCAAATTCCTGTAGAAATTTTAGGCAAGGAACCAAAAAGCAAAGATTTGCAAAAACTTATCACTCTAATGAAAAATAAAAATTTAAAAATCATTTTTGTTCAAAATGGTTTCCCTGAAAATGCAGCAAAAACACTTGCTAAAGAATGTGATGCAAAAATTTACAAAATAGATCATTTATCTTATGATTGGGAAAATGAGCTTTTAAAAACTGCTGATGCCTTTTCTCATAATTTATAATCAGGTTTTTTGATGCTTTTTTTTGAAATTTCTAATCTAAACTACGCTTATGATAATGAAATCATCTTAAAAAACATCAATCTTAGCTATGACAATAAAGACTTTCTCTCTATCATAGGTCCAAATGGTGCAGGAAAATCAACACTCGTAAAACTTATCTTAGGACTTTTAAAATCCAAAAACGAAATCCATTTCAAAGCTCTTCAAAGAAAAGAAATAGGCTATGTTCCTCAACACACTCTAGCCAATCCTAATTTTTGCCCAAGAGTACTTGAAATCGTTCTTATGGGACTTGTAAGTAAAAAAATTTTTGGTTTTTATGGGAAAAAAGATAAAGAAAAAGCTATGCAAGCTTTAAAAAGTGTAGGAATGGAAAAATTTTGGAACAAAACCATTGATTCTCTAAGCGGAGGACAAAGGCAACGTGTTTTTATCGCAAGAGCCTTAGCTAGTGAATGCAAAATGCTTATTTTAGATGAACCTACCGCAAGCGTTGATAACAAATCTGCTATACAAATTTTTGAACTTCTAAGCTCCTTGCACCAAAAAGGCATGGGAATTTTACTCATTTGTCACGATATCAACCTTGTATTAGCTTATAGCGATAAAATTGCACATTTAAACAAAGAACTTTTCTTGCATACCAACACTAAAGAAAAAGAAAAAAGTTCATTTTTAAAACATTTATACGAAAACCACTCTCATTTTTGTGATGTAGAAATGAGTTTAAATACTTGTTTTTGCGATGAAGAAAATTGCGATAGTAAAAAACTATGCGAACAAGAATTTACAAGAAGAAATTTGAAAAAAACAGAATTTAAAAAAGAAAATTTTTGTTTAAAATTTTCAAAGGAAAATAATGCTTGAAATTTTAAATTTCACCTTTTTTCAAAACGCTTTACTAGGAGCGATTTTAGTCAGTATAGCTTGTGGGATCATAGGCACTTTGGTGATGATAAATCGCCTTTTTTCTATGGCTGGAGGTATAACACATGGGGCTTTTGGTGGTATAGGTATAGCTTTTTATTTCTCTTTGCCTATTTTATTAAGCACGGGAATATTTACTTTATTTTTGGCTTTTTTAGTAGCTTTTTTAGCTAAACACTATGAACACAGAAGTGATAGTATTATCGCTGTAATATGGGCTTTTGGAATGGCTGTTGGGATTATTTTAATCGATTTAAGCCCTAGTTATAACACAGATTTAATGGCTTATCTTTTTGGGAGCATTTTGGCTGTAGGAACACAAGATTTATGGCTTATGGCTTTGGTTGATAGCGTGGTGGTACTTTTGATCTTTTTATTTTATAGACAATTTGAAGCATTAAGCTTTGATGCGGAATTTGCAAAAGTTCGTGGTATCAATACAAGTTTTTTTCATTATCTTTTAATCGCCCTTATGGCTTTTTGTATAGTTATTTCTATACGCCTTGTAGGGCTTATTTTAGTTATGGCTTTACTTAGTATCCCAAGCTTTATTGCTGAAAATTTTACTAAAAGACTTGGCTTTATCATGATTTTGGCAAGTTTTTTAAGTATGATTTTTTGTGTTTTAGGACTTATACTTAGCTATTATCTTAATCTCTCAAGCGGTGCTTGCATCATAGCTGTAGCTTGTTTTGGTTTTTTAGTGCATTTGATAGGCAAATTTTTAAAAAGGTAAGGGTGCGAAAAACACTTGCACTTTTATATCTTTTTGCCCTTGTTCTTTAAAATACAAATGTTCGCTTGCCTTAAAAACAAAAAATTTTTCTGCGATTTTTCTTTGTAAATCTTGAGTTTTTTCACATAAAGGATACACAAGTTTAATATCATAAATTTTAAATTTGCAAGCATAAGCAAACATTTGATACAAATCGCTTTGTTCTATACCCTGTTTTTTCTCATCTTCACTATCATTTGGAATTTTCCATTTGGTATCTAGGATCATTTTATTTTCTATATATAAATCAGGCTTTAACATGAAACAATTTTCATCATTTTTTGAGATTAAATACTTTCCATTGTTTTGAACTTTAATATCTTGAGCTGGATTTACTTTTTTTAGCATATAAGCTACATAATCTTCAAAAATTTTCTCCATAGGAAAAAGCAAAGCAAAAGCTTCATTTTTACCATGATAAGGCATAAAACTTTCATTTTTTAAGAAAATTTTACACCACAAAAGCAAGTTTTCATAATAATCAAAATGTCTTGAAATTTTATAACTAAAATCTTTTTCATAATTTTTAGAAAATTCTACCTCATCGAGAATTTGCATAGATTTTATAAGTCTAAATTTATTCAAACTTGTTTTTGATTTTAAAAAATTTAGCGTTGATTTTATCAAACGATTGGGTGCTATATCTAAAACAAACTCATCATTGCTTGTAAAAAATCTTTCTTTGTGTATCAAATTTCGCTTGATATGCTCGTTAAATAGTAATTTTCCCTTTAAAAAAGCCCTATTTTCTTCGCAACTTAGATAAGATCTCATCAAGCCTTTTTTATATACGCTATCAAATTCATCTAAAAACATAGTGATAAACACTTCAAATAAAGGAATTTTAGAACTTTGCAAAGATGAAATTTGTGATTTTTTAAAGGGGGAGTTTTTTAAGGTTTTTAGCATATTTATCAAAAGATTTTTAGGATTAAATTTAAAATCTTTTTCATAAAAATCATTATTTTTAGAAATATTGTCTAATTCATAACATCTTCTTAGTTTTTCTTTGTCATGATTTGAAGAACTATCTTCTTTTTTATAACTATCTAAATTCGTGCATTTTGGCAAAATCTCCAAAACCCCGCTTTTAGTCTGTATAATGCCGACATAATTTTTAGCTTTTAAGGAATTTTTGTTTTTAAAGCCTAGAAGATTTTCATTATTTTTTGCAAAGTCTTCTAGCTCTTTATAAAACCCTTCGGCCTTTTCTTTGAAAATTTCTTTTAAATCTTCTTTAGAAAAAGCTTGGTATTCGATGATGGAAAAAGTATTACTTGTTTTCATTATTCATATATTTTTATAAAAGTATCTTTACTCCAATTATTACTATCACTAAATTTATAAACAATCTTATCGCTTTCTATAAATTCTGTCATATTTTTTAAATAATCTTTATTTTCAACACTAATTTCCAACATACCATTTTTATTTAAAACTGCGTCAATCAAAGCATAGTCATTGTAAAAATACTCTTGCAAAAGTGGGATGATTTTATTTTTAAAAACCTTTTTTAAATCTTCTAAATTTTCAACACTTATAAAAAATGCATGACCTATGGTTTTTTCTCTATCTAGTAAATATTCTATACGAGTGTTTATAGCTTTTAATAATTCTTGTAAATTAATACCTTCACAATCCATAGATAATTTGCTCACATCAGGCATCATCTCAATAAATTCAAATCTTCTTCTTAAAGCTGTATCAAGAGAAGTTATGCTTCTATCGGCTGTATTCATAGTGCCTATGATATAAACATTTTTAGGTACTCCAAATTCTTTGCCACTATAAGGCAAAGTCACTTTTAACTCTTCTTTTTCACCTATCCTTTTGCTAGCTTCTATCAAGGTTATAAGCTCACCAAAAATCTTACTTACATTACCACGATTGATTTCATCGATGATGATTATATAAGGTAAATTTACTTTTTCATCTTTTTCTTTGTAATCTTCTAAACCCTGCAATTTTAAATAATTTAATATAGCTCTAACATATGCTGAATTATATATTTCATCTATATTAGAAGTTTTATATAATTTTTCTATATTATCTATACTTACTGGATAATCTTTATGATTTTTACTCATATCATCAAATTTAATTCTAAATGTTTTTCCATTTCTATATTGAATAGAATATTTAGTATTTGGTAATTCAAAATATTTTTCTGGATTATTATCATCTATTTTTACTTTTTCTTTTAATTTATCTATATAAAAATTAAAATTTTTTATACTATCCCTATTTTCTAAAGCTTTTTCGCAAAGTTCTTTAAAAATTCCATCTTTTATTTCATATTTTATTTCTTTAGAATTTTCTTCGCTATCTATGTGAGGCTTTATACCTTCTACAAATTCTTCATATCCATAGCTTTGATGAAAAGTAGTAAATACTATTTGTCCATTTTTTACATACTCATCAAATTTAGCTTTTTTCTCATCTCTACTTTCTAAATTTTCACCCAAGATTTCCAAAGCCTTATCTATAGTATGATAAGTTTTTCCTGTCCCTGGAGACCCATAAAGAATTTGGTTTAAGGATATATTATTATTTATATTATCCTTTATAATTTTAAAATCATCTTTAGAAAATGTATTTTTTGGTATAGCAAAAAATTTGCAATTTTTATAATATCTATAAAATATTTCTCCATCTTTACTCATAGTTTTTAAATAATTAAGAATAGAAGAAGTCCATTTATCACCTTGACTTTTTGTGTGAAATTCATCTATAAATTTACCTTCTTGATAAACATACACACTCATACCGCCATTTTTTACAACTGCTTCTTTAAATTCATCTTCATCTTTTGGAAAATAATAATACACATTACCATTTTGATCTGCCTTACTTATTTTCCAATCACATTTATTTTCTAACATTGCATGCCTTTTGATTTTTTGTTTTTATTTTAATTATATAAAAAAATCTAAATTTTTACCATTGTATGAAGGTTCTAGCTTTTTTTATATCATTAAAATTTATAGTAGTTTTTTCTTTATTTTCTAAATTTTCTAAAGTGATATTTTCATCATCTACAGCAATGATTTTTGCTTCGAATTTTTCTTTTTCATTGGTTGTGATCTTCACAAGTTCACCTATACTTTTAGCAAAGTGTTCTATCTTGCTAAGTTTTCTTTCAAGTCCTGGTGAAGATACTTCTAAAAAATACTCCCCATTTACAGGTGGCTCTACATCAAAAATAGGCGATAAAATTTCACTAAGCCTTGCACAATCATCAAGATTTACCCCGCCTTCTTTTTGCACATAAATTCTATAAATTTTTCTGCCATTTTCACTTACTAGCTCATCATCATAAAAGCTAAGCTCTGCTTCTTTGCAAAGGGCTTCAAGATTCATTTTTATCCTTTTTTATTTTTTCAAAAAGTGCATCCATATGGTTTTGATACTCAAGCCTATCATCAAATTTAAAATGAAAATTCGGACACCTATACCAACCCTGCTCACTCATGCAGTAATTTTGCAAAGCTCTACTTGCCTTTTTTAAAGAAGATAAAATTTTTTCTTGCTCATGAACATTAAAAAACATCTTATCAAGATACACAAAAGCATCATATCTGCCTTTTTTACACTCTACATCCACTACACACAAATTTTTCAAATTTTCATCATCTAAATTTGCTAAAGCTTCAGGGATTAGCTCTTTTAAGATACTTTCAGTGCGTAGTTTTTTAATCTCACTTGGGTTCATAGACTTGCTTGTTCCTCTACTTCTTTATAGCTTTCTATATAATCACCCACTCTCATATCATCACACCCTTCTATACCTACGCCACACTCATAGCCTTTTGCCACTTCTTTAGCATCATCTTTAAAACGTTTAAGCGAGCTTACATTTCCTTCATAAACCACAACTCCATCACGGATAAGGCGAATTTTAGCTCCACGGTTAATCACCCCTTCAGTTACTATACAACCTGCGATTTGTCCGATTTTTGGCACATTGATCACTTGTCTAATCTCTGCTTGTCCTAATTGCTCTTCAGAAATAATCGGACTCATCATACCACCAAGCAAGGCTTTTACATCATCTAAAAGATTATAAATCACATTATAGGTTTTAATTTCTACGCCTTTATCCTTAGCACGCTCTTTAACTTCCCCTGTTGGGCGTATGTTAAAACCTAGTACCATAGAGTTTTCACTCGCACTTGCAAGCTCTATATCACTTTGTGTGATCCCTCCTACCCCGCTATGAATGATATTCACTTTAATCTCATCATTTCTAAGTTTTTCTAAACTTGCTTTTAAGGCTTCTAAAGATCCTTGCACATCAGCTTTTAAAATAACAGGCAAGGCTTTTAGATTGCCTTCTTTGATCTTAGCTCCAAGCTCATCAATGCTAACTTTAGTGGATTTGCTAAGTTCTTTTTGGCGGTTGTATTCGTGGCGTTTATTAGCATATTCTCTTGCTTCTTTATCGGTTTTTACTGCGATTAAAATTTCACCTGCATCTGCTACTTCACTAAGCCCTACGATAACCCCACATTCGCCTGGTTTAATTTCTTTTAAGGCTTTACCTTGATCATCGCTCATCGCACGCACTTTTCCATAAGCCTCGCCTGCAACCACGGTACTTCCTACAGTAAGTGTTCCATTTTGCACGATGATAGTAGCCACCGCACCACGCCCTTTTTGCACAGAACTTTCTATAATGCTTGCTTTAGCAAAACTTTTTGGATTGGCTTTAAGTTCTAAAATATCAGCTTGTAAAAGCACGATTTCAAGCAAATCTTCAATCCCCATTCCTGTTTTAGCCGAAACTCCTACAAATTCATAAGATCCGCCCCATTCTACTGGCATGATTTCCATTTCTGCGAGTTGAGTTTTTACCATATCGGGATTTGCTGCTTCTTTATCCATTTTATTAATAGCAATAATAATAGGCACACCTGCTGCTTTAGCATGATTTATCGCTTCTTTGGTTTGTGGTTTTACCCCATCATCTGCGGCTACAACGATGATTACAATATCAGTGATACTTGCACCCCTTGCACGCATAGCAGTAAAAGCTTCGTGACCTGGAGTATCGATAAAAGTAATTTTACGCCCGTTTTTTTCTACCATATAAGCACCCACGTGCTGAGTAATACCCCCTGCTTCACCACTTGCAACGCGTGATTTTCTAATATAATCTAACAAAGAAGTTTTACCATGATCAACATGCCCCATGATGGTAATCACAGGTGCTCTAGTCACTAAATCTTTTTCATCAGTCTCTTCTTCATAGTCTTTTACATAATCAAACTCATCAGCCTCGTTAATGATATTGATCTCTATACCAAATTCAGCAGCCAAAATTTCAATCGCATCTTCATCTAAGAAATCATTTTTTGTTGTCATCATTCCAAGCATGAAAAGTTTTGAAATCACTTCACTAGTGCTTTTTCCTATCTTATCAGCGAATTCATACACACGAATTTCTTTAGAAATAGCAACGCTACCTACTTCTTCTACTTCCTTTTTTTCAATCTTTTTAGATGGTTTTTTACGACTTCTTCTTTGAATTCCACCTTCAAACCCAAAACCCGCAGAATTTCCAACAGCTTGTCTTATAAAATTAGGTTGTTTTTTATTGATATTTTGTGGTTTTTCTTGTTCTTTTACACTAAAATCAGGTAATACTACCTCATCTTCATCATCTAAAGAAATATCACCAAAATCATGTTCATCTAAAAAATTCATTTTTTCGGTACTTTCTTTTTTACTCGCAACAAAAGATTTTTTTTCTTTTTTCTTTTTCTTTAAACTCTCATCAGCATTTGAAAACATAGTTTTTAAACTTAAGCGCTCTTCATTATTGATAGATATATCATTTGAATTTTTTACTTCTTCTTTTTTAACTTGAATTTCTTCTTCGTCTTTTTTCTTTTTAACAATAACAAGTCCGCGTCTTTTGGCTAAAGTTGCACTAGCAAGGCTTTGTGGCTTATGAGCATCAATAATTTCTTGTTTTTCTTCCTCTTTTGCATTTTCTTTTTCAATTTTTAATTCTTCTTTTTTAACTTCTTGTTTAAGCTTTTCTTCTTTTTTAGGTTCTTTTTTTTCAGATTCATTTAGCTTTTCTTGTTCTTTTATATTTTCTTTTTTAGGCTTTTTTGCTGTAGGAGTTTTGATATTTTTCTTAAAAGCTTCTGGAATTTCTCTTGTTTGTATATACTCATAAATAGCTGCCGCAATCTCAGGTTCTACAGCATTTGATGCTGTTTTAATTCCAAGTCCTAATTCATTTGCCTTTTCAATAATTTCCTTACTATCATAACCTAATTCTTTTGCGATTTCATGAATTCTAATCTTTGCCATTTAAAAATATCTCCTTAAGTCCTTGCTGAGTAATTTTAGTATTTAAATTTTTACATATTTTAGAAAATGCTTTTTGTAAGACTTTATCTTCTCTCTCAATACAATTTTGACATAAATATCCGCTTCTTCCATGT
This sequence comes from Campylobacter sp. CFSAN093233, assembly GCF_011068165.1. Lineage (NCBI taxonomy): Bacteria > Pseudomonadati > Campylobacterota > Epsilonproteobacteria > Campylobacterales > Campylobacteraceae > Campylobacter > Campylobacter sp. CFSAN093233. The sequence goes on from NZ_JAAMWY010000009.1 coordinate 10,269, forward strand.
TCTGCTTTAGGCACAATATCTCCTAAAACAACTTTAAATCTAAATAACATATTTTGCTCAAAGCGGTTTTTACACACTATGCACATTCTAATTGGTATATGTTTTTTCAAAATTATATCTTTTTTTTATATTTTTTAGCAAATTTCAAAGCCATTATCATCAAATTCTAAATATTGCACACGAAAATCTTTAAATTTTGTTTGTATTTTCTTTGCCAAAGCTAAAGCGTCATCTTTAAAAGCTAAAGAAAAAAAGCTCGATCCCGAACCTGAAAGTGTGCTCATTAAAGCTTTATTTTCTAAGGCAAATTTTTGCACTTCAAAAAGCTCGGGTAAGTTTTTCATACGATTGATTTCATGGAGCTTATCTTGACTTGCAAATTTTAAAAATTCATATTTTTTCTCCAAAAAACAAGCGGTTAAAAATGAAGCATGAGAAAGGTTGAAAACCGCATCATTAAAACTTAAATTTTTGGCCAAAGCTTGGCGTGATTGTTCCGTGCTCATTGCCAAATTTGGGATCACAACCACAGCAGCTAAATCTTTATCAATCTCTTTTTTGATACTATAAACTTTATTTTTTTCAACCAAAGAACACACAAAACCACCAAGAGTAGCTGGAGCGATATTATCTGGATGGTTTTCATAAATTAAAGCTTCATCTAAAATACATTCTTTTTCTACCTTAAATCCACTCATATAATAAGCACTGGCAATAGCTCCAACAATCACAGCTGAAGAGCTTCCTAATCCTCTTGAAAGAGGAATGTTATTTTGAAAAATAAAACGAAAATTATCTTTTTTTCCGCTTAGTTTTTCATAAATTTCATAAAAAATATTTACAAATATATTGTTTTTTTTAAGAAAAATATTATCACTTCCCTCGCCTCCAATACTAATGCTAAAAACACCTGATTTTTGGATTTGAGTTTCATTAAAAAGCTTTAAACTAAGTCCTAAACAATCAAAACCTGGCCCTAAATTCGCACTCGTAGCTGGAACTAAAATTTTCAAATTTCATCCTAAATTGCATCTAAAAAATAAAAGGGAAGATTATCATTATTTAGTTTAAGCTCTTGTAAATTTTTTGGTAAAAAAAACTCTACTGGGATATTTTGCTCTAAACAAATTTCACCTTCCTTATATACAAAACAAAAATTTTTATTTGCACTTATGGGTTTATAGCCATTTAATTCAAAAGCACTCACCGCAAATAAAGGAATATTTTTTACTATACTTAAAGTACTCAAACTTACATAAGAAATTTTAATCCCCATATAAGAACCTGGACCATTAGCATAGATTAAACTTGTAAAATCATATTCTTTAAGCAATTCATCTAAAATTTTTGGTAAAAATTCGCTTGCTTTTTCTTCACTTTTATAAGTTTTTATAAGTTTATCATCTTGATAAATTCCGATCATTAAAGGCTTAGATAAAGTATTAAGTAAAAGAGAAGTTTTTATGCAAATACCTTTTCATAAGCTTTTTGGGTTGTTTTTTCAAGGCTTACAATTTCATAAGCATCTTTATCTTTTAAAACTTCTTTAGTAAGTAAATGATTTAAATGATGACTCCCAGCATATGAAGTATAATCCCCAAAAACACGATATCCAAGTAAGGTTAAATCTCCAATTGCATCTAAAATTTTATGTCTTACAAACTCATCTTTGAAACGCAAACCTTCAGGATTTAAAATACGATTTTCATCTACCACTATAGTATTTTCTAAACTTCCACCTAGTGCTAAATTCATACTCCTAAGAGCTTGAACATCTTTTAAAAAACCAAAAGTCCTAGCCCTTGCTATGTTTTCTATATAATTTTTTTTGCTGAATTCAAAATTGTAACTTTGTTCACCTATAACAGCATTGTCAAATTTAATCGTATAGTTAATACGGGGTTCTTTAGTAGGAGTTAAACGCACAAATTTATTACCATCTCTTACTTCTATAGGCTTTTTAATTACCATAATTTTTTTAGGTGCATCAAGTTCTTTTACCCCTGCTTCATCAAGCATCATACAAAAGCTAATACTTGATCCATCCATAACAGGAGCTTCATTTGCATTTAAAACTATGCGTACATTATCGATTCCATAAGCATTAATCGCACTCATTAAATGCTCTATTGTAGAAATAAACCCTCTTTCATCTCCTAAAACAGTTGCCATTTGAGTATTGATCACATTTTCAGGACTTGCCTTATAGCTTGCATTAAGATCACTTCTAAAAAATACTATACCACTATTTGCTTCTAAAGGCTCTAAAGTAATTTCTATGGGTTCACCCTTATGAAGTCCTATACCTACGCCTTTGACAGTTTTTGCTAAAGTTAATTGTTTCATTAATTTTTTCCTAAAATTATCTTTTTACCATCATTTAAAACATTGTAAATATTATTTTCTATCCATTTTTTATCTTGCCATTGTTCAGGACGCGTTTCAACCCCTTGAACCAAAACTCCAAAATGCAAATGATCGCCTAAGGCTAAACCACTTGTTCCTGTTTTGCCTATAATGCTTTGTTTATTAATCATTTCATCTAAATCAACATTTTTAGAAGAACAGTGCCCATAAAGACTATATACTCCAAAACCATGATAAACAATTAAATTTAAACCATAAATTCCATTTTCAGCAGCAAAAACAACCTTGCCTGCGTTATTACTTATGATAGGAGCTTGTGCTACGCTTGCTAGATCAAGCCCCATATGATAAGAATCACTCACAAATTGCCCATTATAAGAATAATACCTATGATCAGCAAAATCCGCTACTTTCATACCATTTTTAAGAGGTAAAAATAAATTCAAATCAAAATTATCAATTTTTTCCTCAGGTACTTTTGAAGTGATTTCATGGATAAGTTTTTCATTGCTATTTCTTAAAGTTTCATTGACAAACTTAAATTTTTCATAACGATTGAGATTATTATCTTTTGGAGCGTACTGATTTGCTAAATTCTCAATCTTTCCATCTAAAAATTTATCCGTCAGATTGATATTTGAAACACGATATTTACGATTAACAAAATAATACCTTATACGTTCTTTTGAAATATTGCCCGCTTTATCCGTAGCGATAACAAATGCACGAAATTCCTCATCTCTTGCATCCCAAGCAATCAAAGCCGCATAATATCCTTCTTTTACATAAGGTGTGGCTTTAAAGATTTTACCTTTATTTGTTTCTATATACACCTTATCTAAATTAGCATCATCAGCCTTAAAAACAACTGCCCCAGCACCACCTTGCTCGATTTGGTAAGAATTGCTTATGATATTGATTTTTGGAGCCGTATTATCTACTAATACCGCAATTTGTTTTCTTGCTTCATTGCCACTAAAAAAATTCCAAAAACTAGAATCTTTAGCTATCACCTCCAAAACAAAAGATTTTACATTTTCTTTGTAACCAAATTTTGGCAAAGCAACTTGTAAGGTAATATCTTTTAAATTAGAAATCTTTTCATCTGCTATAACCATTGCACTAGTATTGTCGTCTTTATGCAATATAATTTGTACGTTTTTGATAGAACTTTCATCATCTTTAATATGCACTAAAATAGGTTTTTTAAGATCAGTATATACAACATCTGGCATTAAAATTTGAGGAGGATTTTTTTCAAAAATACTTAATCTTGAAATAAAAAAAATCAAAATTGCTATTAAAACTAAAATTAAAACAGATAAATAAGTTTTGCCTTTTCTTTTTGCCATAACCTTCCTTAAAAATTTTCAATGTTTTTGTTGCTTTTAATATAAATTCTATTATATTTTCAGTAAATATCTAGCAAATTTATAAAATTTCTCTTAGGGTATTAGCCTGTTTCATCCATTCTCTTAATTCATCGTTTTTGTCTAATTGTATCATTTGTTTACATCTCTCTAATTCTTGTTGAAAAAAATCAATAGAACTTAATAAGTTATCTTTATTTTGTAAAAAAATACTTTCCCACATTTGTGGCGATGATTTGGCAATTCTGCTCATACCTTTAAAAGATCCTCCGGCTAAATGAACAATATTTCTTTTATCTTCTTCCTTCATTACAAAATTTGCCAAAGAAAAACTTATAACATGAGGCAAATGAGAAATAATAGCAGCATGATGATCATGGGCTTTACTATCCATAAAAACAATTTTCATCCCTAAATGAGAAAAAATTTCTACCGCTCTTTTTTGATGTAAATCATCAGCTATTTCACTATCACAAAGAACACAAACTGCATCTTTATAAAGCTCTTTAAAAGCTGCTTTTGGACCTGAATTTTCAGTTCCTGTCATAGGATGAGCAAAAAGAGTTTGTTTGATTAAATTCTTAGGCAAACTTTCTATAATTTTTCTTTTTGTACTTCCAAGCTCTATAATTGTTACATTAGAAGGCAAATCAACTAACTTTTGCAAAATTTCTATAATAGCATCAACAGGAGTTGCGACAAAAATCATATCACATAAAGCTAAATCTTTAAATTCTATAAGCTCATGAATAAGACCTAATTGCAGGGCATCTTTTTCATTTTCTTTGCTTAAATCCATACCATAAACACAAGAAATAAGCTTATTTTCTTTCAAACAAAGCCCTAAAGATCCACCCATAAGCCCAAGCCCTATAATTGCTATTTTCATACTTTCTACCTTAGTTTTTTTGTTAAATTTTTTTTGCTATTATACAGCTTTTAATAAAGCTTTAGGTAAAAAATCAATGAAAAAACATCTTATTAGTATTTGTGCTTTAGTTGCTATGGCCAATGCAGCAACCATTAAAGATATTAAATTTATTGGATTAAATCATTTATCGAACACAAGCGCTATAAATATCACGGGGCTTAAAATAGGCGAGGAAATAAATCCTGCAAAAATCAACACTGCTATTCTTAATCTTTATAAACAAAATTATTTCGAAAATATTGCAGTAGAAAACAACAATGGAATTTTGGAAATTATAGTTACTGAAAAACCAACTATAGCAAAGGTTACTATCACAGGTATAGCTTCAAATGATAGAAAACAAGTTGAAAGTATTTTAGGGATTAAAAGAGGTACACTACTTGATGAAGGAAGTATAAAAGAAGCTATTGAACGCATTAAAGCTTATTATGAAGCAAAAAGTTATTTTGATACTATTGTAGAATACAAAAAAAAGACTTTAGAAAATACTGATGGACTAGAGCTTGAATTTATAGTAAATCGTGGTGAAAATATCATTATTGATAATGTTCATTTAAGTGGAGCAAAGAAATTTTCATATTCTGATATAGAACCTGCTGTTGTTAACAAAGAAAAAGAATTTATGGGATGGATGTGGGGACGCAATGATGGAAAATTAAAAGTTTTTGAACTTAGTAACGATAGTTCAAGAATTGCTGATGAATATATGAAAAAAGGATATTTAGATGTTCAAGTATCCTCCCCTTATCTTAAAACCTACACAGATACTTATCAAGCAAATTTGACTTATTTTATCAAAGAAGGAAAGCCTTATAAAATTAAAAGTATAAGCATAGAAAATCCTTTATTTGATGATAAGCAAAATGCACAAACCGTAAAAGATTTAAGATCAAGCGCTGGCAAAACTATCAATATCGAAGACATTAGAAAAGATGTTAAAACCATAGAAACACAAAGTGCTGATTTGGGTTATGCGTTTGTAGAAGTCTATCCTGATATTCAAAAAAATGATCAAACTCAAGAAGCCACCGTTGTATTTAAAGTAATCCCTCACGATAAAGTTTATATAAGAAATGTTATTATTTCAGGAAATTCACGCACCGTAGATCGCGTCATACGCCGAGAATTATATATAACAGAAGGTAATTTATACAATAGAACAGACTTAAGCGAGTCAAAAAATGCTTTAAAAAGAACTTCTTATTTTGACGATGTAAATATCAAAGAAGAAAAAGTTGATGATACACATATTGATTTGATTGTTGATGTTAAAGAAGCTTCTACAGGAGCTATTTCTGGAGGCATTGGCTATGGATCAAGCGATGGTATTTTGCTTAACGCTTCTTTATCGGATACAAATATCTTTGGTTCAGGAATAAAAAGCTCTGTAAGCGTAGATAAAAGCGATGATACTTTATCGGGAAGGATTAGTCTCGTAAATCCACGCGTTCTTGATAGTCAATATAGTCTGGGTGGAACACTTTATTCAAATGACTATGAATGGGATAATTATTCAGAAAAAAATTACGGCTTTGATATAACAGTTGGACGCCAATTTGCAAGATACTATAATGTAAGCTTAACTTATAATCTTGAACAAAGCGATATATATCACTTAAGTCCAACTCTTTTAAGAACAGGATATGAACTTGGCAAAAGTATTAAAAGCTCTATAACTCCAGCAATCACCTTTAACAATACAGATGATTATTATCTGCCACGATCAGGTATTATTGCTTCAACTAGTTTAGAATACGCTGGACTTGGCGGAGATCAAGAATTTATTTCATCAAGCTCTAAATTTAACTTTTATCAAGGTTTGCAAGACTATATAGGATATGATCTTATTTATCGCTATAAAGCGAGTTTTTATAAAGTATGGGATGAAGGTTATTTACCAATTAACCAAAGAATTTATTTAGGTGGTATTAGATCGATACGCGGTTTTGAAAGCAGAACAGTAAGTCCTAAAAATCAATGGGGAGATGAAATAGGCGGAACCATAGCTTTTGCCAATTCCGTAGAACTTAGTTTTCCTTTGATTGATAGAATCAAACTTCGTGGTAGCGTGTTTTTTGATTATGGTATGATAGGGCGTAAAAATTTAGATGAAATAAAAAGAATGAGTACAGGTATAGGCATTGAATGGATTACACCTATTGGACCTTTACAACTTGTATTTGCCAAACCTCTTAATGATAAAAAAGGTGATGATACTAATAGTTTTGAATTTAATCTTGGAACACGCTTTTAATGAAAGAATTTTTAGATGCTTGCTTGAATGCAAATTTGCAAATACGCAAGTATCTAAACAATATCCCACAAAATGATCTTAAACTTTGCTCTAAATTAGGCTATGATAAAAATCAAGGCTATGAGCTTGACTTAAAATGTGAACAAATTTTCATAAAATATCTTAGTTGTTTTGGACAAATTTTTTCTGAAGAAAGCGGATTGATCGGAAAAGCTAGCCCAAAACAAATGATTCTTGATCCTTTGGATGGAAGTTCAAATTTTGTTTCTAAAATACCATTTTATGGGACTTCTATAGCTCTTATGGAAAAAGATCAGGCAAAAAGTGCTTTTGTTTGCAATCTTGTCAGTCAAGAAATTTTTGCTTTTAAGAACAATCAAGCTTTTAAATCTAATCTTTCCGATCCAAAATACTCACCCTTAACACCTAATCTATTTCCTAAAATAGGTATAGTTGAAAAAATTTCATTTTATCCAGAACTTCTCGATTTTTTAACAAAAAATCAATTAAAATTTCGCTCTTTGGGTGCAACAGCCTTAAGTCTTGCTTATGCTTCGTATTTTAGTTTTGTATTAATTCTTGGAAAAACACGAATTTTTGATACAGCAGCTGCTTTAGCAATTCATCAAAATTTATATATAGAAAAAAATGAAAATTTCCTTCTCCTAAGCCAAGACAAAAAAATTTTTGATATAATCTTAGAATTTTTAAAAAATAATTAGGTGAATATATGAATTTTGCAGATATTTTTTCAAAAATAAGAAGACAACAACCTAGTATTAAAGAAGCTCCAAATCACTGGGTAAAATGCCAAAGTTGTCATGCTTTGATGTATTATAAAGAAATAGAATCTTGTTTTAATGTTTGTCCTAAATGCAATTATCACATGAGAATTTCAGCTGATGAACGTATTAAACTTTTAAGCGATGAAGGCAGTTTTATTGAGTATGATGCAAATTTAGAAGCTATAGATCCTTTAAAATTTGTTGATAGCAAATCCTATAAAAAACGCCTTAGCGAAGGTGAAAGTAAAACAGGTAGAAAAAGTTCTGTCATCAGTGGAGAATGTGAAATCAATGGTTTAAAAACCCAACTTGTTGTATTTGATTTTTCTTTTATGGGCGGATCTTTAGGTTCTGTTGAAGGAGAAAAAATCGTTAGAGCTATACAAAGAGCCATCACAAGTAAAACCCCTCTTGTCATCGTAAGTGCAAGTGGTGGAGCTAGAATGCAAGAAAGCACTTATTCTTTGATGCAAATGAGCAAAACTAGTGCCGCACTTAAACTTCTTAGCAAAGAAAAACTTCCTTATATTAGCATTTTAACTGATCCTACTATGGGTGGGGTAAGTGCTTCTTTTGCTTGGCTTGGAGATTTAATCATCGCTGAACCTGAAGCTTTGGTAGGTTTTGCTGGTGCAAGAGTTATCAAACAAACTATAGGAGCAGATTTGCCTGAAGGTTTTCAAAAAGCAGAGTTCTTGTTAGAACATGGACTTATAGATGCCATAGTTGAAAGAGGAGAGCAAAAACAATATCTTAGCGATGTACTAAAATTTTTTAGTGGAAAATAATTTGCAAGTTAATATCTTTTGTATTCAAAAAAATGATGAATTTAAAACTTGTAGTGAGAAATACTCTAAACTCATCTCCAAATACGCCACTTTAAAAGAAATAAATGTTTTTAATAAAAAAATAGCCTTAGCTCAAAATTTAAATGCCATAGAAGCAAAAAAAAGCTATGAAGAAGCTTTTATGCCTTATAAAAAAGGCTATTGTATCGCTCTTGATGAAAAAGGGAAAGATCTTACAAGTATAGAATTTGCAAAACTCATCCAAGATAAAAATGAATTAAGTTTTTTTATAGGAGGTGCTTATGGTTTAAGAGAAGAATTTAATCAAAGTTTGGATTTTAGACTATCATTAAGCAAACTTACTTTAGCACATCAATTTGTTAAAACCTTACTTTTAGAACAAATTTATCGTGCATTTTGCATCAACAACAATCACCCTTATCACAAATAGAAAGTTTTAAAATGAAAAAAAATGAAATACAAAATTTCAAAAATATTTTAGAAGAAAGAAAAAAAGCTATCTTAGAAAATTTGCAAAGCAATTCAAATGAAATCGAAGCTCTTCACAATAGCGTCCCAAGCGATAGTGTAGATTTTTCTGTCATAGAAACAGGCTCTCAAATTGACTTTGCTATCAGCACCAATCTCAAAGAAGAACTTATAGAAATCGAAGATTCTTTAGATAAAATCAAAAACGGCACTTATGGAATTTGCGAATCTTGCGATGATGAAATCGACTCTCAAAGACTAAAAGTCAAACCTCACGCAAGATATTGTATCACTTGCCGTCAAATTGCAGAACAAGGAAAAAAACATGAAAATTAAACTCTTCTTACTTGCAAGTTTTATTTATATAGCACTTATTTTTGCCTTTGCTTGGCATCTAGAACTAGGAAGCTATACTCTAAATATCAGCACTTATACCTTTGAACTACCTATTATGATATGGCTTGTTATTCCTTTATTTATTTATATGATTTTAGCCGTTTTACACATAGCATTTTATGGATTTTTGCGTTATTTAAAATTTAAGCATTTTTTTAAAGATGCAGCTAAATTTGAAGCTTATACTCAAGATTTACTCCTTGAAAAAGATCTTAAAACCACTTTTCAAACAAAAGAATTTAGATCTGTAGCACAACTTTTTAAAACCATAAAAACACATGAAAAAATTCCACACTCAAATAAAATCAATGAAATTTTAGATCTTATTGATGGTTTAAATAAAAACGAATTTTTTAACCTTAGCAAATTTAAACTCGAAAATAACAATGTTTTATATTTGCAAAATGAAAAAAATCATCTCAAAAATGATGCAAATTATGCCTATAACAAACTTAAAAACCTTAATGAAATCAAAGATGAATTTGAAGAAATTGCTTTTAACACTCTTATAGAAAAAGCTAGTTATGAGCAAATTAAAAATGTAAAAATCCCTAAAAAGCCTTCTGAAGTTCTCACACTTATCAAGCGTTTTAAAGAAGGAAATTTAGAACTTAGTGTAGCAGAATATGAAGTTTTACTTTCACACAACATATTAAGCGAAAAAGACTATCTTAATGCAGCAAAACTAAGTACTAAACTTTTAAATCCTGATGCTATTTTAGGAATTTTTAACAAAATTAAAAATGAAAAAAGCGAAGCTTTAAGAGCATATTTATATCTTTTGGCTGAATTTGGACTTTTAGATGAGTTAAGAGAACAAATTCACAATGATGATAAAAAATTTAATGATTTTAAAGCCTTTTTAGCCTTGCGTGAAAAAAATATCAAAATCGATCTAAATCAACTCATACAATGATAGATTTTAGCAAAAAACCCCTGTTTTTAGCCCCTATGGCAGGTTTTTCAGATCTGCCTTTTCGTAATGTAGTAAAAAAATTTGGTGCTGATATTACCATAAGTGAAATGATAAGTTCTAATGCCTTAGTTTATGAAAGTTCTAAAACTTTACATATGCTAGAAAGAGCTGAATTAGAAAATCCCTATATAGTCCAAATTGCAGGTGGAGATAAAGAAGTGCTAAAAAAAGCAGTGCAAATGCTAAATGAAATGGATTTTGTAGATGGGATCGATTTTAATTGCGGTTGCCCTGTAAATAAAGTTGTTAAACAATGTGCTGGCAGTGCTTTGCTAGAAAATTTAGAGCTTTTTAAAAATCTTGTAGGAGTGATTAAAGAAAACAATAAAAAAAGCCTTACAAGTGTGAAATTTCGACTAGGATTTAATGAAAAATATCCTGAAAAAATGGCTAAAATTTGTGAAAGCTTGGGGGTGGATTTTATAAGTATCCACGGACGCACAAGAAAACAGCTTTATAGCGGAAAAGCCGATTATGGATCCATTGCTAGTGCTAAAGCGAGTGTGAAAATTCCTGTGATTGCAAATGGCGATATTAACGCACAAAACGCTAAAGAAGTTTATAAAATCACAAAATGTGATGGACTCATGATAGGGCGTGCAAGCGTAGGAAATCCTTGGATATTTTATGAAATCAAAAGCGGTAAAAGTGTAGATGAAAAACTCAAAAAAGAAATCATACTCACTCATTTTGATGAAATGATAAAACACTACAAAGATCAAGGCGTAAGTATATTTCGCAAGCATTTACACGAGTATTCTAAAGGGCATAAAGACGCTTCAGCCTTTAGAGATACCGTTAATCGTATCGACAATGTCGAAGAAATGCGAAAAAAAATAGAAGAATTTTTTAGTTTAACTTGATTGATTTTTATAATTTAAAAAATCTTAAGCCTTAATATCTATAATTTTTGCTGAAGTGTTTTGAGAAAGAATTTTATTAAATTCCCCTGCATTATCATTGCTAAAATTCATACCAAAAAGAATTTCTAGCTCATCGCTTGTGCCAAATTTAGTTTCTAGTAGTTTTCTTAAAAGCTCATTCATTTTATTATCATCTTTGTAGGTTTCGCTTTTACTTTCTACTTGTATAGGTTTGAAAGCTTTTTTGTCTTCTTCTGAAGTTTCTTGCAGTTTTTTCTGCGATGAATCAATATTGTTAAAATCAACAAAATATTTTTTTTGAAGCTCAAGATATTTTTCTTTAAATTCATCTATACTTTTGCTTGTGTGAAAAATTTTAACATAAGCTTCATCATAACTCACGCCATCAATATGCATCCAACGAGGGTGTTTAGCATTTTCATCCATCCATTGAAATAAATTTTTAACTTCTGATTCTGGTAATTCATTGTTTCTAAGCTTATCTTCTATTGAACCCTCGACTAATTCTATTTTATCGCTGAATTTTTTAGAAATCTTATACAAATCTATCAAATCATTACCTAATTCTTCTCTTTGTTTTTTTGTAAGCTCGGGATTTCCATTTTCAATACTTTCATCTCTTATTTTGGTAAGTGTTTGCAAAGGATTGTTTCCAAAATATCTATTAAAAGAGCTTAGAGGAAATACTATCATCTTTATCACCTTGGAATAAATTTTATTCTAAAGTAAATCGGCAAAAATGATTTTTTTTAATATTTTTACTCATATATTTAAAATATAAAGCGCAAGTCTTCTAGCCCTTGAAAAAAATCTTACTTAATCTTCCAAAGTCCTTACAATCAAACTTTTAGGTAAATTAAAATGCTCTATAAGTTCTTTCTCTTTTTCTCTCATTTCTCCATTATCATTTTCATGATCAAAACCTAACAAATGAAGCATAGCGTGGATAAAAAGCAAGCTTATTTCTTCTTCATAGCTATGCCCTAACTCTTTAGCCTTTTCTTTTGCCAAATCCACATTGATCACAACAGAACCCAAAGGCAAACTCTCATCGATATTTTCAAGTGGAAAAGAAAGTACATCAGTGGTTTTATCTTGTTTTCTTTGCTCTAAGTTAATTTCTTGCATTTCTTTACTATCCACAAAGACAAGCTCCACATCTTTAGGACTTAAAAAACTTGCTATAGATTCTAAAAAATCACATTTTTCATCACTTAATATCATAAACCTTCCTTAATCAAATGATATAAATTTTCTATTTCTTCATCATCAAAAATCGCACAATTTTTACTACTATAAAATTGTTTTAGTTTTTTCTCTTCAAACTCAAATCCTAAAGCACATTGAGAATGCGAAGGTAAAAAAGCCCTTAGCAATGTAATGGAATTTTGAATTTTCTCATCACAGGCAAAACAAAAAAAATCTTTATGCAATCTTCCTTCAAATTCCAAAATTTTTAAATAAGCATCAACAATAACACGCTTTGGATTTTGTTTTTCAAACCTTTTCACACACTCATCAAGTAAATCAAAATAAAAACTATCAAGCTCTTCTACATCTTTTAAGTGCCTATATAAAAGACGGATAAATTCTTGCCAAATAAGCATTTTATCCCTTTGCATAATCCATAAAAATCCCAAATGCAATACATCTTTAAGTCTTGGTAAAAAACTAGGATTTTCTTCTAAAGCAAAGTCGATTTTATAGCCGCTTAAAATACTAGAATGTCTAAGTCCATAAAAACGATAAGCCTTAATAAGCATTTTAGGACTTAAAATATAAACAATCAAATCCTCATCTTTAACTTTTTGAGTATGAAGTATAAAGCCTTGCATTAAACAATTTCAATACCATAAGCCCTAAGTATATCAAAAGCGGATTTTTCTAAATTTTCATCAAAACTTGCACTTAAATTTTGGTGTAAAATTATCCTTGCATTAGGCTTAGCACCAAAAGCTAAAATAATATTACAAAACACACAAATATGAGAAACAAGCCCTGCAAAATGAAGTTCTTCATAATCACTTTTTTGTATGAAATTAGCTAATTCTAAGCTACCAAAAGTATTTTTATAAAAAATTTTATGAGCTTTTTGTAAAAAAGGTTCAAATTCCTTTGGCATTTGCCAACCCAAACTCTCTTTAATGCAATGTTTTACAGGTAAATTTAAACCTTCTTTACTTTGTAGATAATGCTCATCATGCGTATCATAGGTTAAAAGCAAATGCGTGTTATTAAAATCGATTTGATTTAAGGCTTTAAGAATATTTTCTTTAATCTTTAAAGCTTTATTAAAACCTAAGCTTCCATCAATAAAATCATTTTGATAATCTACTAAAACAAAAGCTTTTTTCATAATTTTATGCCTTTTGAAGCCAAAAACTCTCTGTGTGTAGATTGGCAAAAGCGGTTTTTAAACTTGTAAAAAGCTTAGGGTGTTCTTTTTCTAAATTTGCTAAAAGCTGCTTGGCTTCTTCTCTGGCGTGTGGAAATTTTACATTTTTTTCACTCAACTTCATACCAGGGCAAAATTCATTTCCTATCACACTAAGTTCATTTTGCGTAGCATTATCCCTAAGCTGTCTTTCGCGCACAAAAATCAAAGGGCGTATCACAGTTATACCACGTTTACTTTGATAAATAGGCGCTAAGGTTCTTAAAGCTCCATTATAAATAAAATTCATAAAAAAGCTTTCAGCCGCATCATCTAAATGATGTGCTATAGCAAGCTTGTTAAAACCTTTTTCAAGGGCGTAAGTATATAAAGCTCCACGACGCATTCTTGAAAAATAACTACAAAAACTCGAATTTTCTCTTATAGTATCGCCTGAAACTTTATAAATATTTGAATCAAGCACACTATGTTTAATACCGTGTTCTTCACAATGTGCATGAAGATGAGAATAATCCTCACCCATACCATAACTTAAAGTTATTGCTTCAAGTTCAAATTTAAAAGGAGCATGTGCTTGCATACGATTTAAAAGATGAACCAAAGCTAAAGAATCTTTTCCACCACTAAGCCCTAAAAGAACTCTATCTCCATCTTTAATAAGTCCAAATTTAGCATTGGCTTGTGCGACTTGACGTATAAGTTTCTTGCTAAGATTTATCATAATTTCTCGCACATTTTAAGCACAAAATTAGCTGAAATTTTAGCCGAATTGATCACAAACTCATCAAAATCAAATTCAGCCTTTTCCCCTGCTTTATCACTCATAGCTCTTAAAATAAAGCAAGGTACTTTTAAAGCATCACAAACCAAAGCCACACTTGCACCTTCCATTTCACAAGCATCGGCATTGAAAATTTCTCTAACTTTTGCTTTTTTTGCTTCATCACAAATAAACTCATCGCCTGTTGCAATAATACCTGCACGAAGTTTGATATTTAATTCTTTAGCAACTTCTAAAGCAAGATTATTTAATTTCTCATCAGTTTTGATAAAAATTTCATTACCCGGAACAAAACCCAAAGGATGACCAAAAGCGGTAATATCAAGATCGTATTGAGCTAATTTTGTCGCATAAAGCAAATCGCCGATTTCAAGTTCAGGATTAAAAGCACCTGCAACGCCCGTAAAAAGCAACACTTGTGCGCCAAATTTTTCTATCATCACACTTGCACTAAGAGTAGAATTTACTTTGCCAATTTTAGAATACGCTAAAACAAGTTCATGGTTTTTGTAATTTGCAAAATAATAAATATTATTAGCGTGTTCCACTTTTGTATAATCTTTAAGTGTTTCAAGTAAAGGAGTGATTTCTTCACTCATGGCTCCTAAAATTGCTATTTTCATCATATAACCTTTAAAAATTCATCAATATCATTCATATTTGTTAAAGCATAAGTTTCTTTTGAAGTGATTTTTTTGTTCAAACCTTTAAGCACGCTTGCACCAAATTCTATGAAATAATCTACTTCATTTTCACATGCCTTAATGCTTTGTTTATAAAGCACAGGAGAGATAAGTTGTGCTTTTAAAAGCTCAAGGGCTTCTTCTTTTCTTGTATAAATTTTGGCATTTGCATTAGAAATTACGGCTTTAAAATTTGGTTTTAACACCTTTTCAAGCTCCACACAAAGCTTAGCTGAAGCATTTTCCAAAAGAGGACAATGACTTGCCACGCTCATATTTAAAAGCATAGCTCTTTTAGCTCCTGCTTCTTTAAATACACTTTCATAACTTGCTAAATCAGGTTTTAAACCTGCTACAACGATTTGTCCATCGCAGTTATAATTTGCAGCGAAAATTTGCTTGTTTTCTTTTTGTGCTTTTTGACAAAGCTCTTCAACCTTTTCATCGTCAAGCCCCAAAACCACCATCATACCTGCTTCAACTTTTGCACAATCTTCTTGCATGAAAAGCCCTCTTTTATTAACCAAAGAAAGAGCCTCTAAAAAATCAAAAGCACCATTGACAGCTAAGGCTGAAAATTCTCCCAAAGAATGCCCTAAAGCAAATTTCGAACTTAAATCAGGTTTTTTTTCAAGTAAAACACTATAAGCCATTAAGGAATTTAAAACGATGGCGGGTTGAGTAAATTCACTTTGATTGAGTTTTTCGTTTTCTTCAAAAAGCAAATGTTTAAAATCAATCTTACAAAAATCACTTGCGTTTTGAAGGAGTTCTTTGGCTTTTATAGAGTTTTCATAAAAATCTTTTCCCATGCCAAGACTTTGAGAGCCTTGACCTGGAAATATAAACGCAGCATTCATTAATGACAACCGCAACCGCTGCCACCACAGCAACCGCCGCCACCATGTCCATGTCCGTGATGATGATCGTGTCCATGTCCGCTTCCACAACCACAACTATGACTTCCTGCGATAATACCTGTAAGAATTTCATCTTCACTCGCAACTCTAGCATCTACGATATTTAAAGAAAAAAGCAAATCACGACCTGCATAAGGATGATTATAGTCAATTGTCACATCATTTTCACCAATTTCTTTTACAGTTACACGAACGGTTTCGCCATTTTCACCTTCGCCAAAAAGCTCCATACCTACTTTTAAATCAATACCTGCAAATTGCTCTTTTGGTAAAGTTTGAACGGCATTTTCATCGTATTCGCCTAAACCTTTTTCTTTTTTAATTACCACATCAGCATTGCTAGGACAATCAAGCTTCATCACTTCTTCTTCTAAGCTTTCTAAAATCTGACCTTTGCCTAAAATAAAAGAAATAGGTTGAGAATATAAATTTGATTCTAAAACTTCATTTGTATTTGCATCTTTTAACTCATAAAACATTGAAACTACACTATTTTTTTCTATAGCCATTTTATCTCCTTAATTTATTTTCTATTAGGTGAAGCTTTTGCTTCGGGTGAATTTGGATAATTAGTTTTTAAAGCTTTATAAAAACCATTTGCTGTTTTTGTATCACCTGTTTTATCCAATGAAATGGCAGTATGATATAAAAGTTTTGGGAAATAATCTCCTTTTGTACTCAAAGAAGAACTTTTTTTATAATAAACAATAGCATTGTTATAATTTTTTTGTTTATACTCGATCTCCCCTAACCAAAAATTTGCTCTTGCAGGTTTATACTGCTTTGTTATGAGAAAATTTAATTTTGCTTTGGAATCTTCAAAAGCATTTTTATCAACATCTTTTATCGCTAATTCTAAAATTTCATTATTTTTTTTCTTTTTCCAAGATTCATCAATTTGTTTTGCTTTATCATCTTGGGTATTTTGAGTATTATTGTTTTCAATGGTACTATTTGAATCTGTAGTTGAAACAACAACACTAGGTGTAATAGTTTTAACGCTTAAATTTGCATCATTTAATTCGTTTTTAGAAACATAATTTGCATTAATAGCATCTACTAAAAAACTAAGTTCGGCTAAAACTTTTTTTACTTGCTTATTATTAGCTTCTTGAATTTTTCTACTTTCTTCAACATAAGCCTTTAATTTTTGAATTTCACTAGTAAAATTATTTTCAATATTTTGATTATTCTCTTCAACTTGACTTAATCTAGAATTTGATTTGGCATATTGAGAATTTATACCTTCTAAAGTGCTTTGTAAACCCTCGATTCTTTCGTTAATTTCATTAATTCTAGCATTTGTTTGTATATTTTCATTATTTAAATTATCTAACTTTTCTTTAAATAATTTTTCATTTGAAGTTAAACCATAAGAAGAATTGCTTGTTATATCTCCTGCACCAAAAGCTGAGCTTTCTGCATAAAGTAAAGTAGCTCCAAGAAGAGCTACTGTGAATATTTTTTTCATTAATTATCTTGATAATTTAAATTCAGCACGTCTGTTTTGCGCATCGCAAGCTTTAGTTTTTTCAGTACACACAGGATTTGTTTCTCCATAGCTTTTAACAGCAATTCTATCAGCATTTACACCTTTAGCGATTAAAGCTTCTTTTACAGCTTTTGCTCTTTTTAAACCTAGAGCTTGGTTATATTCATCGGTTCCCCACTCATCGCAGTTTCCTTCAACAGTAATACTTACACCGCTTACTTCAGTGTTAAAAATATTAGCATTTGTGCTTACAACATTTTGCATATCAGGACGAATGTTGAATTTATCAAAATCAAAATATACTTTATTTAAAGTATCATTAAGTTGAGAAATTTTTGAATCAATATCCCAACCATCACTTCCACCTGAACCACGATTTGAATCAACACTACTATCACCGCTTACGCTAGTGCTTTTTGTGCTACAACCACTAATAACAACTGCAAGAGCTGCGATTGAAGTAAAAAGAATTTTTTTCATTTATGACCTTTCAAAGTTAATAAATTCTTATTATTATATCTAATTTTTAATTAATTTTAACCTAAAATTGAAATTTTTACCAATCAATTGATTGAATTTTTCCAACCCTAAGAGGAAAATAAAAAGTCTTATTTGCATTTACACGAATAACACCCAAAGCACTTTGCGCACCTAAATATTTGATAAATACTATACTTCCACCATCACTAGAAAATCTTGGAAATAAATTTTTTCCATTTGCTGTAAGTTGACGAATATAATCACTATTAATTGACATCAAATAAATATTAAAAACACCTGCTTGATTTGGTTCACGACTTGAATAAACCAAAAAATCTTTATAAGTCGAAACAGCCGAATTGTTTCTACCATGAAAAACAACTTGTTCAGCACTATTGCTATTTAAATCTTGCATAAAAATATTAGGATATCCTAAACGATCGCTTACAAATACCACTTTACTATCATCTGAGCCAATAAAATTTCCATTAACATCAATACCAGAATAATTAGTTAATTGTGTTAGATTTTTGGTATTTAAGTCATATAAATAAACATCAGGCTGATCTTTTGGAGCCATGGTAACAAGTAGTTTACTTCCATCTACACTCACATCACTTGCTACAACCATACCGCCACTTGATAAAATTTTACTAGCTTTATTGGTATTTAAATCATAACGGTATAAAGTTGGCTTATCATGATCATAAGCTGTATAATAAAATAGAGTTTGTTCTTTATTTCCCCATTTTGGAAATAAATTAAGCCCACCATCAACAATAACTTTTTGATAAGTTAAAGTATAATCAGCCATAATAATTTGACTTTTTTTAGAGCTAGAATTTCTCGCGATCAAAATTTTATGATCCATCCAATCAACAGGTGCAAGTCCTAACGCATTTACAGAAGCTTTGACGCTTTTATGTGCCAAAAATGGATATTGCTCTAAACCATTTAAAGTATAAGTTTGCTCTGACTTATCAGAACCGCCAGCTTTTATTTTTACATTTAAACTCAAAGTGTTACCATTTTTATTTAAAGTGTATTCAAAAGTATAATTACTTGTCTCAGTTGCATTAGCAACAACTTCAAAGTTTGAACTTACTTTCAAATCGTTCACAATGATATTATAAAAGCTTTTCTTTAAATTCTCATCACTTAAATTTGAATTATCTTTAACGATAATCTTTGGTAAAACCACACCAGAATTAACAACATCAATAACCGGATCTTCTGCCCAAAGACTTCCTAAAAAGACTAAAAAAATTGCTACAATTTTTTTCATTTTGTTCTCCTAATCATTTTTAACTTTTGCTTCATCTCTTAAATTCATGGTAATGCTTATATTTTTATTTTGCGGAGGATAAGTAATAAATTTACCTTTTTGACTTTCTAAAAATTCAGCCACTTTAGCATCATATAAAGGATTCCCACTTTTTTCAACTGAAGTATAGCCAAATTTTCCATTTTCATCAATAAAAATTTTTACCTTAACAGAAATTTTTTCACTATTTGGATAATACTGAGTCCATCTTTGAGTGATAATACGCACGACTTTCCCTAAAAATTCATCATAAATTCCAATTTTTTGTGCCTTTGTACTTTCACCTTGTGTTGAACTTTCTTCTTGAAGCAAGCTATCATTAAGTTGTTTTACAAGTTCAGAAGCTTGAGGTTTTGGGGCACTAGAAGCTCCTGATTTAGCACTTGATTGAATTTTTGTAGTCTTTTCTTCTTGTATTTCTTTGATATTTCCAAAAAGCTCATTAAAATTACTCGCCTTTTGGTCAATATCTTCTGTTTTAACTGTTTTATTTGTAGTCTGAGCAAAAAGCTTTTCTATATCAACTTGCTCTGTTGGTTTTTGTATTTCTTTAGGAGTGTTGCTTTGAGTAATAACTTGTTTTGATGGTTCAGCAAGTTCAATATCTACAAAACTATCTTTTATATCGGTATATTGTATAGCAGGTTCAACCTCGCTTACAAGTCTAAAAAAAACAAGAATTACTATACTAATATATATTGCTAAAGCAAGTAAAAACGAATTTAAATTACTCAAACCATAATTTTTCATGATTATTCAGTCTGTAAAGCAACTTTATTAAATCCTAAATTTTTTACACTTCTTAAGACTGAAATAACATCGTCATATTTTAAGCTTTTATCAGCGCGTATAAAAACCGGATCTTCGGTATTAAATTGTGCTTTTCTTTGAGCAATATTGTCAGCAAAACTTATAAAATCGTATTTTTCTTGATTTAAAAAAATTTCTTTTTTTGCATTAATACTAATAATTAAACTCTTAACAGTTGGAGCGCTAGTATTTTTTTGACTACCTTGTGGAAGATTAATTTTTTCTTCATAAGTAATGCTTGGAGCTGTTACCATTAAAATCGCAAGCAATACAAGCATAATATCTACTAAAGGTGTGATATTAAGCTCAGGTTTTTCATCATCAAATGGCATTTTTAACCTTATTTACTCGAACTTATAACTTTAATCTCGCTATCAATAATGCTTAAAAGTTCGAAAGCTTTTCTTTTAATGATGAGATGAAATGTATAAGCAGGAATTGCTACTAAAATACCACAACCTGTAGCAACTAAAGCCTCGCTGATTTTAGGAGCTATGATACTTAAAGAATTTTGAGTTCCAAGCCCACCAAAAGTTTCAAGTATAGAAATAACTGTCCCAAAAAGACCTATAAAAGGTGAAGTTGAAGCAATAATACTAAGCCAAGTAAGTCCAGCAGAAGCGCGGCGACTTGCTAAATTTTTATAGATTTCTAAATGATTTGAAGTTGTATCATTGCATTTTCTTAAAATCGAATCAGTACGACTTAAATCCTTCTCACCCAAGAGCAAAGTTTCTAAACTTTCTTTTTCTTTATTTCTCCATGTAGCCAAATAAGTCAATCTAGCAAACAAAATACTAAATGCTAAAATAAAATATAAAGAAAGCCATAATAAAACTATATAAGTAATAATACTTGAACTATTGAAAAAATAAAATATAGCTTCAAAATTCATTAATGCATCCTTACATTATCAAGTTTTGAAAAAGTTGCTGCTAAAGCTGCATTATCAGAACTCATAGATTTAATCAAATCTTTTGCTTGAGCAAGATTTTTTTCAATCTCACTTTCATCACTTCCACAAACCCAAACCGCACCCTTTGCTAACACGCAAATCTTATCTTCATCTACCTTTGCATGTCCAGCATCAATAGCAATTAATTCATGGTTTAAATCAGCTTTTTCAATATCAATTACTCCAGATTTTAAAGAAGAAACCAAAGCAGCATGTCCTTTAAGCACGCCAAATTCTCCTTCACTACCCGGTAAAGTAACAGATTTTACTTCTCCTTGATAGATTACACCCAAAGGCGTAACTATCTCGAAATTAATCAAATCGTTCATAAATTAACCTTTTAATTTATCCGCTTTTGCAATAGCTTCATCTATATTTCCAACCATATAGAAAGCATTTTCTGGTAAATGATCATATTTACCTTCTAAAATTCCCTTAAATCCTGCTATTGTATCTTCAAGGCTTATATATTTTCCTGGGCTACCTGTGAAAACTTCTGCAACGAAAAATGGTTGTGATAAGAATTTTTCAATCTTTCTTGCTCTTTCAACTACAAGTTTATCCTCTTCGCTAAGCTCATCCATACCTAAAATGGCGATGATATCTTGTAAATCTTTGTATTTTTGAAGCACTGATTGAACACCACGAGCAACTTTATAATGTTCTTCTCCAATGATATTTGGGTCAAGCATTCTTGAAGTTGAGTCAAGTGGGTCAACTGCAGGATAAATACCCTTTTCAGCAATAGCTCTATTTAAAACCGTTGTAGCATCTAAGTGAGCAAAAACAGTTGCTGGAGCTGGGTCGGTTAAGTCATCAGCTGGAACGTAAACAGCTTGAACTGAAGTGATTGAGCCTTTTTTAGTTGAAGTAATTCTTTCTTGGAATTTACCCATTTCACTTGCTAAGGTTGGTTGATAACCCACAGCTGATGGAATTCTTCCTAAAAGTGCTGACATTTCAGAACCTGATTGTGAAAATCTAAAGATATTATCAATAAACATAAGCACATCAAGACCCATTTCATCTCTAAAATACTCAGCCATTGTTAAACCTGTTAAAGCAATACGATTTCTTGCCCCTGGTGGTTCATTCATTTGTCCATAACATAGAGCAACTTTGTCTAAAACATTACTTTCTTTCATTTCATTATAAAGGTCATTTCCTTCACGAGTTCTCTCACCCACACCTGCAAATACAGAATAGCCGCTATGCTTAAATGCAACATTGTGAATAAGCTCCATAATAATAACAGTTTTACCAACACCTGCACCACCAAAAAGACCTACTTTACCACCTTTTGCATAAGGAGCAAGTAAATCTACAACTTTAATCCCTGTTTCAAAAATCTCACTTTTTGTGCTTTGATCTTCAAAAGCTGGTGGATCTCTATGAATTGCCCATTTTTTATCAAAAGAAATTTCTTCACCTTCATCGATCAAATCTCCAGTAACATTGAAAATTCTTCCTAAAACTTTCTCACCAACAGGAACACTAATAGGAGCACCTAAAGCCTCAGCTTTTAAGCCCCTTACCAAACCATCTGTCATATCCATAGCAATAGTTCTAACTCTATTATCTCCTAAATGAGCTGCTACTTCTAAAACAAGTTTATGTTTTTTTCCTTCGCTTTCAAAATTTACAACAATTGCTTCATTAATTTGAGGTAAATAGTCGTTAAAATCTACATCAACAACCGGACCTAATACCTGTGAAATAAATCCTTGCATTATTTATCTTCTCCTTAAAATTTACTATTTCATTGATTCAACACCACTGATAATTTCTATAAGCTCAGTGGTAATAGATTCTTGTCTTGCTTTGTTATAAGCTAAATTTAGTTGTTTCACTCTTGCCTTTGCGTTATTAGTTGCATTATCCATAGCTTGCATTCTTGCACTATGCTCTGCCGCCAAAGAATCGATTAACGCATAATACATATTATACTCAAAATATGTTTTCATTAAATCTTCTAAAAGCTCAGTTCCTTCTGGTTCAAGCTCTAAAAGAGAATTATGAGTCTGTTCAATACTCTTTGGTTCAACTGGAATAAGATGATTAATTTTAAGTTCTTGGGTAATCATATTTTTATAACCATTATGAACTAAAATCACTTCATCTGTATTTCCATTTAAAAAATCATCTACAGCAGCATGAATTACTTCACATGCTTTCTCATAATCAGGACTAGAACTAAGATGGAAATATTTCTCTAACAATTCTATTTTTTGAAAATTAAAATATTCAATCCCAGTTTTACCTATAGCTCTAAGACGAATATTAATATTTTTTGCTTCATATTCTTTTAGCATTTCACTTACTGTTTTTAAAGTCTTAATATTAAAACCACCGCATAAGCCTTTATCTGCAGTGATAAATATTAAATCTACGGTTTTAATTTGTTCTTTTTTATGAAACAAAGATAAACGCACATCATCTTCATTGTGAACAATTTTATTGATCTGAAATGAAATTTCACTCAAAATTTCATCGATTTTTTGTGCATAAATTTTTGATCTTTTAGCTGCTTCTTCTGCTTTTTTTAACTTAGCAGTAGAAACTAGCTTCATAGCATTTGTAGTCTTTTGAGTGTTATGAACACTTTTAATTTTTCTTTTAATTTCTTTTAAATTAGACATAAAAGACCTTATAAATGATTTGCTTTAAACTCATTAATGGCTTTAGCTAGTTTTTCTTCCAAATCAGAATCTAAAGCTTTTTTAGAGCGAATTTGCTCAAAAATATCTGGATGTTTTGCCTCAATAAAAGGATAAATTCCATCTTCAAATTCCTTAATTCTAGAAACAGCAATATCATCTAAGAAACCTTTGGTTCCTGCAAAAATTAAAACTACTTGTTTTTCAACGCTAAGCGGAGAATAAGGTGGTTGTTTTAAGAGTTCAACCATTCTTTGTCCACGTTCAAGTTGTTTTCTACTTGCCTCATCTAAATCACTAGCAAATTGTGCAAAAGCTTGAAGCTCTCTATATTGAGCAAGGTCAAGTCTTAATGTGCCTGAAACTTGTTTTGTAGCTTTAATTTGAGCAGCCCCACCTACACGAGATACTGATAAACCAACATTAATTGCAGGACGAATTCCTGAGTTAAATAAATCAGTTTCTAAGAAAATTTGTCCATCTGTAATTGAAATAACATTAGTTGGAATATAAGCAGAAACATCTCCTGCTTGTGTTTCAATTATCGGCAATGCCGTCAAAGAACCAGCACCTAATTCATCATTTAGCTTGCTTGCTCTTTCAAGCAATCTTGAATGAAGGTAAAAAACATCGCCTGGATAAGCTTCACGACCTGGAGGACGACGTAAAATCAAAGACATTTCGCGATAAGCTACAGCATGCTTGCTCAAATCATCATAAACAATTAAAGCATGTTTTGCGTTGTCTCTAAAAAATTCACCCATGGTTACACCAGTATATGGAGCTAAGTACTGTAAAGCCGCAGGATCTGAAGCACCGGCATTTACAACAATAGTATATTCCATAGCACCATGTTCTTCTAGTCTTTTAACCACTTGTGCCACTGTACTTTGCTTTTGACCAATTGCAACATATATACAGATAACTCCTTGGCCTCTTTGAGATATAATAGTATCAACAGCAACAGTAGTTTTACCTGTTTGTCTATCACCTATGATAAGCTCTCTTTGACCACGACCAATTGGCACAAGCGCATCAATAGCTTTAATTCCTGTATGTAAAGGCTCATGAACACTTTTTCTCGCCATAATACCTTTTGCTTTTTCTTCAACAAAACGATATTCATTAGCATTGATCACACCTTTAGCATCAATTGGCTCACCTAAAGCATTTACAACACGGCCAATCAAAGCCTCACCTACTGGAACTTTAAGTAATTTCTTAAGTCTTTTTACAGAAGCACCTTCTTTTAAACCTTCTCCTTTTCCAAGTATAACAATACCTACACTCGACTCTTCAAGGTTTAAGGCCATTCCTTTATCACCATTTTCAAATTCTACCATTTCTCCAGCCATAATATTCTTAAGTCCATATACCTTAGCAACACCATCAGCTACAGAAATAATCTTTCCTGTTTCTTCAATTTCAAGATTTAAATCAAAATTTTCAATTCTTTCTTTGATTATTGAACTGATCTCATCAGCTTTAAATTTCATTTACTTTTTCTCCTTAGATAATTTTCAATATATATTCGTTTAGCTTATTTTGAAGAGCTTTCATAGAAAAAGAAAGTTCATAACCTAATTCTTCTAATTCTATTTTAACACTATCATCTTGACTGATTTTATTATTTAGTTTAATATTTGCATCAAATTTTTTGTTAAGTTTGACTTCAAGATCTTTAAGATTTTCTTGACTTAATTTTTCTTTAGAATATACAATACCAACAAAAATATTTTCTTTAAAAGCTTTTTGTCTTTCAAGTTCTTTAACTATTTGAGGAATGCATTCTAATCTTGAATTTTCAATCAAAAGTCTTAAAAAATTTTGAAAACTAGAATTTTTAATATCAAAAAAAGAATCAAGAAATTCCATTTTTCTTTCTTTTTTAATCTCATTAGATTCTATAATATTTTTAAATTTTGGCAAAACAAAAGCAGAATTTAAAATACACAAATTCTGATAAAAATCATTTATATCAGCTCTTGAAGCTATCGCTTTTGCATATCTTCTTGCAATTATATTTTCCATATTTAAGATACCTTCTTCATCATAAGTTCTATTATTTCACTCTGTTTTAATGTCATATTTGGATCAGAAAAAATTTCATTTAAAGTATTTGATACTAATTCTTTTTCCATTTTTCTAAATTCATAATCTTTTTGTTCCTCAAAATGTTTTTGAAGTAAATCTAACTCATCTTGAGTTTCTTTCTTAATATTTTCAACTAAGATTTCAGCTTCTTTTTTTGCTGTAATTAAAGCGGCAGCAGCACTTGCCTTAGCTTCTTCAAGTTTTTTCATTGTATCTAATTTCTTAGCTTTACTTTCTAAAAGTTTTTTTTGAATTTCATCAAGTTTAGAAGAAATTTTTACAATACGGTTTTTGTAAAAATTTTTAAATGGAGTTGCAACAAAATAATACAATATACCCACAAAAATTAGAAAATTAATAGTCCTTGGAATAATATCATATTCTCCACTACCGTTTGATGCACCAAAAGCATACAAAGGTAGCAAAAATATAATAAATAATAACTTACTCATTTCTCTCCTCTTAAATTTTCTTTATGTTATTTTGCAAAGCTTGCTTAAGCTCAGGTAAATGTATGTTTAAATGTTCTTGTAACTCTTTTTTTTGAATAGCTAAATCTGCATAAAAGCTGGCCATTTTTCTTTCTAATTCTTCTTTCTTGCTTCTAAGAATTTGCTCTGCCTCTTCTTTAGCAGCAGCTATAGCACTTTGTTTGATTTTTTGAATTTCTTCTCTAGTGTTAATATGAATAACTTCTAATTCATCATTCACACATAAAACTTCTTGAGAATTTTCTTTTACTTTATTCTCATCATTTTTTATAGAATCATTTCTTTCATCCATAAATTTTAAAAGCGGCTTATACAGCATACTATTTAAAATAACTATCATAGCCAAAAAAATAGCTATAGTAGCAAGCATTATGGAAGGATGCATATCTTCAAACATAATTCTCCTTGGTTAGAATTTTTGAAGGACTATTTTACCATAAAAAAGCTAAGATTTTGGTTAAAACTTTTCAAGCATTTTGATTAATTTTTTAATTTTATCAATATTTTCTAAATGAATTACAAAATCATTATTTTTATTTTTGCAGTCAAATCCAAAGCGATTTAGTATTTGTTTTAATTTTTTTATTTCATCTTCAAATTCTTGATTAGGTAAGCTTTCATTATTTTTTATTTTTTTAACTATTTTTTCAGTATCTCTAACATTAAGTTTTTGACCTATTATGCTATCAACTAACATTTTTTCATCTTTTTGATCTAAACCAACCAAAACTTTAGCATGACCCTGAGAAATTTTTCCAGAAGCAATCAACTCTTGAGTTCTAATATCTAAATTCAGAAGTCTTAAAGTATTTGTTATTTGAGTGCGAGACTTATGAATAAGTTCTGCTAAATTCTCTTGAGTAATTTTATGAACTTGCATTAAATCCTTATAAGAATTAGCAAGCTCAATAGGGTTTAAATTCTCTCTTTGTATATTTTCAATAAGAGCCAATTCTCTAAGCTTATTCTCATCAATATCAGCAATAAAAGCTAGAATTTCTTTTTTTCCTAATGCTTTCACTGCTCTTAAGCGACGTTCTCCAGCAATTAAAATAAATTTATTATTTTTTTTAAATACAATAATAGGCTGAATAAGTCCAAATTCTTTGATAGAATTAGCAAGCTCATCTAAAGCTTCTTGATCAAAATTCTTTCTTGGCTGAAATGGATTAGGTGAAATTTGATCAATTTCTATCATAGTGCTTTGATTTTTATCAAAACCCAATTCTTTACTATAAACAGTATCCATATCACTGATTAAACTACTTAAACCCCTATCTTTATTTAACCCCATTATAATTATCCTAATATAGAATACGCCAAATTTTGATAAGCAACAGAACCTGGTGATTTAATATCATAAAGAATTATAGGCTTTCCAAAACTTGGACTTTCTGCAAGTTTTACATTGCGAGGGATCACAATAAAATCATCTTCGTTTCCATTAATAGTAAAAAGTTGTTTTTTAAAATTTTGTTTCAAATCATCTACAACATCTTTAGAAAGATTATTTTGAGAGCTATACATTGTCGGTAAAAATCCACGAACCCTAAGTTTAGAATTAATAGTTTTTTTGATAATTTTAATTGTATTTAAAACCATAGCTACACCCTCAAGCGCATAAAATTCACACTGTATAGGGATAATTACACTATCGCTTGCTGCAAAAGCATTTATAGTAATACTTCCAAGAGCAGGTGGAGAATCAATAATAATAAAATCATACTCATCAATCACTTCTTGAATTTGATTTTTAAGAAGCATTTTTTTCTCATTATTTTCACCTTTAGCAAGCTCTTGTTCTATACCTACAAGACCTATATTTGAAGGAGCTAAATGAAGTTGTGGCAATTCTGTTTTTAAAATAATATCTGAAAGCTTTTTTCTTCCTATAAAAACATGGTAAATATTATACTCATAATTATTACGATTAAAACCAAGTCCTGTAGTCGCATTAGCTTGCGGATCAACATCAATCAAAAGTACTTTTTTTTCAGCCACAGCCAAAGAAGCGGCTAAATTTACTGCTGTTGTAGTCTTTCCTACTCCACCTTTTTGATTTGCTATTGTAATAATTTCGCTCATCTTAAACTATACACCCTTTTATCGCCTAGTAAAATTGAACCATCTTCATACAAAAAAGAATTTTCAAGTGAAAAAACTTTACCTTCATGATGGACGCTAAATTTTCTTGATTTTTCGAATTCTAACATATACTTGCTAAAAATATTCTTCCATAAAATTTTTTTTTCTACTTTTTGCAAAAACTCACTCACTAAATCTTTAAGCGAAATTTCTATATCGCATAAAGCTGTATTTTGGGGTGCAAATTTCAGATTTAAACCCATACCGCCTATGATAAAATTTGAAATTTTAGCACTTATAACCCCTCCAGCTTTTTTATCATCTAAATATAAATCGTTAGGCCATTTAAGCCAAATTTTAGAACCTTTTTCTTGTAAAACTTCTTTAAGTAAATAAGCAAAATAAATACTCACAGAAGCTAAAGGTAAATCTTTTGGCAAGTCTTCTTCTTTAATACAGAAAGAAAGATGTAAATTTCCTTTAGAGCTCTGCCAAGAATTTTCCCTACTTCCAACTCCATTTATTTGTTCTAAAGCATAAATAGCAAAATTTTCATCAATCTTTCCATTGCGTATTTGCTTGCATAAAAAAAGATGAGTTGAGTCTATACTTTCAACACAAACTATCTTCACTTTTAAGCCTTTTTCCATTTAAATAAGTCCTACCATCAAGAGCTTTTTTTCCACTTTCTTGAAGTTTTTTAATACGCAAAACTCCTTGTTTGCAAGCAAGCAAAAAACTTTCTTTTTCTAATTCTAAAATTTCACCCATCTTAGCATTTTGTTTTAATTCATCCACAAGTTCAAGTTCTAAGAATTTAAGTCCATTTTCCAAGAAAACTCCAGGCCAAGGGGTGAAAGCTAGATATTTTTGATAAAGTTCTCTTGCATTTTGCAAATTTATAAGCCCATCTTCTTTTTTGATTTTTCTACAAAGCGTTGCTAGACTTTCCTCTTGTTTTTTAGGGGTGATTTTATCAAAATTTAAAAGAGTAGAGAGGATCAGCTTAGCGGCCAAATTTGCTAAAAGTTCAAAAACTTCACTTGAATTTTTATCTTTTATATCACATTCTAAGCTTTCAAGTATAGCACCTGTGTCAAGCCCTTCTTCCATGAGCATGGTGCAAACTCCACTTTTTTCATCTTTATTTAAAATTGCACTTTGGATCGGACTGGCACCACGGTATTTTGGAAGTAAAGAAGCGTGCAAATTCACACAAGGCGCTAAATCCAAAATGGCTTTAGGTAAAATTTTTCCATAGGCAGCAACCACGATAAAATCAGGATTTAAATCCTTAATCTCTCTTATAATATTTTTATCTTTTAAAGAACTTGGAGTAAAAATAGGAATACTAGGATAATTTTGACTTAAAAAAGCCTTAGTATCACTTGGAGTTAAAATTTGCTTTCTACCTACGGCTTTATCAGGCTGAGTAAAAAGTGCTACGAGTTTAAAATTTTCATTTTCTACTAGTGCTTTTAAAATACAAGTTGCGTAAGATGGAGTGCCCATAAAAATAATTTTTTTCATTTTTTCGCTTTGTGTGAAATTAAAAGTTTTAATTATAGCTTATTTGATTTTAAAAGAGAATTTAATAAATTAATCACTCAAACAAAGTTCCACCTATTTGTTTATCTTCTAATAAAAATGTCTTTGCCACACTTAAATCAAAGCCACTTGCTAAAAACATTTTTTTATTGTGTTCAAGTAAAAATTTAGCTGCCTTAAGTTTGGTTACTATGCCACCTGTTCCGTGCTCACTACCTGTTTTTATGGTTGCTTGTAGCCATTCTTCTTTAATATGAGTGATTTTTTCTAAACGCTTTGCATCACTAAATTCACTAGGATTTTTATCATAAAATCCATCAATATCGCTTAAAATCACAAGCAAATCCGCATCAAAAAAATGCGTAGCATAAGCACTTAAGCTATCATTATCACCAAAGACAATTTCTTCTATAGCTGTAGCGTCATTTTCATTGATAATAGGTAAAATTCCTAAATTTATCATCATATCGATAGCATTTTTTGCGTGTTTGGTAGCTTTTCTAGAGTCAAAATCCTTACCTGTAAGTAAAATTTGTCCACCTAGTTTATTAAATTTGGCTAAAAGCTCGTTATAAACACTGATTAAAAAAGGTTGTCCAATAGCGGCTAAAACTTGTTTATTGATGAGATTTTTTCTATCGATATCTAGTTTGGTGTGTCCTGCTGAAATAGCCGCTGAAGTTACTAAAATCACTTCATATTTTTCCATGAGTTTAGCTAAAAATGCGACTAAATTTTTAAGACGCTCAAAACTTAAAGTGTTTTCTTCGCTAATCACATGAGAACCCACTTTAACAACTATTCTTTTCATGCTTATTCCTTGAAAAATTTTTATAATTTTAGCCAAAATTTCATATAAACTAGTTATTTTTTGAAAAAATAGGGAGTGTTTGAAATTTTTAATATAAAACACTTCCTAGATTGTTAAAATTTTTATTTATTATTTCTTAAAGTTTTAATTTCTTCTAAAAGCATGAATTTAAGTTCTTTAAGTCCTGTTTTTTCAAGGCTTGAAACTTTGATTAAAAAACTTTGTGGGTTATTTATTTCTTTGAGATAATTTTCTAACTCATTAATGTTTAAAGTAATTTGCTCGGCAAATTCTTCTCCTAAATTCACACTATCACTTTTTGAAATCATGATGCCAAATTTACGCCCAAAAAGTTCATTGGAAAATTTTTCAAGTTCTTTTCTTAGTACTATAAATTGTTCTTTTAAAGGCATTTGCCTCATAGGATCTAGCACGAAAAGTAAAAAGCTCGTTCTTTCTATGTGCTTTAAAAAGGCAAGTCCTAAGCCTTTACCCCCACTTGCTCCTTCGATAATCCCTGGAATATCAGCCATAACAAAGGAATTATACTCATCTACATCTACGAGTCCAAGTTTTGGAGTAAGGGTGGTAAATTCATAATTTGCAATTTCAGGTTTTGCATTTGAAACAACGCTTATAAGAGTAGATTTTCCCACATTTGGAAAGCCCACAAGCCCTACATCGGCAATAAGTTTAAGTTCGAGTCTGACCAAGCGACTTTCTCCTTTTATACCAGGTTGTGCGTAATCGGGGCGTTGATTGGTGGCGTGTTTAAAATGGGTGTTGCCAAGTCCACCTTTTCCACCTTTTAAAAAAAGCTCTCTTTGTCCTTCTTTGGTAAGATCAAGTAAAATTTCATTGGTTTGTACATCGATAACTTGCGTTCCTTCGGGCACTATAAGTTCTAAATTTTCACCCTTTTTGCCATTTTTATTGCGTCCCATTCCACCAGCACCATTTTGCGCGCGTAATTCTCTTTTGCCTTTGAAATTTACAAGAGTGTGGGTATTATTATCACATACGAAAATAATATCACCACCATTTCCACCATCTCCTCCATCAGGGCCACCAAGTGGAACATGTTTTTCACGGCGAAAACTTACAGCACCTTTGCCACCATCGCCTGAAGCTAAAGTAATTTTAACACTATCAATAAACATTTAAATTGCCTTTGACTTTAAATTTATAAAGCTAAATTTGAGTAAATAAAAGAAGTTAAATTTATAAATTTAAAGTTTTCAAGACGCTAAAAAGCGTCCTAAAAACTTATGCAGGATATACAGAAACTTTTTTTCTATCTTTGTCTTTTCTTTCGAATTTTACAAAACCATCAATTAGAGCAAAGATAGTATGATCTTTTCCCATGCCTACATTGTTACCTGCATGAGTTGCAGTTCCTCTTTGGCGGATGATGATATTTCCAGCTCTAACAAACTCGCCACCAAATTTTTTAACACCTAAACGACGACCTATGGAATCGCGGTTATTTTGAGTTGAACCTTGACCTTTCTTGTGTGCCATTCTTTACTCCTTAAGCTTTGATATCTTTTACTACAACGCGAGTAAATTGTCTTCTAAAACCGCGTTTGAGTTTAGAATCTTTTCTGCGTCTTTTTTTGTAAATCACAACTTTTTTATCTTTTCCGTGATTGATCACTTCCAAAACAACTTTTGCACCTGCTACGAAAGGTGCACCTACCTTTAATTCTTTATCATTGATAGCAAGAACTTCGCTTACTTCAATATTTGCTTTGCTTTCAGCTTCAAAGTGATCTAGTTTTAGCTCATTGCCAACACTTACTTTGTATTGCTTTCCGCTGTGTTTGATAATAGCATACATTGCTTTTCCTTATAAATTGGTAGTACCATAAAGCACCGCAATAACGGATTTAAAAGCTTTAGTGGTTTAATAAAATTTCGATTTTACAAAATTTTTCTTTAATTTTTGATGAATTTAAGAAAGGATTTAGAGTTTGAGAAAAATCAAACTCTAAAAATTTAAAAGCCTAGATTTACTCCGCCACCTTCTTGGGTTTGATAATTTGCATCACGACCTATAGTGTAGCCATTTCCACTATTGCTACCGATTAAAGGTCTACAAATATCGCCTACTTTTACACTACCTTCTGTGATTTTTGCATAAGAAAGTTTAGGGCTTGTGCGAGTGATTTCAATACTTCCTGTTTTGCTTTCTACTCTTCCTGTATTTTCTTTTGTATAAGTATCTTTTATAACCTTCCCAAGAGCAAAACATTCATAAACATCACCTTGATTTAAGCTTTGAGAAAATACTACTTCATTGTTTTCAACGCTTGCAACTTTCAAAGGATAAATTGCATTTAAAATATCTCCTGCAATACGATTTGCAATTTGTTTGAGTGCAGCTTCATTGGCGCTAAGACTATTGTCTTTAAGATTGACTTTCATACTTAAAGTATTAGAAAATTTAATTTGTCTTGTAGCAAATAAAAGCACACGATAATCTACGATAACTTCAATTTCAGTTTTGCTTTTTCCTGTTAAATTGCTTGTTTTTTGTTTACCTTCAAGTCCTGAAATAGAAAACAATAAAATATAATCAGTTGCTAACACATTTTTAAGTTTATAAACTTCATCACTAGCTGCGTCACCACTTTTGATTAAAGCTTTTTCCATTTCATAATAGCCACTAAAATCACGGTCTAAAACATTAAATTTACGACTTTGCAATAAATCAGAAATGATTTTTTGTTGTAAAGCTGAGCCTATGCCTCTTTTTGCAGCATCTGGAGTAGAATCAAAAACAGTAATACTTCTTCTATTATCTGCACTTAAACCTGGAGCTTGATACTTTTTTGTTGTTGTGGTTTTAAAAATCGTTACATTGACTGTATATTTACCATTTGTATCTTGTTCAACACTATTGATTTCATAAGTATCGGCTCTACCTTTGGTGGCTTTTGAAATTTGCTCGCTGTAATTATCTTGTATGTTTGAACCTGAATTATCAGTTGAAACGCTAGTGTTAGATTTCTTAAGAGAATTGATGCTTACTCCGCTCATTTTTCCTATAGCCTCTATAATGGCATTGTTTATCGCATCTTCCCTGGTCAAGCCTGTGCCTTCACCTGTGCTTGATTTTGTTGAAGTTGTGGTTATAACTTTAGCATTAAGACTTAGGCTTAAAAATAAGCCTAAAAAAAGAATTTTAATTATTTTCATCTTTTACCTTTAAAAATCATCCATGCTATTTACAACATTAGAACTTCTTTGTATGCTAGAAGATTTTTTAGCTTCATTTTTTGTTGCATTTGACTTTGAATTTAAAGCCTCATTTGTGTTAGTTAAATTTTCATAAGAATAAAATCTCACAGCTCCTACATGTTCAATACCATTTTCACTTGTATAGCTCCATTTTTTAAGAGTACGAATACCACGAATTTTACCGCTTGCGCTTGCTTTTATTTTACTATTTACTTTATCAATAATATTTGTTACGTTTTGAGTTTGTTCTTGAGTGGAACTATCATTAACATTAATACTTTGTTTGATGATTTCCTCGTAAGTATCACCAGTTGTTCTTTCATCTTTAAGACTTAAATTTGTATTAATAAACTCTATAATAGCAGCATCAGCCATAGTAAGTGCTGTTTCTTTGGCTCTATCTTCTAAAATATTTGTTTTTTTAGCATTACTAGGATCTGCTACATAACCCCAGTTTCCATAACTTAAAATAATAGGTGCACCATTTTCATCATAAACTAAGCGAATTCCATATTCATTTAAAAAGCCTTTTGTATCTTTTGGCAGATACTCACTTATTGCCTTGCCTTTACCCTTAATAGCACTCTGTCTTGCTAGTGCCATATCTTTTGCTAATTGGCGAGTTTTATTGGAAATAACAGCAATAACACCTACATCATACTCACCTCTTCTTTGTGTAACTATAGTTTGCACAGGAACAAGTCCACTCATAGAACCTATGGCATTTGTCATAGTTTTATTAAGAAATTCTTGCTTTAATAAAGTCTTTTTTCTGTCTTCGCTTAAAGAATTTGTATCTATACCTAAATCTTTTAATGCCTTATCAAGCTGAGCACCAGCTAATTGTGTAAGTTTATTTAAAATTTGATCAACCTTATCACCTTTTGGCAATTCATCAAATTCCTTAGCATTAGTAGAATTGTCTGCTTCATAATTTTGAATCTTGCTTGTAGCAATTCTTCCAAAAGCATCTCTTATAAATTCGCTTTGCAAATTTAACATTGCTTTTTGGTAAGCATTTTGTAAAGCTTGTGCAAATTGTGGATCAGTATCATTTACAGCAACAGTACTTTTTCCTGTATAAAAAGTTTTTCCATCTTTGGTTATACCATATTCTATACCGAAATTATCCGCAAATTCTTCAAAAAAATCTTCAATTGATTTTGGGGTAATATCCTTAGTACTTGCGTCAGACATTTCATTTTGAGTATTTATATCTTGTTGTGTAATTTCTACAGGCTGGGAACCTTGTGCATAAAGTAAACTTGCCATAACTAAAGAGCCGATAAATAATATTTTTTTCATTTCGTATCCTTTTAAAAATCATAAAAAAAGCCCAAGCTAAACACTTGAGCTAAAAAATTTTATTCATAAATTAATTTTTATTTTACCAAGTAACTGATTTACTAGAACCGGTTTTATCAATAGTTTGTTCATCTTCCCAATAAACTAAACCTGATGTTAAATCAGTAAGTCTTAACAAGAAAAAGTATTCTACTTGAGTTTTACCATTGCTAAGTTTTACATTATCTTGTCTAATTTTACCCGCAAGAGAAAAATCAGGCGATACCAATGTCCCTTTTTTTGCTATGGTTTTTTGATTAAACTCATCATTATCTCTTAATTCTCTTACATCTTCACTCATGCTATCAAGTGCTCCGCCTGCAGCAACTGCTGAAGTTAGAACAAATTTACCTGATTTTCTTAATGCAGAAGTGATTTTTGCGGTGAGTTTTTCAGTATCGATTCTTTGCGGGGTATCATTCACAACCCTACCAATAGCAATAACCTTTCTTGTACCTGGTTTAATATTTGCAAAAGCAGGATCGCTTAACATACTATTTATCATAGTTTCAGCTGCACTTTCAAAATCTTGTCTATCAAGACCCAAGGTTAAAGCATCGCCTTTTTTTATCTGACTTGCCTTTCCATCTGTATAAGCTGTTTGCGCACAACCACTAAAAAGCAAAGCTCCAATAAGAGCTGTTCCTAAAATTTTTGTTTTTTTCATGATTTATCCTTCCTAAAATGAGATTAATTTTTTGCTTTAATTTCTAATCTAAACTCCTTCGCTCTTGTATCAGATACAAGTTTACGAAGAATTACCTCTTGTCCTGCTGGAATTCTAAGGGCTTGATAGTCCTCATTTAAAACATCTCTTAGCACAAAACCATCTTTATCTAACCAATCTACTTTATAAATTACATCTTTAGCAAAAGTACTGCGCAAAATCACTTCAAATTCTAAATAACCATTGCTATTTATACGCTTTTGAAATTGTTTTACTAAACTTTTTGGTAAATTTGAACCTAAAATTACAGTATTTTGATTTGAATTTATTTGATAACTTGGTGCACAAGCACTAAGTAAAAACATTAAAATAAATAAAATATTTTTTTTCATCTTTTAGCCTTATTTTTCCATGATAGCAACACTTGCGGGTAAATACGGAGCAAAAGAACGCACTATCACAAGAGCATTTTTATTTTTATCCAATGATTTTTGAAACAAAATATTGCCTTGTGGATCTTTGATTTCTAAATTTCCGTCGTTTTCTATTGTTGCTATGGCAATACTTTTTGGTAAACCTCTCCAAGAACGCACATCAGCTTTATTGGTTGCAGCAGTTGCTACTGCTGTTGCAAGACTTAGCCATCCACCTGTAGAGTCATTATTTGCAACAGCTACATTTAAAGTGGTTTTAATTATAGTTTGAGCTAAGGCTTTAGCAATCATTGCAGGCATATTTATTTTAAATTCAGTAGCGACAATATTGTCTAAATCTACAAAATCATTTGTATTTTGACCATTTATATTTAAATTTGCAAAAGAAGCTTCCCTTTTTTTTAAGGTTTGTAAAGCAATATTTGTGCTAATAATTTTTTTATCCACTATAAAAGGTAAGGTTAAAGCAAATTCATCCTTAACTACACCAAATCCATTTTCATAAACTACAAAAACATATTTTTTAGCTTTTTTAACTTTTATTTTTGTGGCATATTCTTTAAAAATTTTAGCCTCTTTTTTGATAGTTTTGTTTTTTGGATAAATAATAGATACTTCTCTAAATAAATCTGCAGCTTTTCTATAATCTTTATCCATAAAGAAAAATATTGAAGCAAGATAAGTCGCATAAGGATTTATGAAATTTTTTGTTGTATCAAATTCTTTAAATAAGTTATCATATTGCGCTTCTATAACTTTTGAATTTTCATTCATATTTTTATCATAATTTTTATCTTCTTTTGCCTTATCTAAATCAGCACGATTTTTTTCAATTTCTTTAGCAAAATATTCTTTTGCCTTATCTTGACGCATTAAAGCACGATTAAACTCAACTCTTGCATTTTCATAATCATCTTCTTCCATATAGTTTAGAGCTTTATATATATTAACCATAATTCTTTCATATAAAGAACCATCATAATCTACTATATTATCATTAAGCAAGGTTGTACCAATAAATTTAGCTGCTTTAGGGCTTACATTTTCTAAATCCACATCATATTTATAAGATTCTTCTACAGCATCAAAAAATACATTACTTTTATTAAAATCACCACAATTTCTAGCAATCAAACCTGCATTTAATCCTGTATAAATGACATCATCATTTTTTTTAATTTTTTCTAAATTTTGATTGAAAAAATCATCACCACAATATTTTTGTGTTAAAGTATTTTCAAATGTTGTATTTTGTTTAACCTGATTAACACAAGCTGTTAAAAAAAGGCAAGCAATACCTGAAAAAATCAACCCAACTTTTATCTTCATTAAATTCCTTTCTTAAAGAAAATTAAAAATGAATATTATAGCGTAGTATATACTTAAAAACTAATGAAAAAATTTTAACCCTAGGAGAGAAAAACCTAGGGTTTGATTTAAATAAGCATAGGAGCTAATACAAAGCCTAATGCTACAGCAATTGCAATAGCTAAAACCCCTGGTATAAAGAATGAGTGATTAAATATAAATTTACCAATTCTAGTCGTTCCTGTATCATCCATTTGCACAGCACCAAGTAAGGTTGGATAAGTTGGAAGCACAAAAAGTGCCGAAACTGCTGCAAAACAAGCTACAAGCATATAAGAATCATGCGGATTTGCTGCTGAAATTCCTAAAGCGGTGATAATTACAGGTACAATGGCCTTTGCGGTTGCTGCTTGAGAATATAAAAGCATGCTTGCAAAGAAAAATGCAACTGCTAACATAGCAGGGGTTTGTTTAACCCAGTCGCCTGCTACTTCTTTAATAGAAGCTTCGTGTCCTGCAACAAAAGTATTTCCAAGCCATGCTACACCAAAAACGCAAACACAAGCAGTCATACCACTTTTAAATACACTGGTATCAAGAATTTTACCTGGTTCAACTTTACAAAGCCAAGTGATCAAAGTTGCTGCAGTAAGTAAAAAGCTCATAATAGCTGCATCTCTTGGAACCACAACAGGATCAATCCATTTAATATTGCTTGAAATTGCGGTTGCATAAAGTACAACTGCCAAAACAGTGATCAAGAAAATTACCACTGAAAGTTTAGCACCTGGTTTATCTTCACCATGTAAAATAGCTCCTGCATCTTTAACAAGTCCTGCTTTTAAGCGTTCTTGATAAACGCTATCTTTGCTTAAATCCATAGGAGTGATTAAACTCACTATAAAAGCTGTAAGCATACAAGCTATAAAAGTTGTGCTAATCCAAATTCCAATTAAAGTTGGATAATTCCATCCTAGTGGTTCTAAAACCCCGCTCATATAAACCACAGCTGCACTCACAGGAGAAGCAGTGATTCCAATTTGCGAAGAAACAACCATTAATGAAAGTGGAACACTAGGTTTTATATTTTGAGATTTTGCAACATCAACTACAACAGGCATTAAAGAAAATACTGCATTTCCTGTTCCTGCTAAGATAGTAAGCAACCATCCGCAAGCTGGAGCTAAATAATTTATAAATTTAGGGCTTGATCTTAAAATTTTTTCTGTAACCCTAACCATATAATCAAGTCCACCTGCTTGTTGCATAGCAGAAATTGCTGCAATAGCTGCGGCAATAATTAAAATAACATCCCAAGGAATATTACCAGGTTTCATTCCCAAAACAAGTCCTAAAACAACAACACCAAGTCCTCCTGCATAGCCTATAGCAATGCCGCCTAGGCGAATACCGATAAAAATCGCCCCAAGAAGGACGATTACTTGCAAAATTATCATTATTGTATCCATGGTTAAGCCTTTATATTATTTTTTAGCTTCCATATGTGGATTTAACATATTTGCAGGAGTTAAAATTTCATCAATTTGTTCTTTACTTAAAAGCCCTCTTTCAAGCGCAATATCAGCCACTCTTTTTCCAGTGTTCATTGCCTCTTTAGCTATAGAAGCTGAATTTTCATAACCAATATAAGGATTTAAAGCTGTTACTATACCTACTGAATTATAGACAAAGTCTGAACAAATTTTTTCATTTGCGGTAATACCATCTATACATTTATCA
Source organism: Campylobacter sp. CFSAN093233 (assembly GCF_011068165.1). Lineage (NCBI taxonomy): Bacteria > Pseudomonadati > Campylobacterota > Epsilonproteobacteria > Campylobacterales > Campylobacteraceae > Campylobacter > Campylobacter sp. CFSAN093233. Next base: position 49,771 of record NZ_JAAMWY010000009.1, read on the forward strand.
GCTAAAGTATACATTGCTTTTTCTAGCATTACAACAGAATTAAATAAGCTATATGCTACAACTGGTTCAAAAACATTAAGTTGCAATTGTCCACCCTCACAAGCAAAAGTTACAGTTACGTCTGCTCCAATAACAAAATAACAAACTTGATTAACTACTTCAGGAATAACAGGATTTACCTTACCTGGCATGATAGAACTACCTGGTTGCATTTTTGGAAGATTAATCTCATTAAGACCACATTTTGGACCACTACTTAAAAGTCTTAAGTCATTACATACTTTAGAAAGTTTTGTTGCAACACGTTTTAAAACACCTGAAATTTGTACATAAGCTCCCGTATCTTGAGTCGCCTCGATCAAATCCTCAGCCACAGTATATTCAAAACCTGTCACTTCTCTTATTTTTCTTTCTACAACCTTCGGATAATCAGGATGAGAATTAATTCCCGTTCCAATAGCAGTTCCACCCAAATTGATCTCTAAAATCAATTTTCTAGCTTCTAATACTCTTTGTATATCTTCACCTATCATTACGGCAAAAGTTTTAAATTCACGACCTAAAGTCATAGGTACAGCATCTTGCAGTTGGGTTCTACCCATTTTAAGAACATCTTTAAATTCTTCAGCTTTTCTCTCATAAGCTTTTTTTAGATGTTCCATAGCTTTTGCCAAATCACTTAAATAATCATGCAAGGCAAGGTGTAAAGCTGTAGGATAAGCATCATTAGTACTTTGGCTTAAATTAACATGATCATTTGGATGAAGATATTGGTATTCACCTTTTTTATGACCCATAAGTTCAAGTCCTATGTTCGCTATAACTTCATTAGCATTCATATTTGTACTTGTTCCAGCACCTCCTTGGATCATATCTACTACAAATTGATCATAATACCCGCCTTCTAAAATTTTATCGCACGCTTTAATAATCGCATCTTGGATATTTTTATCCAAAAGACCTAATTCATGATTTGCCATAGCTGCAGCTTTTTTTACTCTAGCCAAAGCTCTAACAAAGCGAGGAAAATCTTTTAATCTATCATGAGAAATATCAAAATTTTCAACAGCTCTAAAAGTTTGCACTCCATAATAAACCTCATCAGAGATTTCTAATTCCCCAATAAAATCATGTTCTTTTCTTGTTCCCATTTTAAACCTTTCATAAAAGTATTTTAATTTAAAATCAAAAATTTTTGATTTAAATCATAAAATAATGATATTGCATTTTTAGTTAATAATTGGTTAATAAGAAAACTACTTTCAAATACAATAAATTAAGTATTTTTATATCCTATTATGTCTTTATATTTAATTTTTATTAATATAAAAAATTTTATTTACTTCAAAAAAAATTAATATATTTTTGCAAGCTTTTTTGTTAGAATAAAATTTTTAATAATTTAAATAATTAGGGATAATATGGAAGAAATTACAATAAACATAGATAAGATTAAAATAAATGATGACTGGAAAGAATTTTTAAGAGACGAATTTCAAAAAAAATATTTTCTAGAAATCAAAAAACAATACCTAAATGCGATTAATCAAAATATAGTTATTTATCCGCCTGCAAATTTAATCTTTAATGCTTTTAATTTATGTCCTTTAAAAGAAATTAAAATTATTATCCTAGGACAAGATCCTTATCATCAACCAAATCAAGCAATGGGGCTTAGTTTTTCGGTTCCAAAAAATGTAAAAATCCCACCAAGTCTTAATAATATTTTTAAAGAATTGCAAAATGATTTAAACATCACTCCAGCAAAAAGCGGAGATTTAAGCTCTTGGGCAAAACAAGGAGTTTTGCTCTTAAATTCTATTCTTAGCGTTGAAGCAAATAAAGCAGCTAGCCATAGTTCGTGGGGTTGGCAAGAATTTAGTGATGCTATAATACATAAATTAAGTAATGAAAAATCAGGGCTTGTTTTTATGCTTTGGGGAAATTACGCAAAAAACAAGGAGATTTTGATTGATAATACTAAGCATTTGATTTTAAAAGCAGCTCACCCAAGTCCTTTAGCTAGAACAGGATTTTTAGGTTGTAAGCATTTTTCAAAGGCTAATGAATTTTTAAAAAAAGTTGGTAAAATTCCTATAGATTGGAAAATAGTTTAAAAAATTATTTTAAACTTTAATAAAAATATTAAAATATATTTATTTATTTAAAAATAAATCATATTTCTATGAAATATATTGTAATAAAACGACTCAAAAATTAATTCTTAAGGAGAAAAATGAAAACCATTGGTATTATAGGCGGAATGAGTTTTGAAAGCACTATTACTTATTATAAAACAATAAATCAAGCTATAAATGATAAATTAAAATCTTTAAATTCTGCAAAAATTTTACTTTACAGTGTTAATTTTGAAGAAATAGAAAATTTACAAAGCCAAGATAAATGGCAAGAAGCTGCACAAATTTTGACTCAATGTGCTAAAAAATTAGAACTTGCAGGGGCTAATTTTATAATAATTGCAACTAATACTATGCATAAGGTTTTTGATGAAATTCAACAAAATATAAATATCCCTATTTTACATATTGCAAAAAGTTCTGCTAAGGCTTTAAAACAAGAAAACATACAAAAAATTGGTTTATTGGGTACTAAATACACAATGACGCAGGATTTTTATAAAAAAGTGCTTATTGAAGAAAATATTAGCGTTATTATTCCTAGCGATGAAGATATAAAAATCGTTAATGATATTATTTTTAATGAGCTTTGTAAAGGTGAAATCAAGCAAGAATCTAAAGAAAAATATTTAAATATTATAAAAAAACTACAAGAAAAAGGGGCAAAGGGAGTGCTTTTAGCTTGCACTGAAATTGGTTTATTAATATCCAAAAATGATACAAATATCAAAATTTTTGATACAAGTCTTATTCACGCCCTTGATGCTGCTAATGAAGCTTTAAAAGATTTATAATTAAAAGATGCCCAAAAATGGGCAAATTGCAATATTTTGAAAAGATTTATACTTATATCGGTTTAAATCTTATCTTGCTTTATAGTTTGCTATCTTTTTCTAATTGATTGATATTTAGCATGATAAATTTATAGCTTAGATAAATTACTAAAGGCCAAGCCAATAAAAACAAAGCATGTAACATTTTTTCTCCTTAATATGCGTGATCATCGTTTGCGATTTCTTCGCGTGTGATTTTTACTTTATCCATTGCATTCCAAACATAGATAATATAAGCTAAAACAAAAGGTACAAGTAAAGACACATAAGCCATGACGCTTAGAGTATAATAGCTTGAACTTGCATTTTTTAAAGTTAAAGAACTTTGCAAATCACTTAAAGATGGGTAAAAAGCACTTTGACCTAAACCAATGCTTGATAATAAAGCAAAAACTGTTAAAACCGTTCCAAGTCCTAGGGTAAAAATAGCTTTAGAGCAACCTTTTGCTCCTTGAACCATACCTAAAAGCACTAAAATCACACCAACAACAAGCAAGATAGCAAAAATCATTTGATTTAAGAAATTATATAAATACAAATTCGCACTCATGCTTACAACTCCATTTGCATCTACACTAAAACCATCTTTTAAGAAAATCCACACTAAAAAACCTAAGAAAAAAGGTAAAAATAAAATGCTATTGACCATGAGTTTTTTCATAGCTCTTATTTTGATATTCTCATCATTGATATTGTTCATAAAATACGCTGCACCTAAAAGCCTTGCTAAAAATACTAAAGCTAAGCCTAAGAGATAATTAAAAGGATTAAGTAAAAGTTCTAAGCCATGCAAAGGATTTTGCCAAGAAACAAAATTATGCTCATTTAAGATAAATTCAGAGCCGCTAAAAAAGCTACTTACCGCAACTCCGATTAAAAACACACCTAAATAGCCATTGATTTTAAGAAAAATTTCATAGGTTTTAGAGCCATAAACATTATTTTCTTTTTTGCGATATTCATAAGCCACAGCTTGTAAAATAAAACAAAATAAAATACAAAGCCAAGCCCAATAAGCACCGCCAAAACTTGTACTATAAAAAAGTGGAAAAGCCGCAAAAGCTGCTCCACCAAAAAGTACGAGAGTTGTAAAACCAAGCTCCCATTTACGCCCTAAAGAATTGACTAGCATGGTTTTTTCAAGCTCATCCTTGCTAAGCTCATCGATTAAAGTCTGTCCACCTTGGACAAAAAACATAAAAACCAAAAGTCCGCCGAGTAAACTTAAAATCAACCACCAATAAATTTGCAAACCTTCAAGTTCTAAACCAAAAAACATTATTTTTCTCCTTTGCCCATAAGTGGAGTATGTCCTGCATGTGCGTCAAAACCTTTTTTAATCTGAGTAAGCATGATTTTAACTTCTGCAATCAATAAGGCTGTAAAAAGTACTGCAAAAATCCAAAATGAAATTTGAACATTGACTTTTCCAAGTTGTGTTGCTGCGATATGTACAGGAAGCAAGTCTTGAATTGCCCAAGGTTGTCTGCCTACTTCAGCAACAATCCAACCTGCTTCAGCGGCAATATAACCCAATGGAATGGATAACAAACACACCCAAAGTACTTTTCTAAATTTCTCAATATCATTTGCCATGGTAAGATAAAGCGTAACGATGAAAAGTAAAAAGAAAAAACTTCCTAAAGCAACCATGATATGAAAGCTATAAAAAGTTAAAGCCACAGGTGGAATAGTATCGCTTGGTTTTTCTAAATATCCATAACCAAAATCTTTAAAATGAGTTTCTAAAATGGATTTGTGATTTGCCATAGCTATTGTATCATTGTTTTCTTTAGCAAGTTTATAGTCTTTTAGAGCTTGTATAGCGATTTTTCCTCTATCGATACGATTTTGCATAGGTTCTATACCTTTGCTTTCATTTCCATAGATCAAATCTTCAATTCCTGGAACAAAAGAATTTGGATCACGGTTTCCTAATATAGAAAGAGCGTAAGGTATAGTAATGTCAAATAAAAACACACTTTCGTTATTATCTATGGTTTTTTTAGGATTTAAAATTCCAAAAGGTACAAGTCCTGCACGATGTTCACCTTGATAAACCCCTTCCATAGCTGCAAGTTTCATAGGTTGAGTTTGAGTTACACGGTAAGCGCTTTCATCTCCGCTGAAAAACAAAAAGATTGAACAAACCAAACCAAAACTAGCTCCTACAACTAAGCTTTTTTTAGCCTCGATAATATGGCGTCCTTTTAACATAAACCAAGCTGAAATTCCCATTACAAATAAAGCTGAAATCACATAACCACTGCCTATGGTATGTAAAAATTTTGAAATAGCTACAGGAGAAAGTGCTACTTCAAAAAAGCTTTGCATTTCATTTCTTGCTGTGTCAGGGTTAAAGCTCATTCCTACAGGATATTGCATCCAACCATTTGCCACTAAAATCCAAAAAGCAGAAAGATTACTTCCTATAGCCACACACCAAGTTGAAAGTAAGTGAAAACCCTTGCTTACTTTATCCCAGCCAAAAAACATAACTGCAAAAAAAGTAGCCTCTAAAAAAAATGCCATAATACCTTCAACCGCCAAAGGTGCACCAAAAATATCACCCACAAACCAGCTATAATTTGCCCAGTTTGTTCCAAATTCAAATTCCATTATAATGCCTGTAGCTACACCGATAGCAAAATTTATAGCAAATAATGAAAGCCAAAATTTGGTGATTTTTTTCCATCTTTCATTTTTAGTTTTTACATAGATGGTTTCCATGATAGCGATCATAAAAGACAAGCCTAAGGTTAAAGGCACAAACAAAAAATGATAAAGTGCAGTTAAAGCAAACTGCGCTCTTGACCAATCAACGCTACTAAGTTCGTTCATTTATTTTCCTTCGAGTGTAAGATTTTTGAGTACAAAAGTGCTTTTTTCTTTGTCGCTTTTAAAAATAGAATTAAAATTTACATCAAAAACAAAAAGTTTTAAAATCACAAACATAACAAAAAGTTTGATAAAAATAATTTTCCAAAGGGTCTTTCCAAGAGTTAAATTTTTAAAACCTTCTTTGTAAAAATTAAAAATTTGAGAGATGCTAAAATATAAGTGTTTAAGATACATGTAAATTCTACCTTTAAAAACAACAAAATAAAACATTTTTAAAAAGCGGAAAATTATAATGAAATTTATGTTATTATTTTCTTAAAAATTTAAATACATATCAAGGTTTTTAATGCAAAAAATTATAGTTTTTATTTTATGTTGTTTTATGACTTTTTTTCTTTATGCATGTTCTTCTAAATTTGAAAATGTAAATCCTTTGGGGCGTTCATTTGGCGAATTTGAAGATACTGATCCTTTAAAACTAGGACTTGAACCTACTTTTCCTACCAATCAAGAAATTCCAAGTTTAATTAGCGGTGCTGATTTAGTACCTATTACTCCTATTACCCCACCTTTAACTAGAACAAGCAATAGTGCCAACAATAATGTAGTAAATGGGATCAATCCTCGCTTTAAAGACGAAGCTTTTAATGATGTTTTAATTTTTGAAAATCGCCCTGCGGTTTCTGATTTTTTAACCATTTTAGGCCCTAGCGGAGCAGCTTTAACGGTTTGGGCTTTAGCACAAGGAAATTGGATTTGGGGCTATACTTTAATCGATAGTAAAGGATTTGGCGATGCTAGAGTTTGGCAACTTTTGCTTTATCCTAATGATTTTGCAATGATTAAAAATGCCAAAACCAATACTTGTCTTAATGCTTATGGTAATGGAATTGTCCATTATCCTTGCGATGCAAGCAATCACGCACAAATGTGGAAACTTATCCCTATGAGCAATACAGCGGTTCAAATTAAAAATTTAGGAAATGGAAAATGCATACAAGCACCTATTACAAATCTTTATGGTGATTTTCACAAGGTTTTTAAAATTTTTACCGTAGAGTGTGCAAAAAAAGATAATTTTGATCAACAATGGTTTTTAACTACTCCGCCTTTTACTGCAAAACCTTTATATCGCCAAGGAGAGGTACGATGAAAAAAATTATATGTTTATTTTTATCTTTTAACCTTGCTTTTGCAAATTTAGAAAATTTTAATGTTGGCACTTGGAATTTGCAAGGCTCATCCGCAGCCACAGAAAGCAAATGGAGTGTTAGCGTAAGACAACTTGTAAGTGGAGCAAACCCCTTAGATATCTTAATGATACAAGAAGCAGGAACTTTACCAAGAACAGCCACTCCAACAGGACGCCATGTGCAACAAGGTGGAACACCTATTGATGAATATGAGTGGAATTTAGGAACTCTTTCAAGGCCTGATAGGGTTTTTATTTATTATTCTCGCGTTGATGTAGGAGCTAATCGTGTAAATTTAGCTATAGTTTCAAGAATGCAAGCTGAAGAAGTGATTGTTTTACCTCCACCTACTACAGTTTCAAGACCCATTATAGGAATTCGCAATGGAAATGATGCTTTTTTCAATATCCATGCTTTAGCTAATGGAGGAACAGATGTAGGAGCAATTATCACAGCTGTAGATGCACATTTTGCAAATATGCCTCAAGTTAACTGGATGATAGCAGGGGATTTTAACCGTGATCCTTCTACTATAACAAGTACAGTGGATAGAGAATTAGCAAATAGAATTAGAGTGGTTTTTCCAACTAGCGCAACTCAAGCAAGCGGAGGGACTCTTGATTATGCAATTACAGGAAATTCAAATAGACAACAAACCTATACTCCACCGCTTTTAGCTGCAATTTTAATGCTTGCAAGTTTAAGATCTCATATAGTTTCAGATCATTTTCCAGTAAATTTTAGAAAATTTTAGGACATTTAATATGAAAAAAATTATTACTTTGTTTTTTATGTTTATAACTTTAGCCTTTGCAACTCCTACTGGAGATTTGAAAGATTTTACCGAAATGGTTTCTATAAGAAGCTTAGAAACGGGAATTTTTTTAAGCGCCTTTAGGGATACCTCAAAAGATCCTATTGATCAAAATTGGAATATTAAAGAAATTGTTTTAAGCGATGAGTTAAAACAAAAAGATAAATTAGCTGATGAACTTCCTTTTGGTTATGTGCAATTTACAAATCCAAAAGAAAGCGATCTTTGTTTAGCCATCTTAGAAGATGGAACCTTTGGAGCAAAATCTTGTCAAGATGATCTAAAAGATGGTAAATTAGAAACTGTATTTTCTATAATGCCAACAACAACTTCAGCTGTGCAAATTCGTTCTTTAGTTTTGGAATCTGATGAATGTATAGTAACTTTTTTTAATCCAAATATTCCTATACAAAAACGCTTTGGAATAGCCCCTTGCACCCTAGATCCTATTTTTTTTGCTGAAGTAAATGAACTAATGATTATAACCCCACCTTTAACAGCTGCTACCCCTTTAGAATAAGATTTTTATCTTGTTCTATTTTTATATTTATTTAATATTTATGATATTACTAAAATACACAAAATAATTAATAATAATACAATGTAATTTACCTTACTCTATAATTCTTTTATTTTAATTTAATTTTTTGTTACAATAAATTTATACATAATAATTATCAAGGAGGAAAAATTGGAACAAATTTTAACATGGCAACAAATTTATGACCCTTTTTCAAACATTTGGCTAAGTGCTTTAGTGGCATTTTTACCTATACTATGTTTTTTAGTTTGTTTGGTTGTTTTAAAACTTAAAGGCTATCAAGCAGGTTTTTTAACTGTTATACTTGCTACTTTAGTAGCTTTATTTGCCTATAAAATGCCTTGGAATTTAGTGGGTGCAAGTTTTATTCAAGGCTTTACAAATGGTATGTGGCCTATAGCTTGGATTATCATCGCGGCAATCTTTCTTTACAAACTTTCTATCAAGTCAGGTTCTTTTGAAATCATTAAAAAAAGCGTGATGAGCATTACTCCAGATCATAGAATTCAAGTGATTTTAATAGGTTTTTGTTTTGGTTCATTTTTAGAGGGTGCTATAGGTTTTGGTGGCCCTGTGGCTATAACCGCTGCACTTTTAGTAGGACTTGGCTTGCGTCCTTTACAAGCTGCAGGGCTTTGTCTTATCGCAAATACCGCTCCTGTTGCTTTTGGTGCGGTGGGAATTCCTATTATTGCTATGGCAAATCTTGTCGGCATAGAACAGCATTCAGTTTCTGCCATGGTAGGTAGAATGCTAGTTCCTTTAAGCCTTACTATACCTTTTTTCATAGTTTTTTTAATGGATGGATTTAAAGGTATTAAAGAAACTTTTCCAGCTATTTTAGTTGCGGCGCTAAGTTTTACAACTACTCAATTTTTAAGCTCAAATCACCTAGGAGCGGAATTACCTGATATTATTTCAGCTGTGGTTTCTTTAGCAGTTACGACTGTATTTTTGAAATTTTGGAAACCAAAAAATATTTTTAGATTTGACAATGAAAGCAATTTCACTCAAGATAACACCTTAAGTTTTAATCAAATTTTAAAAGCTTGGTCACCTTTTATTTTACTCATTGTTTGTATTATCATTTGGACACAACCTTGGTTTAAAGCCCTCTTTGACAAGGACGGAATTTTAAGCTATACAAGTATTACTTTACAATTTAGCAATATCACAACTGGAATTTTAAGCCCTTCTATCACAGGCATAGGAGAAGCTAAGCCTTTATCTTTGGCCTTGGGTGTAGATTTAATCAATGGAAAAACCGTAGCTCAAGCAGGAACAGCGATTTTACTTGCCGCTTTTCTAACTATAGCTATTTTAAAAATCAAAGCCGAAGATGCTGCAGAATGCTTTTGGGTTACCTTAAAAGAAATGGCTATACCTTGTATCACCATAGGTTTGGTTGTGGCCTTTGCTTTTATCTCTAAAAATAGTGGTATGAGCACTACTTTAGGACTTGCTTTTGCACACACAGGTGATGCTTTTTCTTTCTTTTCACCAATCATTGGCTGGATAGGGGTATTTTTAACAGGCTCTGATACAAGTGCTAATTTACTTTTTGGAACCTTGCAACAAGTAAGCGCTCAAAAACTAGGTATTAGCGAAGCTTTATTTTTAGCAGCTAATTCAGTAGGTGGGGTTGTTGGAAAGATGATCAGTCCACAAAGCATTGCTATAGCTTGTGCAGCGGTTGGACTTGTGGGAAAAGAATCTGATCTTTTCAAATTCACATTAAAATATTCTGTAGCTTTTATTGTTTTAATAGGAATTTGGACTTGCATTATAGCTTTTTTCTTACAAGGAATCATCCCTGAAGTTATAGTGAAATAATTAAAAATTTAAGTTTTATTTCAACAAATATTCATTTTTAGAATATTTGTTGGAAATTTTACTTTGCTTTTATTTTTACAGGATTAGAATATTTATCCTAAATTATCCCAAAAGGAGAGATGATGAAAAAGGTGTATTTTTACGCCACATGCTTAGGAACTGCTGCTATGCAACAAAGCGTTTTAAATGCAATAAAACTTTTAAGGCGTGAAGGTATTGAAGTGATTTTTAAAAAAAATCAAACCTGTTGTGCTCAACCTTCTTTTAACTCAGGTTATTTCGATGAAAGTCGTGAGATTGCTTTATATAATGTAGATTTATTTGATAAAGATTATCCCATCGTTGTGCCAAGTGGTTCTTGTGCGGGTATGATGAGTCATGACTATAAAGAACTTTTTAAAAACAGACCTGAATTTTCTAAAGTCAAAGATTTTAGCTCTAGGGTTATAGAACTTTCACAATACCTTGATGAAGTTTTAAAAGTAGATTATGAAGATAAAGGTGCACCTATAAAAGTAACTTGGCATTCTAATTGCCATGCTTTAAGAGTGCAAAAAAGCATACAAGCAAGCAAGAATCTTATCAAAAAACTAAAAAATGTAGAATTAGTAGAACTTCAATACGAAGAAGAATGTTGTGGTTTTGGCGGAACTTTTTCAGTAAAAGAGCCTGAAATTTCAAATGCTATGGTAAGAAGTAAAATTAAAGATATACAAAATAGCGGTGCAAAATATCTCATCAGTGGCGATGGAGGTTGTCTTTTAAATATAGATGGTACAATGAAAAGAATGGGTTTAGATATAAAAGGCATACATTTATATGACTTTTTACTTAAACGCTTAGAAGGAGAAAGACTATGAGTCAAAAAATTCCTCACGAACAAATCGTTCAAATTAAACTCAATGACAAACAAATGCAAGAAAATTTAATGACTGCCATGCATACTTTACAAAAAAATAGACTCAATGTTATTGATGCTAGATTTAAAGACTGGCAGGGTTTAAGATCTAAAGCTAAACAAGCTAAAAACAATGCCTTAATGAGTTTAGAAGAAAGGCTTTTAGAATTTGAAAAAAATGCTACAAAAAATGGCATTAAAGTGCATTGGGCAAGTAGTGATGAAGATGCCTGTGAAATCGTCTATGAAATCATGAAAGAAAAAAATATCACCAAGCTTTTAAAAGGTAAATCTATGGCAAGCGAAGAAATAGGCCTAAATCACTACCTAGAAAAAAAAGGGTTAAAAGCTATAGAAACCGATCTTGGAGAGCTTATTTTGCAACTTAACGAAGAGCCTCCTTTACATATAGTTGTACCTGCCATACATAGAAACCGTCATGAAATCGGAGAAATTTTCAAAGAAAAATTAGGAGCAAATTTAGAAAACGATGAACCTGAAAGTTTAAATGCGGTAGCTAGAGAACATTTAAGAAAAGATTTTGAAGGCTTAAAACTTGGACTTAGTGGGGTCAATTTTGCCATGTCAAGAGAAGGGGCTTTTTGGCTTATAGAAAATGAAGGAAACGGTAGAATGTGCACTACAGCACCTGATATTCATATCGCACTTTGCGGCATAGAAAAAGTCATGGAAAGCTTTGAAGATGCGGCTACTATGGTTTCTTTGCTCACTCCTTCAGCCACAGGACAATTTATACCAACTTATAACAATATCATTACAGGCCCTAGAAAAAATGGGGATTTAGATGGCCCTAAAGAAGTACATGTGATTTTATTTGATCACAATCGCTCTAAAATGTTAGCTCATGAGGATTATTATGAGGCTTTGCGTTGTATTCGATGTGGGGCTTGTATGAATTTTTGCCCTGTTTATGATCAAATCGGCGGACATGCCTATCAAACCACTTATCCAGGACCTATAGGAGAAGTAATCAGTCCTAATATTTTTGGTATAGATCATACAGGAGATATTTTGAATTTCTGTTCACTTTGCGGGCGTTGTTCTGAAGTTTGTCCAGTGCAAATTCCTTTGGCTGATCTTATTCGCAAATTAAGATGCGATAAAATAGGACAAGGTAAAAATCCACCTTTAGGAGCAAACAATGTTCATCACAATGCCCTAGAAGCCTTTGCTTTTAAACAATTTAAAAATATCGCAACCAATGGAGATAAATGGCGTTTTTCACTTTCAAAAGCACATTATTTCAACTGGGCAGTGCAAAATTTCGCAAGCGTTTTGCCTGTGATTAAAAAATGGTACGCTTTTAAAGAATTACCTCAAATTAAAATGGATCTTTATAAAGAAGTGCAAAAACTAGAAGGAGTAAGCTATGAGTAAAATCGATGAAATTTCAAGCAAAAGTAAAGCAAGTATTTTAGAACATCTTAAAAAAGCTTACAAAGAAACAGACTTTACGCGTATTGAAAGTATAGATCCTGTAGAACATATCCAAACCACCCAAGATATGCTTGCAGAAATGAAGCAAAAAATGAGCGATAACAAATACATCGTTGAAAATGCGACTAAAGATACCTTAGAAGAAAAAATCAATGAAATTGTCGCAAGATATGGCTTTAAAAGTATGATTTATGGAGCGGATTTAAATTTAAATTTAGAACAAATCAAAGCAGAAAAAAAGATTTGCTTTGATAAAGAAATCGAAAATTTAAGATCTGAAGTTTTTCATAGTGATTTTTCCATCATTCACGCAAGAGCAGGGGTAAGCTCTCACGGAGTTGCACTTATACCTTCAAGTAAAACCCAACCTAGAATGCTAAGCCTTGCACCTAAACTTTGCATAGTATTGCTTAAAAAAGAAAATGTTGTTAAAAGTCTTAGCGAAGCTTTAAATTTAGTAAAAAAAGAAAATGAAATTTTACCTACTAATATCTTATTTATAGCAGGGCCTTCAAGAACAGCAGATATAGAACTTATCACTGTTTTTGGTGTTCATGGGCCACAAATTGCACATATTATTATTTACTGATTCTATACTAGAATCAGTAAGTCTTAATTTTTAATATTAATTATATATATTTTTTATATTATACAAATATAAATAAAATAAATAATTTCTAATTAATAATATTTTAATAAAATATTATGTAATATTTCACTCAAATATATTAAATTAATTTTTAAATACAAAAATTAAAGAAGGTGCTTTTAGATAAACTAATTCCAACTTGGAATGAAAATACAGTATTCATGACACAATGATTGACATTCAACACCAAAAACTTTGTGAACTTGCAAGCAAGGTTGAAAGTGCTGTTTATAAATTTGTAAAACGAGAAGAACTCAAAGAAATTTTAACAGAACTTTTTAACTATATGAAAGAACATTTTAGTAATGAAGAAGATTATATGCAAGAAATTCATTATCCTTATTTAAATGAACACAAAATCATGCATAAAATATCATTCGTGATATGTCTTATCTTATACAAAACATAAAAACCACTAATGATTTAAAAGAGAAGCTTTACACAGTTTCTAAAAAATGGCTTTTAGAACATATACTCTATAAAGATGTGAAAGTTGAACAATACAGAAGATCTTCTTTAACTTCTGAAGATGATGGGGGAAGTAAGCTTTGAAGAAGTCAAAGAAGAAAAAGATGATGAAAATACAGTTTATCTTTATACATGCGAATGCGTAGAACAAATGCATGATGTACCATTTGGAATTCATCAAAAAATTCAACTTAAGGGCGTAAAATTTAAATGTAAAAAATGCAAAGAAGCCATACAGTTTTATAAAAAATATTCAGAAAATTTCTAATTAACTATTTATGCGTTAAAATAATAAATAAAGTATAAGTTAGACAAAGAAGGAAATTTAAGGATAAAAAAATAAAATATTTTATTTTGGATAAATTTGACTATTCCTATCCTATGCTAACCAAAGATACAAAATGCTCATTTTGTGAAAATTTTTTCTCGATAGAATATAGCTCAAACTTAAAAACAATAGAAAAAGAATGTCCATTTTGCAATAATAAAATGGACATTAAGCTTAAAGACTAAGCCTTAGTTTTACTTACAATATTAATAATATTTGAAGCTACTTCATCAGCAAGTTCTAAATGAGAAGTAAAACCTACACAAGAACAATTAATCTCGCCTAAAACATATTTATCATTGCCCTTTTCATCAGTATCTAAAATAAAATCAGCCGTCCAAATCAATGGTAAGTCGTAATTGCCTAATTTTTCCCTTACCTTAGGAAGCTCGCCTAAAAACATATCCACCAAAGTTTTCCAATCTTCTGGCTTATCATAGCGATATTTTGCCCCACTAAAAAGCGTAGCAGAAAAAGCATCAGCATCTTCGGCTGGTTTTTTATGCACTACATTTACAGGGGTGTTATAAAGCATTAAAAGTCTGATTTCACCTTCTTTAATGCGCGGTAAAAAAGTCATATCCACAAGCATACCATTATCACCTATGATATATTGCTCGCAAAAATCCATAAATTCCCCAAGCTCTCTATGTTCTACATGATTATCCTTAGCTTCAGCACATTTGATTTTTGTGTTTAAAGGCAAACTATCTCCACTAACATTACCCTCTACACTCACACGCCAAATTCCCTCTCCTGTAGAGCCACGATTTTGTTTTAAAACCCTTTCACCTTTAGCCAAACTTTTTGGAAAATTTTCTTTAAAAGTCTTAATATCATAGTAAGCATAAGTATCGCTTGGAACAAGATCAGTATCTGCTAATTTTGTAAGTGCATCTTTAGCACCATAACCTATCATAGCATCAGGATGAGGCATGCCTACAAGCTTATCGGCACAAAGTTTTCTTAACATATCAAAATACTCATTTTCTTCTTTAAGATTGCCAGGATTGATGCGAGAAACATAACCATCAAAATTTTCTTTCACATATTTGTAAATTTCATCTTTTTTACCCACTTCAAAAAAAATCACCTCAGCATTCCAACCCTTAGCTTTTAAGGCATTTACCATAGGCATGGTATCTTTTCTATAGCCATCTTCACCTTTATCACTCCCACCTTTAACTTCGAAAAAAACAATATTTTTTTTCATTATTTTACTCCTTATCTAAGATATAAATAATTATTGCATAAAAATATTACAAAAATTAAATAAAAATATTTATATATTTTATCTAGCGTTTATAAAACTGCTATTAGTTTTATAAGCGATTTCGATTAAGCTTTTACTTATCAAGCTTGATGTTTGTCCTTCTAGGCGGTTAAGAAATTTATCAATCTTATCTTCTTCTTTCCAAACAGGATTTGAAACATTAGCAAGTTTTTCAAGCTCCTTTTTAGCATTTTCATAATTACTAAGCTCATCTATAAGACCAAGCTCCTTAGCCTTGGCAGCTAAAAACACTCTTGCATTTGCCCATTGATCTTTTTTATTAAGATCTAATGCTCTTTCCTTGGCAACAAAACCTGTAAAAAGATCATAACTTTGATCAATTAAACCCTGTAAAAAATTTCTTTCATTCTCATTCCAAGCTCTTGCAAAAGTTCCAGCACTTTTAAATTCACCCGCTTGAATAGTTTGTTCTTTAATACCGAGTTTATTAGCCAATCCGCTTAAATCAGCTCCTTGCATAATCACACCGATAGAGCCTATAAAACTTGCTGGATTGGCTAAAATTTTATTAGCTCCAACTCCTGCTAAATAACTTCCGCTTGCCATAGTTCCGCTTGCATAAACAAGCACAGGCTTTTTAATTTTTAAATCCTTTATAGCTAGAGCTAGTTCCATACTAGGAGCAAAAGCTCCACCAGGAGAGTCTATAACAAAAAGCACTCCTTTAATATTGCTATCATTTTTAGCATTGATAATTTTTTCCAAAACCGCAGAGCTGTCAAAAATTTCACCCTTTAAATCAATGCGTTCTAAATTTGCAAGATTGGAGCTTGAATTTGCACTAGGCATTAAAATCCATATAACAATCAACAATAAAACAAAGGTTTTAAAATAAGTATTGATAAATTTTATACCGCATCCTAAAGCCTTAAAAAATGATTTTAAAATTTGCATTCTTTTCCTTTTATAAATAATTTATCTACTTCCTTAGCATTTAAAATAAACTGCAAAGGAGCTTGCTTTTTATCACATTCTCCTAGCTCAAATACGTTAAAATCAGCAATTTTACCTTTTTTAAGCTCTCCTAAATTTAAATTTAAAGCCCTTGCAGGATAAAGTGTTACCATTTGCAAAAGCTTAGAGGCTAACTCTAATAAATCAAAATTCTTATGTATAAGCAAATTCGCGCGCATTTCATCAAGTAAAGACAATGAAATATTTGAGCTAAGTCCATCGGTTCCTAAATGAATATTTAATCCACTTTTTAAAGCCGTTTTTAAATCTAAGCTTTTTTGACTTAAAAGGCGATTTGAAAATGCACAATGTGTAATAGAATGTAAATTTTTATCTAACCATTCATATTCTTTTAGATAAACACAATGCGTAAAAAGAGTCCTTACTCCTTTAAAAAGTTTAACAAAATCCTTTGGTGTATAAAGAGGCTTAGGATGAAGTGTGAAATTTTCAAGCCATTTTTTAAAACTCCCTTTAGACTCTCTAAGCCAGATATTTTCAGCCTTACTTTCTAAAAAATGCGTACTAACTAGTAAATTTTGCTTTTTAGCTAAATCAAGAGCAAAATGAGCCAAACTAGGATGAGTTGAATAAGGAGAATGAATCGAAATTGCCGGGATAAAAAAATCATTTTTAAATTTCAAAGAATTTTCAAATCTTTTTAAAAATTCTTGTTTTTTATCTTCAACTTGATTTTCATTTGTACCCAAAATTTCATTAAAAAATACTATACGCATACCCTTGTGACTAGCCTTTAAGCAAGGATCTAAATCACTCCCAAAACTTGAAATTTCACCTATAGTGCCTATACCGCTTTTTTGCATTTTTTTAATGCTTTGAAGTATTAATTCTTCTTTGGCCTGTGCATTTAACATGGAACGAGAATTTATAACACTTTTAAGCCAAATTAAAAATTCTCCAAAATGTAAAGTTGTTGAATTTGCACTAAATTCTAAGTGTGTGTGAGGATTTATAAAAGCAGGTAAAATAACCGAATTTTTAGGTGTTTTGATGATTTTAGCCTTGGGATATTTTTTTCTTAAATTATCCAATTCACCCAATTCTAAAATTTTATCTTCAAAAACAAAGGCTTGATTTTCTAGTATCGTAAAATCTTCATCGCATAAAAAAAGATATCTTGCAGTAACTATAAACACGATTTTCCTTTCAAAAATTACATTGTAGCAAAAATTTATTTTTAAAATGTTATAATAAAAGGTTAAAAATAAATTTTTAAGGTTAAATCCATGAAAATAATGATTATCCAAGGCCCAAATGTTAATATGCTTGGCGTAAGAGAAGTGGGAATTTATGGTGCTATGAAAATGGAAGAAATTCATGAGCAAATGAAACTTGCAGCATCTCAAAACAATGTAGAACTTGACTTTTTCCAAAGTAATTTTGAAGGTGAAATCGTAGATAAAATTCAAGAATGTCTTGGAACAGTTGATGGAATTATTATCAACGCAGCAGGCTATACTCATACTTCAGTAGCTATTCGCGATGCTATTGCAGCAGTAGCTTTGCCTACAATTGAAGTACATATTAGCAATGTTTATCGCAGAGAAGAATTTCGTCAAAAAAGTCTTATAGCGCCTGTATGTTCTGGAACTATTGTTGGTTTTGGTCCTTTTGGCTATCACTTGGCTTTAATGGGTATAATTCAAATTTGCGAACAAATAAAAAATTTGCGTGCGATGCAACAAGCACAACAAACGAATAAATAATAATGCTAAAAATTCAAGGAGTAAAACACTTTGAAAAAAGTCGTTTTTTTCCTTTTTTTAGTCAAAATATACGATCTTTTAAATATTTAGCTCTTATAGGCTTAGGAAGCAATATAGAGCCCGAAAAAAAAAGATTTGATATGCTTTTTCGAGTAATGATGGATGATAAAAGATTTAAAATTTTATCCACATCTCCTATGTTGATAAATGAAGCCTTTGGTTTTAAAGAGCAAAAAGATTTTACCAATGCTGTTATGTTGATACAAACTAATTTGCATGCACGAGCACTTTTGAAAGTTTTACTTTATTATGAAGTAAAATTTAAACGCAAGAGAACTTTCAAAAACGCTCCTAGAACGCTTGATTTAGATCTTTTATACTTTTCACAAAAAGTCAAGCGTGATAAGTGGTGTGAGGTGCCTCATAAAGGGGCTAAAGAAAGAGTGAGTGTAATTTTGCCTTTAGGCATGATATAAGGAATATAAATGGGACAACTTATACATACTTTTACCGTTGAAGATACAGAACAAATTATACCCAAAGTAAAAGAAGATTACGGAGATAAAGCTTTAATTATAACAAATAAACAAATTCGTCCTAAAACCTTAAATCGCAGTGCGCTTTATGAGGTTATGGTAGCCATAGAAGAAAGCGACTATGAAGAACACTTAAAAAAACAAGGAAAATCTTTACCTGCAAAAAAAAGCTCGCCAAAACCATCCTCTACCTCTCTTGCAGAAGAAAAAATTAGATCTCAAATCCCTCAAGAAGATGAAGATGTAGTCTTGGATTTCTCAAACACTCGCTTAAATACAAATTTAAACACTGTAAAAAACAATGACTTAGCTAAAAAAACCTATCAAGATTTTCCACAAAACAAAATCAACCCTCATCAAAATAAGACTCTAGGCTTTGATGATTTCAAAGAAAAACTAAGTGAAGTTAGCAATGAAATTTCTAAAGTCACAAACACACCTTTAGAAAATTACACCCCTAATCCAAATTATAATAAAAAAATAGAAAATTTTGAAAAGCAATTTGAAAAACAAATCAACAAGCTTAATGATAAAATAGATCTTCTTGCAGATATGATGTGGGACGATAAAGCTGAAGCTAGAAAAAATCTTATGATACCTCCTGAATTTGCAAGTATTTATAAACAAGCCAAAGAAAGTGGAATGCTTGAAAATCATCTAGAAGCGATTATGAAAGCAACTATAGAAAATATGCCAGCTGCTATGAAAACCAACAAAGATGCGGTTCAAAGATATTTTCACTCACTTTTAAGAAATATCTTGCCTTGTCGTGTTGAAAGCGATATAAAAAAACAAAAAATCATGATGCTAGTAGGCCCAACAGGAGTCGGAAAAACAACAACCTTAGCTAAGTTAGCTTTTCGCTATGCTTATGGAGATAAGCGTTATAAAACAGGTATTATTACGCTTGATACTTATAGAATCGGTGCAGTTGAGCAACTTTTTCAGTATGCAAAAATGATGAAACTTCCTATTATTGATAGCATAGAACCAAAGGATTTAGATGAAGCGATAAAAAGCTTAAATAATTGCGAAGTAATTTTAGTTGATACTATAGGAAATTCACAATACGATCAAAGCAAACTTGCTAAAACTAAAGAATTTTTAATGCACTCAAATGCAGAAATTGATGTAAATTTAGTGGTTTCTGCAAACACCAAACATGAAGATTTAATGGAAATTTATAAAAATTTTTCATTCTTAAATATTGATACTTTGATTATTACTAAATTTGATGAAACAAAGGTTTTTGGAAATATCTTCTCTCTTGTTTATGAAACAAATATTCCTCTAAGCTTTTTCTCTATAGGACAAGAAGTGCCAGATGATTTAGAAGTAGCCAATAGTGATTTTCTAGTTCATTGTATTTTAGAAGGGTTTAACAAAGGAAAAAATAATGAATAACCAAGCAAATAAACTTCGCAATCTCATGAGTCAAAATGGAACCAAAAAATCCCAAAACACTCATTTTATAGCTATTACAAGTGGAAAAGGTGGCGTTGGAAAAAGTACGATTAGCGCGAATCTAGCCAATGTTTTAGCAAATAATGGCTATAAAGTTGGGCTTTTTGATGCTGATATTGGCTTGGCAAATTTGGATGTCATTTTAAATGTACGCATACAAAAAAATCTCTTGCATGTTTTACGCGGAGAATGCTCCTTGGAAGACATTTTAATAGAAGTTAAGCCAAATTTATGGCTCATCCCAGGCGAAAGTGGAGATGAGATTTTAAAATATAATGATAAAAATATTTACGAGAGATTTTTAAATCAAGCAAGTATTTTAGATGAACTTGATTTTCTTATTATCGACACAGGCGCGGGTATTGGTGGAAATATTTTAAATTTTTTAGAAATGGCTGATGAAGTTATAGTAGTAACTGTTCCTGATCCTGCAGCAATCACTGATGCGTATGCAACCATAAAAACAACTTCTAAGACAAAAGAAAATTTACTAATGCTCTTTAATGTTGTAAAAAATGAAAATGAAGCTTTAAAAGTTTTTGAAAATATTAAAAAAGTTGCAGATGCAAACATTAAAAATCCTTTAAATTTAGAATTCTTAGGTCATTTAAGCGCTTCTAAAGATGTAAGTGGTAGTATTAAAAAAAGAACTTTATTTAGCGATGAAAACACAGCCTCAAGTGATGAGATTAAAGCCCTAGCTTCCAAGCTTTTATATAGATTGGAACGGAAAGTGCTTGATAATGTTTCAAATCGTAGTTTTTCAAGTTTTTTTAGAAAAATTATTGAAAGATTTTAGCAATAAAGAGAAGAGATTATGAGGCCAGAAAATTACGTAGCATTTTTCACTGTTTGTGGATTTTTTATAGGACTTGCATTTAGCATTATTAGTATAGATGAAGCCTTTGATATACTGATTTTTACTTGTTTTATTACTTTTATGTTTTATGTTTTTGTTCATATTGCTATTATGAATTTTATAGATGTAAAGAAAATTAGTGGCAGAATCTTTAATAAACACGATTATGAAAAAACTAGCAATAATATTATCAACGATTTAGTTATTCGTGAAAAGAAAATGGATATAATTTTAGAAAAGCTCAATGAAGAAAGAGAAGAGCTAAAGAAAAATGAATTCAAAGAAAGACGAAGAAATGCTAAAAGAGCCGCCTAAAGCTTATGCACAAATGCTAAAGAAAGAGCAAGATGAGCTTGTGCTTTCTTACATGCCAGCTCTGCGTGCTATGGCTTTTAGACTAAAAGAACGCTTGCCTTCAAGTATAGATGTTAATGATCTTATTAGCATAGGCGTTGAAGAAATGATAAAGCTTTCACGCCGTTACGATAAAGAACAAAATGATAACTTCTGGGGTTTTGCAAGAAAAAGAGTTAATGGCTCTATGCTTGATTATCTTAGAAGTCTTGATGTAATGAGTCGAAATAATCGTAAAATTATTAAAGATATTGATGCAATCATGGATGAATATTTTTTAGAACATGAATGCGAACCTGATGATGAGTATCTAGCCAAAAAACTTGATTTAGATGTAGAAAAAATCAAAGAAGTAAGAACAGCTCATGCTATTAGCTATACCCTGCCCATTGATGAGCAAATCGAACTTTATAATGAAGACAATACTTTAGAAAAAATTGAAAAAGAAGAACTTTTAGAAAAAATTCACGAAGTGCTAGATGATCTTAAAGAGCGCGATCAGTTAATTATTCAGCTTTATTATTATGAAGAATTAAGCCTAAAAGAAATCAGTGAAATTTTACAAATCAGTGAAAGCAGAATTTCACAAATTCACAAAAAACTTCTTAAAAAACTTAGAGAAAGGCTAGTGTAATGGCTGAGATACTCTCCCAAGAAGAAATTGATGCTCTACTTGAAGTTGTCGATGATAACACCGACACACCCATAGCCTCAAATTCAAAAGATGAAAAAGATGAAAGAAATATCGTTGTATATGATTTTAAGCGTCCCAACAGAGTTTCAAAAGAACAACTTAGGACGATTAAAGGCATACATGATAAATTAGCAAGAAATTTAGCCTCTCAAATTTCATCGATGATGAGAAGTATTGTTGAAACTAAACTTCATTCAGTCGATCAGATGACTTATGGAGAGTTTTTAATGTCTTTGCCAAGCCCAACAAGTTTTAATGTTTTTTCTATCAAACCTTTAGATGGAAACTGTGTTTTAGAAATCAATCCAAGCATAGCTTTTCCTATGATAGACAGGCTTTTAGGTGGTCAAGGCGATAGCTATGAAGCTTCGCGTGAGCTTACGGATATTGAGCTTAATTTACTTGATTCTATTTTGCGTATCATTATGCAAAGACTTAAAGAAAGCTGGGCTACCGTAACTGAAATTTATCCTAGTATAGAAGCTAAAGAATCAAGTCCAAATGTTGTGCAAATCGTATCTCAAAATGAGATTGTTATCATGGTAGTAATGGAAATCATCATAGGAAATTCAAGCGGAATGGTAAATATCTGCTATCCTGTAGTACATTTAGAAAGTATATTAAGCCGTTTAGCAAACCGTGATATTATGATGGGTGAAACCTCAGCCAAAAAATCACGTAACAAAGAGCTTAAAACTTTAATCGGTCGTGCTGAAGTGGTATATGAGGCAATTTTAGGAAAAACCTTAATTAATGTTCATGAATTTTTAGAACTTAAACAAGGCGATATTTTAAGGCTTGATAGAGAAGCAGACGATAAAGCTATAGTAAGTATCGATAAAAAAGATGTTTTCTTAGCACAAATTGGATTGCATCGTTTTAGAAAATCTATTAAAATTTTAGAACTTATACGCACAGATAAAGATGAAATCAAAGAAATTTTGGAAAAATACGAAGAAGAGCGTAAAGCTAAAGCCAGTGTTTATGATGAGCCTGAAGAGGAGGATGAAGAAATATGATCAATGATTTTTTAAAAATGTTTACAAATGAATGCATCAGCACCATTGAAGGTTTAACAGGAAAAAGTGCTGAATTTAGCGAATATAAAGAATTTGATGTCAATACAAGCGATACTTTAAAAGCACCTTTAGTGTATGCTATATTTAATATAGCAAATGGTGGAAAAATAGGAATTTTAGCTGGTGCTGTTTTAATGAGTGCTATTGGTGAATGGATGATGGGTGAAGAAGAGATCACCAAAAACGATAAACTGGGTCCTGATGAAATGGATGCAGCTAAAGAAGCCATCCAAAATATCATTTCAGCATTTTCTACAACCTTAGGAGCCCAAAAAGACATTCCAAAAATGGATTTTAGCATAGAATCTTGTGAATTTGTGCCTGAAAGCGTAGATTTTAAAGATTTTAAAAAATTATTTTTATATGATGTAAAAATAGGCGATTTAGAAGAACAAGTTTCTTTAGCCATGGATCAAACACTCCATAACATCCTAAGCGGGAAACCTGCTGAAACAGGAAATACAAGCACTGATTCTAATCACAATACTGAAGAAAAAGCGATAATGCTTAGCGAAGAGCTTAAAAATATCAATCTTATCATGGATGTGCGTTTGCCTGTTCGTGTGCGTATAGGCAATAAAAAAATGCTTTTAAAAGATGTTTTAACTATGGATATAGGTTCAGTTGTGGAGCTTAATCAACTTGCAAACGATCCGCTTGAAATTTTAATTGGGGATAAAAGAATTGCTTATGGCGAGGTAGTAATTGTCGATGGTAACTTCGGCGTTCAAATTACAGAAATTGGTTCTAAAAAAGAAAGATTAGAACAACTAAGATAAAAAGTTTTAGCCTACAAATTAAGAATAATAAATATAAACGAATTAAAACTAAAACAAACTAAAAGGGCTGAAATCAAAATGTAAAGATTTTGGAGTATTTAACTTAAAAGGTTTTAGCTCTTTTTTAGGAGCAACAATTAAAGCATAACCACCTTTATTATATCTATCCCAAATACTAAAAAATTGACTTTTAGAACTTATATATTCTCCATGACTTGGATCAAGCACTTGTAAATAATTACCTTTATGATTGATAATTATAACAAAATGTGGAAAGCGTGGATCATCTTCAATTTTTACAAGCATTGGAATATTTACAAGTTTATCCAAGTTTTCTCTATTGATTTGATATGAATTGCTTTCATAGCCTAGTTTTTTAACTGCATCGCTTAAATCTGCAAAGCTTACCATATCCGTATAAAGTTCCTGTCCACTCATAATCTTTAAAAGTTCAAGTTCATCAAACTTTTTATCATCAAGTAT
Organism: Campylobacter sp. CFSAN093233; assembly: GCF_011068165.1. Classification (NCBI taxonomy): domain Bacteria; kingdom Pseudomonadati; phylum Campylobacterota; class Epsilonproteobacteria; order Campylobacterales; family Campylobacteraceae; genus Campylobacter; species Campylobacter sp. CFSAN093233. The sequence goes on from NZ_JAAMWY010000009.1 coordinate 73,988, forward strand.
ATTGAGTAAAGTTGCCAAAGATGAAGCCCCACAAGATTGCTCGTAAGTTTGCCTTATTACTCTTTCGTTTTTAATTTCTTGATAGGATTTAACTACCCATTCCGCTTTTGCACTCAAAGTAAGAATGGGTAAAAATAATAAAATTTTTAGAATTTTTTCCATAAGCTTATCCCAAATATGCTATCAGGAGAAGCAGAGCTTCCTCCAAAACTAGCATTAACAGAAACTGCGGTATCTGAATTAATGCTATAAGTAGAACCTAAACTTAAAGTTGGAATAGAACGCACTTCAGAATTTTGATAACCATTAATTTTTTGCTCGGTTTGAAATCTTTGCTCTGCTCCTAAATCTAAAGTAATTTTAGGACTTAGAATAATAGATAAATCCCCACCCACATAAATACTATTTCCATACTCTATTTTAAGGGTTTTAAATTTTCTTGATTGGTTATAACCAAAGCCGGTATAAATGCTATATACAACAGGATCGCTATATCCCCTTAGACTAGCTTGTAAGCTTTGTGATTTTAGGTAAAAGTTTTTGGTTTGATTGACTGCTTTTTCTCTTTGAACGACTGCAGCTTGAAAGGTAATTTGTGGAATTAAATCTGCAATGCTATCGCCTGTATAAATAAAACCTAGTCATAAACTATCAAAACCTATTCTGTTTTTACTAGAATACTCATTTGTAAAAAAGTTTGTATATTCTTGTCTTGCATAACTTCCGCCCCCTGAAATAAGTATGTCAAACTTAGGTGTTATGGTATAAATGAAAGTTTGAGTTAAAAACACTTGCTTTGTATCATTCCAAATTGTAGGATCTCCGCCTATTGTTATATTAGGATAAAGAGAATACGAGTTTGCATTTCCTGTGCTAAGTAAAGAAAAGCTTGTAATACTTCTTAAACCTATTTGCTTTTTAAACAAACTGTCTATATTTAGTTCATCACTAGCAAAAACACAACTGACTAAAACCATAAATGTTAAATAAATCTTTTTCATTGTTACCTTTCTAAATATTTTAAAAAATTTTTTTAAAGCAATGAATGTTCCAAATAAAAAAATTTGATTTTAATATATAATTTATGATATTATTCAAATAAAGAGTAAAATAGTTAAGAAAAGGAGAATTATATGTTAAAAAAATTAGTAAATTGTTTAATTTTGGGTTCTTTATTTACAAGTTCTGCTTTTGCTGGGGATTTTTTAGCTAAGGTTAGTAATGGTGCTTTAAGTGATAATTCTCAAGGAGTTAAGGCTCTTAATTTAGATGAGATGAAACAAGTTAAGGGTGGATATCAAGTTCTTACAAGCAAACTTGGAAATTCTGAATATATAGCATTAGCTATTCCAGATAATACAACAACATATAAACAGTTGGTAGCCATTTATACCGTAACTGGCGATAACACTTTTTCAAATACATTTTTAGGTTATACAGTAAAAAGAAATATCGCAATATCAAGCTCGGGAAAACCTTATGTTCTTTTTAACTATGGTGTTGCACTACTTGATAGACAAACGGGGTTGCATAGAGTTAATTCGAGTGAGATTTTAAATAATAATCAGGTTATTAAAGAATTAACTATGAAATATAAAACTCAATTTGAAAGTAATCTTGGTGGCTGGACTGCTAGAGCTAGAAGATAAAAAACTTATGAAAAAATCATTTTTGCCGATTTATCTTATAAATAAAACTTTACTTACAGGAAGGTAAAAATGATTAATGGTATAAATTCTTATTCAAGCTACAATTACACAAATACTTTTAGTAATAATACTTCAAATATAAAATCATCTAATGTTGCAAATGATAACTCAAGCCTTGTAAGCGATAAATCTAGGGCAGTAAGTAAAATGCTAGGATATGGCGTAGATAAAGATGGCTTTTTTACAAGCGATTTTAACGAAGCTGCAGGCTTACCAAAAGATTATAAGATTTATGCTAAAGATATAGAAAATTTTGTTAATATTCAAACAAAAAGTCTATTATCAAGTTATATTAATATTGATATAGCAAAAAGTATAGGAAATGCTTATAAAGTATTTTCACAACTTTTAAATGATGAGTTAAACAATAAAATCAATTTTACAAAAGAAGACTTAGTAAAAATACCACAAGGTTTCGAATTTAATCAAAATACTTTGGAGATAAATAAAAAATATAATTTAAATGATAAAGAGTATAAAGATTTTATGTCTAATTATCAAAATTACTCTCCGACTTCCCATAATATAAAAATAATGACTTTTTTCTCACTTGATGATAAAAGTGATATTTTTAAATATTCTTTAATAGATCCTACTCCTTATAGTAATAATGATAAAACTATAACAAAAAGTGGTATTTTTATGACTTTCTTTACTGGATTTCAAGCAAAAAACTATTTTATCGAAGGACAAACAAGTATTTTAGGCAAAATGCAAGGATTTGATAAAACTATGAGTCAAAGTGAAATTGATAATTTAAACAAATTCATAAGTGAAAATAGTATGAATTTTAAAGGAGATATTTTTAAGCTTTTTGATTTATTAAATTCAGATATGAGCATTGATGATTTTAAACAAAAAATACTAGAACAAAAAGAAAATTTAAACAATCCTACAAAAAATACAAATAACAAAGAAACTTCAGAAGAAGACAAAAAAAAGCCATTTAAACCTATACAAGCGCAAAGTTCAAGCGAAACCTATAAAGATGATAATAAAATGAATGAGCTTTTAAAAAAGCTACTGGAAAATAAATTTGGCACAAGCGATGAGTTAGAACTTCTTTTTGGTATGAAATTTAGTGATGATAACACAGGAGAATTTAACAAAATTATTTCTCAAAATACTGCACAAAAAAGTATAGATATTAAAGCTTAAGGATTTAAAAGTCTTTAAATTCCTAATCTTAATAAAATAAACCTATTAAAACTTATATAATAAAGAACTTATTATAAATTTTTAGCTAGAATGGAATTTATTTTAACTAAAGGTTGAAAAATGAATGAAAAAATAAGCCAAGATTTAGAAAAATTTGCTAACATACCAAACCTAAAAAATGCCGTAACTTTTTTTGGTTCAGCAAGGCTTAAAGAAGATAATTTTTATTATCAGCAGGCTAAAATTTTGGCACAAAAATGTGTTCAAAATGGTTTTTGTGTGATAAGTGGTGGAGGTGGTGGTATTATGCGTGCAGCCAACGAAGGTGCTTTTTCACAAAAAAATAATACAAATTCAATGAGTTCTGTAGGGTTTAATATATTTTTACCTCACGAGCAAAAACTTAATGATTTTGTAGAATATAATATTACTTTTGAGAGCTTAGCCATACGCAAAATGGCTCTTATTGAAAAGAGTCTAGCTTTTGTGATCTTCCCAGGCGGCTTTGGAACACTTGATGAATTGTGTGAAATTCTTACATTAAAACAATTAGAATTTAAAAAAGATGTTCCTATTATTTTGTTTGGGAGTGAATTTTGGCGAGGTTTTGATGAGTTCGTCAGAAATTCTTTACTCAAACTTGAAGTGATTTCTAAAGGAGATGAGTTAAAGTATAAAATCACTGACGACTTGGATTTTATAATTAATACTTTAAAGGAAATTTAATGAAAATTCTAGTCGCTATGAGCGGTGGAGTTGATAGTACAGTCACTGCTTACAAACTTAAAAATTTAGGTCATGAAGTTATAGGTTGTTATATGAAACTTCATGGCAAACCAAATTATCACGAAGAAAATATCAAAAAAGTAGAAAAAGTTGCAAACTTTTTGCAAATTCCTTATCATATTTTAGACTTACAAGAAGATTTTAAAAACAAAGTTTACATGCCTTTTGTGGATACTTATAAAGAGGGTAAAACACCAAATCCTTGCGCTTTATGTAACCGTTTTATCAAACTTGGAAAACTTTTAGAATTTGCTAAAAGTTTAGGTTGTGAAAAACTTGCCACAGGGCATTATGCAAGACTTGAAAACAACTTAATAAAAACCGCAGTAGATGAAAGCAAGGATCAAAGCTATTTTTTGGCCAGTGCAGATAAAGAAGCTTTAAAATATCTTATTTTTCCGCTAGGCGAAATAAAAAAAGAAGATGTGAAAAAATTTGCTTCCACTATAGAGGTTTTAAAATCTTTTGCCACCCAAAAGGAAAGTTCTGAAATTTGCTTTGTTGAAGATACTTATGTGCAAGTTTTAGATCAGTTTATGGATACAAAAATTCCTGGAGAAGTATTAGATAGTAGCGGAAAAGTAGTAGGCAAACATGAGGGCTATATGCACTATACCATAGGCAAAAGAAGAGGTTTTGAAGTGCGTGGAGCACATGAGCCACATTTTGTTTTAAAAATCAATCCTAAGCAAAATCAAATCATCGTAGGAACAAAAGAAGAGCTTAAAATCAGTGAATTTAACCTAAAAAATATCAATCTTTTTATAGACGCTAAAGAGCTTGATTGCGAAGTAAAAATCCGCTATCGTTCAAAATCCACACCTTGCAAGGTAGAAATTTATGAAGATAAAAGTGCAAAAATCATCCTAAAAGATCCTGTTTATGGGCTTGCTAGCGGACAAATGGCAGTCTTTTATGATCATGATAAAGTCATAGCAAGTGGTTTTATAGAATAATTTCTAGGAATTAATTCCTAGAAATTATTAATAAAATCCTAAAATTTTCCACTAAACAAGCCCAACAGCTATCATCACTACTATATCAACTATGGAAATCACAAAACCTGTACTCCACCATTTTTTAAGAGTTACACAGCCTGTTCCAAAAATAACAGGAGCTGTTCCTATTGCATAGTGAGTTAATGCCATCATAACATTACCTGAAGCTATCATAATAAAAGCATAAAAAAGTGGTGGTGCTCCTAAGGCAAGCTGCACTATAAAAAACAAAAAACATTGCTGATATATGAGCTGTAATGGAAGCAAAGAAATAGTGTGTATATAAAAAAAGCAAGGCTTAAAAATATCATAATAGAAATTTCCCCAAGTCCCATAGCAGAAGCAAATTCACCTTAAGCTTCAGCTAAAAACTGTGTAACGCCAAGTTTGCCAAGTAAAGTTGCCATCATTACAAGAGCTGAAAACCATACTAAAGTATTCCAAGCAGCTTTTTCAGCCAAAACTTCCCCAAAAGTTAAAACTCCACTAATCAACACCAAAGACAACCCAAGCAAAGCCACACTAGTCGCATCAAGAGAAATTCCAAAAAAACAAGCCCAAAGCTCCAGCCCATAAAAGTAAAAGCGAGACAAAAACACTGAGAATGATTTTTTCACTATTTTTCATTTTTACAAGTTCTTTTAATTTATCTTTAGCAAAAGTAGAAGCATTAGGCGTGGATTTAATTTCTAGCGGAGAGAGAAAATAAAGCACCAAAGGATTTGGAGCTGTAGCTGTAATAAACATAGCTGATGAAATAGGATTGGCTCTTGATAATTTACCAAAGAAAGATAAGTGCCTATTTTATTTTGTGTTCCATCTTCAGGAGTGGATTTAAAACTTCTTGCAATAACTTGAACTATAGGATTTATGATAGCCCCTGCTCTTGCAGTATTTGAAGGAGTAACTGGAGCTAAAATAGTTTCACAAAAAGCTATAGAATAAGCAATACCTAAGGTTTTTTTACCAAGAATACTGATAAAATGATAAGCCAAATGCTCTCCAAGTCCTGTTTTAATAACTCCACGAGCCACAATAATAGAATAACTATAAGCTAAATAAGAGAATTTGAAAAACCACTTAAAGCGTCTTTTATACCCGTTTTAGATTTTAAATTTGATATAGCAGTATTTACCTTTTCATCTTATACTCTTTTGATATAAAAAATCAAGTACTGAAGTATTTAAAGGAAATTTTAGTCTCATCAATAAGTTGTTGCGTAGAAGTTTTCGAAGTAGCTTTGGTGTAAATTTTACTTAGATTTTCAATTGGGTAGTGGTAATGCCACTAAGAGCTACTATGGCAATAGCTATCATACAAACAGGCCCCAAAGGCATTACTTGTAAAATCACTGCCATAATCACAGCAATAAAAAGCCCAAGAAAATGCCAAGAATTATCTTCCAAACCTACAAGGAGTAGGTATAGGCCAAAACACAGCTGCAATAAAATACGCAGCACCAACAAGGGAATTTTCTTTCTATCCATTGTTTATCTTTTGATATTGGTAATGAAATTCTAGTTAACTAATATTTTAATAAATCTTAAAATTATAATTTTTAAATAAATTTTTAATTTATAAAAAAGCTAGCCTGATTGAAAAATAAATAGGGAATTTTAAAATGAATAAAACCCTTCCCCAGATAACTGCGGCACACACTAAAATCAAGTGCTCTGCTGTGTTCCCACCCTGAAGCGGTGCTTAAAAATAGCATTGCACAGGTCTAAGAAAAGGCTCTAAAATTATATCACAATATACTTAAAAAGCCTTGAGAATTATAAAACTAAAAAAATAATATATAAATAATAAATTGGTTAAAATTTTATACATTTTTTAAAATTTATTTATAAAAACTATTATTTTATTCTCTAAAAATACGATATAAAAATAATTTATATCGCAAGGAAAAAATATGAAAGTTAAATGGAGTAGAGATTTTAGCATTAAAAATATGCAATTAGACAAACAACACGAACTAATTTTTGAAATTACCAATCTTGCAAATGATTTAGCTCTAAACATTCAAGATAATAATACACAACACAAAAATGATTTAAAACAAATTCTTGTAAAGCTATTTCAATACATCAAAATTCATTTTAAAGATGAAGAAAAATTTATGGAAAGCATTGATTTTCCTTTAATTGAAGAACATAAAAAATCTCATCAAATATTAGTAGAAAAAACTAAAGAGCTTTTAGAACACTCAAATGATATTGTAAAAATGTCTCAAGAACTTTCCATATTAACCAAAGATTGGATTTTAGATCATTTTGCTAATGAAGATTTATGGATAGCTAATTTTACAAAAAAAACCCTACACCTTCAAGAAATCCATTATACCTTAGAACAATACATAAAACTAAAATCAATCAAACAAGACCTAAGAGCTGAAAAAACTCATGATTATATTTGCAATTGTTCTTTGCGTATCCATGCAGTTCCACAGACTATACATCAAGAGCTTGTTAGCAAAGAAAATACCTTAAAGTGCGAAAAATGTGGGCAAATTTTAGTTCATTTGGATTATTTTGATTTGAATCAAAATTTCGAAAAATTCAATGCTATTTTTGAAGATGCACTACAAAATCACCATTTCACGACTCAAAAAAATGATATGGGGGGGGATAGATGAATTTTCAAGTAAAAACCTTAGAAACTTTCAATCCTTTTGAAAGTTTAAATCATGAACAAGCAAACACAGAACAAATTCTTGATTTTAGAGTTATAGATTTTAAACTTCTGTGTTCTAGTGTAAAACCAGCAAAAACAAAAACTTATGAAAGAAAGGATTTTGACTTATTTTATGCAGATGATTTTTTTGTAAAAAACTACAATACCATAGTGCAAAAATTTCTTATAGAAATTTACCCAAAAACCCAAAGTTTTCCTTTTACAGTCAAACTTAGATCCAACTCCAACCTAACCCATCTAAAAGCCAGTATCAACCTTACAGAAAATTTTAAATATTATCCTAATTTAAAATTTGATATTTTGCAAAATATCTACAAAATAATGATCAAACAAAAATTTTTAATCTTAAGACTTGATAAAAATTTATTTGACAAGATTGATGATTTTATCTTATCAATACAAAAAAGTCCATCTATTAAAGAAATAGAGCTTGAAATTGCCAAAGGTGTAGATAAGATTGAACATAAAAGTGATGAAATTATTTATCATAGAGATGTTAACGAAGAATGTTTTGACGAAAATATTAACTATGATGAAGGGAACTACTGCAAACCTATTGAAAAAAATGAGCTACTTTTTGAATACATTTATAGAATTCTTGGAAAAGAAGGTAGAAATTTAAGAGGAGAAATCCTTCATTTAAATCCAATAGCCTTTCTTAATAATCCTTTTATCATAAAAGATGAAAGCATTTATGTAGAAGAACTAGAAGATAGAATTAAATATTTTAGCGCCAATTATGGATTTTTAAATAAAGACCACTCAGGATATAGCGTTATAAACAATTTAAAATTATCGCAAGTAGGGCTTAAAACAACCGGTTCAATCAAAACAAATACCAATGAAAATATAAACTTAGAAATCACTAATTTTGATATAAGCGATGATGCTATTAAATCAGGTATTGTAAATGTTCAAGCTTCAGATATAAAAGTAAATGGGAGCATTGGAGCGACAAAACTTTATGGAAAAAATATCAGCATAAAAGGCTTAACTCATGCAAAAAGCGAAATTTTTGCACAAGATGTTTTTGTTGCAATACACAAAGGAACTTTGCAGGCTGACACTGTATATATAAAAAATTTAGAAAATGGGACAATTATAGCTAAAAATGTATTTGTTGAAAACTGCATGGGTGGAAAAATAGAAGCAGAAAATATTTATATTTGCAATTTACTAACAGATAATACTTTATATCCAAGAAAAAATCTAATCATAGCAAACAATATAAAATTTAAAAACAATATCGTAGTTTCGCCACTAGTTTCTATTGAAAACAACTCAGATACAGAATGTGAAAATCTTAAAAACCTAAGCCTTAAAATAAAAAGTAAGCTTGATGACACCATAAGCAAAATGCAAAATTATTATGATTATCTAATCAAAAATCAAATCAAAATCATCAAACTTCAAAAGACTAAAAATCCTAGTGCTATAGAAATGAAATTTTCAAATCTTTATCACGATATCATAAAAAAATACAATCATCTTAGCATCTTGTATAAAAAACTTATAAAATTAAAATATCAAATTGATGCGAAATTAAATTTCTTAAATGAAATGGTTTACAATGTAAAAATATACATAAAAGCCAAAAATATCGGAAAGGATAATTTTTTAAAATTTTATCCTAAAACAAACACCAACCTTGAATTAAAACATCATATAAATTTAAAAGACTATGAAAAGGTTTTATATCTTGAAAAAGGGCAGCAAGTAAGTTATATTAAATCAAGCCATAATTATAGCGAAAGTGATATAGAAGAAATTAAAATTATTTTTGAAAAATTAGAAAAAGATAATTCCTAAAAATTATCTTTTCATATTAATGGCTTTTTGTATCATCTGATCACTTGTAGTAATACTTTTTGAGCTTGCATCAAAAGCTTTTTGAGTTACGATAAGGTTTGAAAGCTCTGTGCTTAAATCAACATTTGATTGTTCTAAGAATCCGCCTTTAAATTTGGCTGTATTAACAACTTGACCATCTTTCATAATAAAGCTTGCATCACCGCTATTTGCCGTTGCTGCAAAAATATTATCTCCCATAGCAGCCAATCCTTGCTCATTGATAAAATTATATAAAGCAAGCTTTCCAACTATGGCATTTTTACCATTGCTAAATTGCGCAACAATACTTCCATCATCGGATATATTATATTGTTCAAAAAACCCTTCAGCTACACCATCTTGTTGTGTAACTACATTTTTTTCGACGCCTTCTTTAATATAAATCCCACTATAACCCGAACCAGGCTTGTTAGCATCATAAGGAGAACCTAAATCAATATTAATTGTTCCACCATTTGGATTTGCAATGCTTGTAATATTGTTTTGAAGCAAAGCACCATTTTTATCAAAAACCATATTTCCTTCAGTCGGGTTGCCTACGGCATTGCCATTAGAATCATAAATTTGTGCAATAGCTTTATATTGTATATTATCGCCTTCTTGCGGTAAAACTCTTTCAAGTGTAACCCTTAAAGTGCTTTTACTTCCATCTGCATTATAAATAGGGGATTCTAAAATATCTTTATTGGCTTTTTGTTGCTCTGTTGAAATTTGAGCTGTATCAAGCTTGATGCTATTTTCATCCAATCCTTTTAAATCAAGCTCGTTACTTTTAAAATTTAGATTTTCATCTAAAGTCGCTTCAAAGCTTGTTTTTACGCCATTATCATCAGTGAAATTTAAAATAATCCTATCACCCGCTTTAGCACTAAACACATCTTCTTTGCTAACACTACCACTAACTACATATTTTCCATCTTCAGTTTTTGTAATGTTAAATTTACTAGGATCAAGATCTACTTTAACTACTTCTGTTGTTGTGTTAGTATTTAAACTTCCACTCCATTTTACATTTTGAGTTACTTGAGGAGGTAAATACATATTCACAGGTACTTTAATAGCCCCTTGAGAAGCGGTTGTGCCTATACTGAAAGAATTATTTGAATTTACAGTAAAACCATTATTTACCGGAGTTCCTGTGTTAAGATAATCCCCCATAAGCCCAGCAACTCTATCGCTATAGTTAATACCAGTAAAAGCAGGATTCATTGTTCCTAAAACAAAATTTCCATAAGAATCTACCAAATATCCATTGGCATCTCTTCTAAATGATCCATTTCTAGTATAGTAAGCATTGCCATCAGCCCCTAAAACCCCAAAAAATCCTTTTCCTTGCAAAGCCACATCAAATTCGCCATCACTTGCAACAGGAGAACCCTGTTCGAAAACAACTTGAGAAGATGCTGCACCGCTACCATAACCACCTTGAGCAGGGTTGGTTGATTGGGTTGTTATGGTAGTATAAAAAATATCTTTAAATTGAGCATCAGAGTATTTAAAGCCCGTGGTATTGACATTTGCTATGTTATTAGCAGTGATATCAATACCAAAGCTATTGCTTTTTACTCCAGAAATCCCATTATAAAATGAATTCATCATGGCTTATGCCTTTTCCTCTTTGTCGCCATCTTCTGTAGATCCAGACCCAGAAGAATCTCCATCGCTTGAACCACCACTTGAGTCTCCACTTGAACCGCTTCCTCCAGTAGATGAAGATGAACCAAGCTTATAATCTGTTATTTCTTGTATTGCATCAAAAGGAACTTCTTGTCCAGCCATTTTTGCATAGGCAACACCATCTTTAAAAACAACACCTTCGATAGGATAAGTTCCGTAATTTGCAGTGATTTTTTCACCATTTTTATTATTATAAACCATTTTAACAGTGTACTCACCATCACCTGCATAAACCCCATCGTTATTTCTTCCTGGCCACTCCATAGTAAATAAACCTTGAGAAATAGATTTAGCATCGCTTTTTTCACTGAAAACAAGTTTATTATTGCTATCATAAATTTCTAGCGTAACACCGTTTTCATCAGAATCTTCAGGCAAATACATTTTAAGAGCAATAAGCTCATCTGCACCTGTAAGTTTGATTTTATTATCTGAAACAGTTGCCATTTTACCAATAGCCCCTAAAGCTGAAGTACTCATACTTGTACTAAAAGAATCAGAAAGCTTTTGCATAGTTTCAACCATTTTTTGCATAGTTGTATTGGTATTTTGCTGCATTTCAAGTGCGCTAAGCTGCGAAGTTTGAGTAAGCATTTTATCGCTATCCATAGGATCTGTTGGATCTTGATGTTGAAGCTCTATCAAAAGAAGTTTTAAAAACGCATCCTTATCTAAGGTAGCGTTTGGATTGCTTACTATTCCTGAGCTACTGCTTGAATCTGTTCTAGTTGTTCCACTAGTACTTCCTGAAGAAGTAGTACCTGAAGTTGTAGCAGTGGTATTTAAATTCCAATCCGATGATGATATCATTATAAACTCCTTTTTATTTAGTTTTTTATTATTTAAGCAATAAGTGTTCCAATTAAAAATACTTCGCTAAAACAAGCTCTAGATTGACTTTTTCACTTTCATTTTTTCCATCTAAAGCATCTTTAAAACCATATCCACTACGATTTTTTCCTTGATTTTGATTTTGCTCTCTTTTACCTTGATCACTAAAATTCATTTCAAGTCCAGTAAATCCCATATTTACAAGAGAATTTTTAAACTCGGCTTGATTTTGGATAAACAAATTCATTGCATTGGTATTGGAGTTGAAATTGATATGAAGGTTATTGCCTCTTTGTATCAAAGTTACCTCCACTTCTCCAAGATTATTAGGATTTAGAGTGATGCTAAGTTTAGTAATAGGCGCTTTATATTGATCTACAGCCTCTTTTAAATCTTGTGAAAAATGTTGCAAAGTCTCTTTAGGAGTGATATTGCGAGCATTGTTTTGTGTTACTTTATTTAAGTCTTTGACTAAAGAATTTAACTCATCTAAACTATTTTTATCTACATTTTCACTGTGCGTTTTTGTTTGCTCTTGAGTAAAAGTTTCTTTATTAGTAGTATTGTTATTAAAATTTGCATTATTCTCTTTGTTTTGAACTACTTGAGTTTTATTTAAATTTTCAAAATTTAATTTTTGATCAAAGAAATTTTGTTTTATATCTTTATTTTCTTTGTTGTTGTTTTTAGACTCTTTATTTAGATTAAAATCTTTTTGTGTTAAATTGGAAACTAAATTCTGAGTATCTTTAACAATTTCTTTATTTAAATTTTTATCAAGATTTAAATTTTGATCATTGTTCTTTAAATTTTTATTTTGATCTTGTATATTTTCTTGATTTAAATTGTTTTTTTCTTGATTTTTATTTAACTCTTTATTAAAATCTTTGTTTAAGTCTTTGCTTTCTTTATTTAAATTATCTTGGTTTTTTTGATCTTTTATATTTAACTCTTCTGTTAAATTTTTTGCAAACTCATCATTTTTGATATTTTTTAAAGTATTTTTAGCATCTGTGGTATCTTCTTCTATTTTTGATTTAACTTTATCGTTTTTTTCGTGTTTGCTTTCTTTGGATGAAAGTATGGAATCTAAATTTTTTAAAGTTTGAGAAAGCAAAGAACCGCTATCTTTAGAATTTGTTTTTTGCATAGAATGAGTGCTTGTAGTATGAGTTGTATTTTCTAAATTGTGATTTAAATTTTTACTCACATTGGAAATTTTATTATTGATGATTTCTTTAAAAACATTATCCACAGCACCCTTAAAAAAATCAGCCTTATCTAAATTTGGAAAAGTTGCTTTAAGATCAAGAAGACGATCTACTTTAATATTTTTTACATTTAAGCCCAGATCTTTAGCTATGTCCAAAAGCTCACTAAGATTTGATGCACCTTTTAAAGCATTAAAATTAGCCTCTGTTTTAATAAGACTTGAAAGTTGAGTAGAAAGATTTGCTAGTTTAACATCTGCTGTATCTGTTTTTAGCTTATCTAACAAAGAAAGAATTTGCATAAAAGAAGCAGATTCGAAAATGCTTATCTTATCGCTCTCATCAAAAGCTCCTTTTTGAAGTCTGCTCATCGCTTCATTAACAACTTCTTTTTGACTGATCTTCATATGATCAGGTAAAAATTCATTGGTTTCATTGATAGAATTAAGCAAAGAATTTAAAAAACTTTCCGTATCATCTTGAGTTGAATTTTTACTATCACTACTTTCATGTTCTTTATTTTTACTAGTTTTACTAAAAGAACTGCTAGTAGTAGAAGTTTTACTCGGCGTAAGATTTAAAACATCATTTTGCGGAGCTAAATTTGACATCACTTTTCCTTCAAAAAATTATTTTAAAAATTTATCTACCATTACATTAGGAAATTTTTCTTTCAAATAAGAATCTTCATATACTTTAATCATCTTATCTTCATTTAAAGCAGTTAAGATATTTAAAAGCTCTTCTAAATTTTTAGCATTTAAAATTTTCTCTAAATTTTCTTCATTTTCTAAAATTTCTGTAAGCTCACTTGAAATTCTTGCCATTTTTTCGTTTTCATCTGATCTAAAAGTTTCTAAAAGCTCTAAAACTTGAAGCAAAACTTCATTTTTTCTCTCAGCTAAATCGCTTTTAAATTCAATAAAAATCTCTTCATTTAATGGTTTTGACATTTTAACTTCCTTTTTAAAATTTTAATTTCACAAGTCTTTAAAGCAAGAAGTGTTCCAAGTTTTGATGCTTTGTAGTTTAAGTTAAATTTTTGTATAATCTAAGCTTTTAAAAATTTAGCTTTGGAGAAGAAAATTTGGAAAACATTAGAAATATAGCAGTTATAGCTCACGTTGACCATGGTAAAACCACTATGGTAGATGAATTATTAAAACAATCAGGCACCTTTAGCGAAAGAGAACAAATTTCAGAACGCGTTATGGATAGCAACGATATAGAAAAAGAACGTGGCATTACCATACTTTCAAAAAACACAGCGATCAATTACAAAGGTACAAAAATCAACATCATAGATACTCCAGGGCATGCTGATTTTGGCGGAGAAGTAGAACGCGTTTTAAAAATGATTGATGGAGTTTTGCTTTTGGTGGATGCTCAAGAAGGCGTTATGCCACAAACTAAATTCGTGGTTAAAAAAGCTTTATCTTTAGGGCTTAAACCTATAGTTGTAATCAACAAAATCGACAAACCAGCTGCTGATCCTGAAAGAGTGATCAATGAAATTTTTGATCTTTTTGTAGCCCTAGATGCAAACGATGAGCAACTTGACTTTGCCATAGTTTATGCTGCAGCAAAAAATGGTTATGCTAAGCTTGATCTAAACGATGAAAGTGATAATATGGAGCCACTTTTTAAAACCATACTTGAACGCGTTCCAGCACCAAGTGGCACAAATGACAATCCTTTACAACTTCAAGTTTTCACTTTAGGGTATGATAATTTTGTAGGTAAAATAGGCATTGCTAGAATTTTCAATGGGGTTGTGAAGAAAAACCAAAGCGTAATGCTTGCAAAAGCTGATGGCACCAAAGTAAATGGTAGAATTTCAAAACTCATTGGCTTTATGGGCTTAGAAAAAATGGATATTGAAGAAGCAGGAAGTGGAGATATCGTAGCTATAGCAGGTTTTGAAGCTTTAGATGTGGGTGATAGCGTTGTAGATCCAAACAATCCTATGCCACTTGATCCTTTGCACATTGAAGAGCCGACTTTAAGTATAGTATTTTCTGTAAATGATGGCCCATTAGCAGGAACTGAAGGAAAACATGTAACTTCAAATAAAATCGCTGAACGCTTAGAAGCTGAAATGAAAACTAATATCGCTATGAAATACGAAAGCACAGGCGAAGGCAAATTTAAAGTAAGCGGTAGGGGCGAACTTCAAATCACTATTTTAGCTGAAAATATGCGTCGTGAAGGTTTTGAGTTTTGTATGGGAAGACCTGAAGTTATCGTAAAGGTTGAAGATGGAGTTAAAACAGAACCTTTTGAACATTTAGTTATCGATGTGCCTGAAGAATTTAGCGGTGCGGTAATAGAAAAACTTGGCAAAAGAAAAGCTGAAATGAAAACCATGGCGCCAACGGGCGATGGACAAACAAGGCTTGAGTTTGAAATTCCAGCACGCGGACTTATAGGTTTTAGAAGTCAGTTTTTAACTGATACCAAAGGCGAAGGCGTGATGAATCATAGCTTTTTAGAATTCCGTCCTTTTAGCGGTGCGGTTGAAAAGCGTAATAATGGAGCGTTAATTTCTATGGAAAATGGCGTGGCTTTAGGGTATTCTTTGTTTAACCTTCAAGAGCGTGGAGTACTTTTCATAGAGCCTCAAACTAAAGTTTATACCGGTATGATTATAGGTGAGCACTCTCGTCCAAATGATTTAGATGTTAATCCTATCAAAGGAAAGAATCTTACCAATGTAAGAGCAAGTGGAAGCGATGATGCAATCAAACTTGTGCCACCTAGAAAATTAAGTCTTGAAAGAGCTTTAGAGTGGATAGAAGAAGATGAACTTGTAGAAGTTACACCTGTAAATGTGCGTGTTCGCAAACGCTATCTTGACCCAACTCAAAGAAAAAGAATGGAAAAAGCAAAATCTTAATGGATTTAAAAAGCTTAGAAAATAATAGACTTTATATACTTAAACGCTTAGGAATCTTAAAATTCCTAAGCATTATCGAAGCCTTACTTGTAGGTTTTTTAGCCTTTGTTTTTATAAGAGATGCCTTAATCGCAGTAATTTTAGCTGTTTTTGTAGGTGTTTTTTTCTTTCGTTTTACAGCCAAAAAACTAAAACTCGCACAAAAAGAATTACAAATTAATGCTTTAAATTTATTTTTACGTCGTTTTGGGGCAAAATTTAAAAAGCAAAGTTTAAGCCAAAAAGACTTTTTAAAATTAGGACTTACAAAGGATTTGAAAGAATTTAAAAGTCAAAACTGCTTTGAATTTAAGGATTTTAAAATTTATGATATTCAGTTTTTGGACGAAAATAAACGCTTTTTTTGCGGAATTTTGCTCGAAATTTTAAGTGCAAACAAAAATCCTAGCTTTGAAAATGAAGAGCAAATTTATATCAAACTTCAAGATAAAAATTTCACTTTAAATCATGTTTTTTCTAAAGAAAATCATTATCTTATTGCTACTTTAAGCAATCCTTTCTTTATAGATATAAAAAAAGATTTAGAAAGCAATTTCAAAGATTTAGAAGAAAATCTAAATTCTATAAAAAATAAATTATTTAAATAATTAATATAAAGTTAATATCATAAAATTTTAATAAATATTAATTATATACTTTAAATATATATTACTTTTAGTAACACTTTAAAATTTAATTTTATTTAAATTATTCTTATTATGCTTAATATTTAAGAAAAAATACACTAAAATCAATTTGAACTGCAAATAAAAAGGAGGAAAATCATGAAAAAACACATTTTATTGCTTGGTTTATGTCTTAGTTTGAGTCTTAGTGCTAAAAGCGTGAGTGATTACAAAGTAGGAGAAGAATTAAGCGACAAGGAAGGAGTAGAGTATTTTAAGGAACTTTCCAAAAGACCTGTGCAAGAATGGCCAAATAAAAATTTAAGCATCAATGATGTTCCAAAAGGTAAGCAAGGGGATTTAATCCGTTATGGCATAGAGCTTTTAAGCAAGACAGAAAGTACTCTAGGACCCTATAGCAAGCTAAAAAAGACAAGCAACGAAGTAAACTGTATTTCCTGTCACATGGACAATGACGGCAATGGTTTACCAGGGACAAAAAAATATGTTATTCCATTTTTAAATGTCCTAAACAATTATCCAAAACTTGATATAGAAACGATGAAAATCATCTCTGTTGAAGATAGAATTCGCGGAATGGGTGGAACTGACTCTCATAGATTTCCTAATGATTCTAAAGAAATGAAAGCAATTTTAGCTTATTTTAAATGGCTAAAAGAAGCTTATGGCATCAAAGACGGCGTAAAGCTTGAAGGAGATTTTTTCGCTAAGATGAATTTTCCAAATCGCCCAGCTGACCCTGTGCGTGGAAAAAAACTCTTTGAAGAAAATTGCGTTGCTTGCCATGGCGAAAGAGGACTTGGGGTAAAAAATGATAATTACGAACAAGGTAGCGGACATTTATATCCATCTTTACTTATCTATCCTGATGGTGGACACATGGCTATGATACCATTTTTAGCAAGATTTTTAAAATCAGCCATGCCTTTTGGTGCGAGTGCGGATAATCCTATATTAAGCGATGAAGATGCACTGGATATAGCAGCTTATGTCAATACAGGTTTTGTAAGAATGCCTATAACCACTACAGAAAATCGTGCAGGACTTGATACAGCTTATAGCAAATCCCCATCATTAAAACCTGAGTATTTTGCTTCACCACAACAAAATTTAGACCCTAAAGAATACATAAAAGTAAAATACGGACCTTGGAAAAATCCAAATCACTTCCCAGGAGAATGATTAATTTTGGGCTTAGCCCAAAATTAATCCTCATCTTTTGCTAAATTTTCAAGACTTTTAATCCCTTCTTCGCCTATCAAATTTCCACCTTGTAAGTCGCTAAATATCGCGTTTAAAGAACTCACTATGGCAGTGGAATTAAAACTTAGATTTTCTATAGCTCTTTCTCTTTTTTTCCATATATTTTGCAAAGCCCTTTTTTCAGCTTCTAACTCTTCTTTCATATTTTGGTAAGTTTTGAGTATAAAAGTGATTTGCGTGTTAAATTCCTTGGAATTTAAGTATTCGTATAAAATGTGATTTTTTTCATCTTTGTTTTGCAGGGCATTTTTGAGTTTATAAGCGTTTATAATGCTTTCTCTAAGCACTGCTAAAACACCTTTGAATTCATTAAAAGTACAGATCAAAATTCCTTCTTTAAAATGCGTTTTTTCTTTATCTTTTGGCATAGTTTTTGTAATCAAAACCGCTATATCACTTTTTGCAGCTATGCTGTCTAGTTTAAGTTTATCAAGCCATTCTTTGTTAAATTCTTTAGTGCGTTTGCTCTCATATAAAATACTTCCGCAAATATTTCCAAAATTATCCTTTACTATATGCAGACAATCGGCTCCATTTACGCCTTTTGGCACTTCTTTTACTTCATCGCTTAAATACTCACTTTGTATGTATTCTTCTATGAGTAGTTCGGCTGCTTCGCCTTGGAGTTGCTGTGAGCCTTGTTCTATCCTGCGTTGTGCGTCTTCTAGCTTTTGAGCTACACTTTTAAAATTCGTTTCTAGTTCTTTGTACTTAAGATCTTGTTCTTGAGTATTTTTTTGAAATTCAAGACGCATTTTTTCTCTTTCAAATTCCAAATTTTTGCTTTCTTGTTCTTTAAATTCTTTAAAAGCCTCTTCTTTGGCTTGAAATTTCAATCTTTCTTCATTTTCTTTTTGCTCTCTTTTTAGCCTTTCATTTTCAGCCTTTATGCTTAAAAACTCGCTAAGCTCTTTGCTTTTTTTCTCGAGTTCTTCTTGCATGATTTTCATTTCATTTTCATGCTCTTTGTTAAATTTCTCGCTGAATTCTTTTTGGAAATTTTGCTTTTGTATAAGAAGTTCTTGTTCAAATTTTTGCTTTTCTAAAAGAAGCTTTTGGCTTACTTGCTCGTTTATGAGTTTTTCTTGTTCTATCTTTTGAGTTTTTAAATCATTTAAAGCTTTGGTATATTCAGCTCTTTTAGCATTTACCTCATCATCAAATTCTTTTTTTTGTTTTAGCATTTCTTGCTTAGCTTTATCTAAAATTTGAGCATATAAAGCAGCGCTGATATCGATAAAACTTCCACAACTTGGGCATTTGATTTGTTCATTTTGGTTTAAATTTTGCATAAAATTTCCTTAGAATTTTTCCCTAAATTTAACATAGAAAAACAAAGATTATTCTAAGATTGACTTGTTAAAATCATTCTTTTAGAATAATTAGGATTACAAATGCAAAAACACACCAAAATTCACGGCTTTGCTAAATTTAAACTCATCGTTATCCTTGCTTTGATGTCAAGCATAGCACCACTTTCTACAGATATGTATTTGCCTGCACTTTCTCATGTGGAGCAAAGTTTTCAAACTAATTCTTTTTTAACCCAACTTAGTATCGCAAGTTTTTTTATCGCTTTTGCTTTAGGACAGCTTATATATGGGCCTTTAAGTGATATTTTTGGGCGTAAAATTCCAGCTTTGGTGGGGATATTTTTCTTCATCGTTTCGAGTTTGTTTTGTATGATTATCGATGATATTTATGCTTTTATCGCTTTGAGATTTTTTGAAGCACTTGGGGGTTGTGCAGGTGTGGTTATCGCAAGGGCTATTGTCAATGACTTGTTTGAGATCAAAGAAGCTGCAGGGATTTTTGCTTTGATGATGGTTTTTAGTTCTCTTGCTCCTATGCTTTCGCCAACTTTTGGGGGAATTTTGCTAGAGTATTTTTCATGGCATAGTATTTTTGCGACTTTGTTTGCTTTGGGAATTTTGCTTTTTTTGATGATACTTTTTGGTTTAAAAGAATCCGCACCTCATCTTAAAAACAAAAAATTTTCCCATCATGAAGCGATGAAAAGCTACAAATTTGTTTTAAGCGATAAACGCTTTTTAGTTTATATACTATGTGCTTCTTTTGCTTTGGCGGCGATGTTTGCTTATATCACAGGATCAAGCTTTGTTTTTACGCAGTTTTTTAGCTTAAGTGAGCAAAAATTTGCCTTGCTTTTTGGGGCAAATGCTTTAGGTTTTGTCATCTGTGCAAATATCAATGCGAGATTGGTTTTAAAATACGAAAGCGAAAAAATTTTGGCAAAAGCTTTGATGATAATGTTTATATCGACTGTGATTTTACTTGCAAATGCCTTTTTTCACCCAAATTTCTTGCTTTTTGAGCTTAGTATTTTTACAAGTATCGCTATGCTTGGTTTCATCGCACCCAATACCACGACTTTGGCTATGGCAAGGTTTAAAGAACATAGCGGAACTGCTTCTGCGGTGCTTGGAACGGTGCAATTTGGTTTTGCAGGACTTATTTCTTTTGTGGTTGGGGCTATTAACGCAAATACGCCGATAATCCTTGCTTTTGTAATGTGTGCTTGCGTATTGGTTGCAAATATGATATATTTTCTAATCAAAATAAAGGATAAAAAATGAAAACAAATAATATCTTTATGGCTTTAGCCATAGTTTTGGCGAGTTTGATTCTAGCTTTTGGATTTAACAAGGCTTTAAGTGATTTTAAAACTCTTGAAAGAAGTGTAAGTGTAAAGGGTTTAAGCCAAAAAGAAGTCGAAGCAGATACTTTGATACTTCCTATAAAATTCACAAGATCAAACAACAATCTTACAAATTTATACGAAGAACTAGAACAAGATAAAGAAAATATCATCAAATTTTTAAAAGAACAAGGCGTAAAAGAAGATGAGATCAGCTACAACTCGCCAAACATCATAGATCGTTTAAGCGATCCTTATGGCAACGACACTCAAGCTACATACCGATACATAGGCACTGCGAATTTACTCATCTATACGCAAAACGTAAAACTTGGAAAAAGCATACTAGAAAACATTTCAAGTCTTGCAAAATTTGGCATAGTAACGAAAATCGATAATTATGACATAGAATACCTTTACACCAAGCTAAATAAGATAAAACCGCAAATGATAGAAGAAGCAACGCTCAATGCTAGAAATGCAGCGATAAAATTCGCACAAGATTCAAACAGCCATCTAGGCAAGATAAAAAAGGCTTCTCAAGGACAATTTAGCATCAGCAACAGAGATAAAAACACACCTTACATCAAAACCATAAGAGTGGTTTCTACTATAGAATACTACTTAAAAGACTAATGATAAAATTTCAAGCTAAGCTTTAAGGCTTAGCTTGGCACTATGGAATTTTTTCGTGCGGTTTTTTGGAGCGAGAAAATACAAAGCAAAAGTATAATGCCATATAAAACACTAGTGGATTTTATGATGTTTTCTATAATCTTGTCTTGATTTATAGTCTTTAAAAGTTCTGTATATTTTTCTCCTAAAACTTCCTTAGCTATATTTGAATTTACATCGTTTAATTTTAAAAGATTTTCTTTATTTGCTATTATCGATGCCTTAGCTGAATTTAACTCTGTAAAAGAAATATTTTGATCTTTTAAATGGAGATTAAAATCATTCTGCAATATGCTTGCTAGATTTATAATAGCACTCGTATTTAAATCATTTAAACTTTTTTCAAATTGACTTTCATAAAGCTTATCTGATGAAAATACACCTGTAAAAGGATTTATAAAATTCGAACTTAAAATCCAAATAGACAAAAATGCAAGATATATGCATAATTTAAGTATAAAATTAATGAACTTAAATTTTGAAATGAATATAAATGCAAGATAGAATATATATATACCAATAATATAGCACAATAAATAAAAAAACCATTCTCTAAAATATGTAATATTGATAAAATTTAAAATTTTAATATAAACAATATAAAAAGTTATATATATTGTTAAAAATAAAATAGATTTTGTAAAAATACTTTTCTTATTTTTATATAAAAACATAATAATAGTTAAAAATACAAACAAACACAAATATATATAATCTATGATTTTAAATCTAAAAAAACTTTCAATAAATATAATATCTAAATACATATATACTTCTAACAATAGATAAAAAAACACTCCATATAAAGCAATCATCCCTATAGTAAAATTCAAAATTTTTAAAAAATCATTATGATGATCACTAGTATTTCTATACACATTCAACAAAACACAATTAAACCATATTAATATATTCTTAAATATATCAGTATTTTTTTCTCTTTCCTTAACATTTAGATTTATGTGATTTTCTTTCTCTTTCGCATAAAGTTCTAATTTATGCCATTCTTGAGCTTCTAAGGTATTATTTTGAGTGATTAAAACATCTTTTATGACTCTGAAAGAATCTTTTAAATGTTTGGCACATTTTAATTTACAATTATTATTACGCTGTTCTTCTGTTAATTCTTGCTTATTTTCATACGTCTCATCTTGATATTTATCTTTTATATATTGTTCCAATGATTTAAAATCTAGCTTATCTATATCGACATTGATTAAATTTACAGCTTTTGGTTCTTTAAAATAACAAGCACTGAAATTTGGAGCTTTATCAAATCTCACCCCATAAAAACTAGCTGTTTTTTCAAATTCACACTCGTGAAAATCAACATAATCTTTAAAGTGGGCATTGTTAAAATAAATATTATTGGTAATTTTAGAATTATGGAAATCAACCTTATTCTCAAAAATACAATCTTTAAATAATGTATTTTGTGCATTATTATAGTATTTATTATTAGGCAATGGTGCACCTGATACAAAATAACTGAAATCAACTTCATTTTTAAAGATACAATTTGAAAAATTAACTCCATTGTGAAATTCTTTATATTTATTATCTTTTAAAAAACGCAAAGATACTTTGGATTCAAATTCGCAATGAGAAAAATTTAATCTTTCTAAGCAATTACAATTTATATAAACTTCTTTCTTAAAAATACTTTTATAATTTTTCCCTTCATAACCATATCTATTTTTTAAATCCTCAAGAACATTTTTAGGAATAGCTTTGGAATCTCCTATAATTTGATAAGAAAAAAAACAAGCAGGAATAAAATTTTGCATAAATGAGAGCGCCTTTAGTGCTTCTTTATCTTTATTGTCTTTATTTTCTCCTATGAATGTATTTAATATCAATCCGAAATTAAAATGATAGATAATATTATTTTCATCTTCTATTTTATCTATAATTTTTACATCATTAAAAGTGTTTTTATTATTTTTTTCTAAAACTTCATAAATGATATATGGGTGCAATGGTTTAGCTAATCCTCCAGCATTTAATTTTTTCTTATATTCAAACTTAGCTAAATCTAAAGAAATAATTAAATTTTCATTTTCTAAACTTATTGTAAAAATACCGCTATTTGGTATTTCTAGTTCGATTTCACATGTATTTCTTTTCATTATTTCCCTTCTATGATTTTTATTTCTTCTTCGTTTAGGTTGTAAAGTTTATAAACCAAAGAATTGATTTTATTTTCTAACTCTTGGGTGTTTGCGTTTTTGTCTTGCTCTTTGGCTTTTAAAATTTCATCGACTAAATTTATAAGCTCATCGACTATGTTTTGATTTTTAGAATTTATTTTTGGTATAGGGAGTTTTTCTATATTGTATTTATAATTTCTAAATGCTCCTGTATTACCTAATGGTGTTTGGATATCGGCAAGATAATATGTAATTGGCTTTGAATTTAGGATTCCCAATAAATAACGATTACTTGTGGAAAAAAAATAGTTTGTATCTTGCAATAGCATATCTTTTGGAATAAATGAATGTTCTATATATCCAACACTAGCCCACACTATCTTTTCCCTTTCAAATTCTTGATAATAATTTGCTCCCCATCTTTGCAAACAATACCATTCATAACGAATTCCTGTTTCTTCTTTATTTCTTTTAGATAATCTTTCTTTATGAGATAACAAGTGCTTATATAAGCTCGGATATTGTTCTTTTAAATCTTGTTCATTTTCTAGCATTGTCTTTGGTTTTTCAACATTTGGAAAATGCCAAGGTATAAATATCACCCAAAGTCCCGCCCACTCGTAACTATATCTTTTTATATCGCGTCCGCGTAGCATTTTGCGTATGAGTTTGGCGGTGCGTTCTTTTTCGGCTTCATCTTTGCAATTTGCTAAAATTTCATTTCTTTTTTCAGTGGTGATGATAAAGGCTTCATTATAGCCTGTTAAAATTCCACGATATATATTAAGTCCTTGCCATTCTTTAAGCGGAGTTCCTATGCGTTCTATCTTAGCCTTTAAGGCACTAGTATTCTCATCGCTAAAAGTGAAGCTTTCTTTGCTTAAAGAATTTTGCGAAAATTCTGCAAAGTCCTTATATAAGCCAATGTTATAAGCACAAGTTTTTAAAATTTCATTGCTTAGGGCAAGGTATTTGAATTTATTATCTTTGCTTTTTGATTTTTCAAAACAAAGTATGGAAGTATCCACTGTAGCACTATCAAAAACTTTTATGCCGTTTAAATCAGTGTATTCTAAAAACTTAACATTTTTAAGCAAAAATTCACGCAAAGCTTCCCCATATCCTGCACGCGTGTATTTGTTAGAAGTGATATAGCTCAATACCCCCCCCCCTATCTTTTAAAACATTAAATCCTAGTTCATAAAAATAAGTATAAATATCGCTCGTGCCTTTATAAACCTTATAATTTTTAGCTAAATGGGACTTGAGTTCTTTAAGCTCCTCTTGTCTTATATAAGGTGGATTGCCGATGATGAGATCAAAGCCTTTGAAATTTCCATCATCGTCCAAAATTTCAGGGAATTCAAAACGCCATTCAAAAGGATGATTGCTTTCTAGGTTGAAGATATTGTCGTATTCTTTTTTAAGATTTGCAAATTCTTTTGTGGCTTCTTTTTCATCAAAGTCAAAAAGAGTCAAATTCGCACTAACAAAGAATTTCAAATTTTCATCATCTACGGCTAAGAAATTTCCGTATTTTTTAGAGTATTTTTCACATTTATCATTAAAGCTTTTCATTTCTTTTTTAAATTTATCTGCAAAGCAGAAATTTTTAAAAGAAATTTTGAGATTTTTTATCTCTTGGTTGATATGGCTTTTATCTGTGTAAAAGCCTTCTTTATAGTCTTTTACTATGCGTTTGTATTTGTTAATGCGTTCTTTGATGTTAGGATAGTGGTTTAGGCTTTTGCCTGTTTCAAAGTAAGATACTAAAGAATTTCCGCATTTTATGTTTATATCGATGTTTGGTAATGTTTTAAGATCGTGATAATTCTCATCATCAAAGCTTTGATAAAAACTATGTTTTAAAAGCTCTATCCAAAGCCTTAGCTTGGTGATCTCGCATGAGTTAGGGTTGATATCGACTCCAAAAAGGTTGTTTTCTATGATGTCTTTTTTAGTGTGAAAAAGTTCTTGCTGGATAAGATGGGCTTTATCTTTAGGCGTACTTGGGCGTTTATACTCTATAAACTCGCCTTTTCTACCCGTGATGAGAATTTCATCGTTTTGCACTTCTAGATAAAATTCTTCATCAAAAAGATTTAGCTCATCATAAATGCTTAACATAACATTTAAAGCAGAAACCAAAAAATGCCCGCTTCCCACCGCAGGATCGCAAATTTTTATGGAATTTAAAAGCTCTTTTTGTGCTTTTTTATCTTCTTTTCTTAAAGACTTTCTTAGTTCGCTTATATCTTTAGCATTAAGATCAAATTGAGCGTTGAATTTATCAAGCACAACTTTTGTGATACTTTCTTTACACATATAAGAAGTGATAAAGCTTGGCGTGTAAAAGCTTCCTTCTTTGTAGCCATTGAGTTTTTCAAACACATTTCCTAAAACACTTGAACTTATGAGTTCTTTTTGGCTTAAAATTTCGCTTTGCTCATCATCGCTACCAAAATCAAAGCTATCCAAAAATTCAAACAAGTATTCTAAAAGCCCCACTTGTCCTTTTTTAGCTTTACATTTATCATCTTTTAGCACAGTGTTTTTATAGTAAAAAAGCTTTAAGTCATTGCTTAAGCTTGAAATTTCAAGTGTGTTTTCTATGCTTTGTTTTTCAAACAAAGAAGAATTTAGATAAGGCAGATAGGCAAATTCGCTTTTCTTTCTCGTGCTTTTTTCTTTGGCTAAAACTTCAAAGAAAAGTTCGCTAAGCTTGTCAAAATCAGGGATTTTTTTGAAATTTAAAAATTTCAAATTTTTATCATCATTAAAACGCACCAAATTTGACTCTATAAGCTTTAAAAACAAAATGCGATTAAGCCATAAGATCAAAAGTTTTAAGATGGTTTCAAAATTTTCTTCTTTAAGCTTAGAGTTTATAGCGGTGTAGAAAGTGCCTTGCTCTTCTTTACTTTCTTCACTTTTTGCGATGATGAGTTTTGAGTTTTGTTTGCTCTCACAAAGCCCTAAGATATATAAAAGCTCTTTGTAAAAAGCGTTGTTGAGTGAATTTGCATCGTTGGGGTTAAACTCACTTAGCAAAAAGTCTCTATGAAAAGTTTTATAAATACTTGCTAGGTTTTTAAAATTTGATTTCTGTTTATCTTTTAAAAACGTCAAGTCAATCAAAAAGCCTTTTAAGTTTTCTTTGGAATTTTCTATGAGTTTGGCTACTTCTTTATAGAATTCTTCAGTATTGCCTTTGAAAAGTGAATTTGGATTACAAAATTCTTCAAAAAGTTTTTTAAAACTTGGATTTTTATAAAAAAGCTCTTCAAACTCACTAATTTTAAAAATGTAAAATTTATAAAAATCTGTGATGATAATAAATTTTAAGCTAAAACTATACTCTCTATTTCTAAAATAATATAAAATAGTCTCGTGTAAGGCTTTAGAATTTACCTTTGTATGAGTGATAAATTCTTTTGAATTTGGCTTTTTAGCCTCAATAAGAACTTCTAAGTCTTTACTAAACTCATCTTTAGAGATGGATAAGTCAATCTCACTTTTGCCTTTTTGCTTGGTTTTGATGTGGGTTTTGAAATTTAACATGGTTAAAAATGGACTAAGTGCATTAGCTACAAGATAATCTTCATTTTCACTTTGCGAACTTTCAAGTCTTTCTAGATATTGCATTAAAGCCTTGCTAAATATATCAAATTCATTTTGCATGATTTGCTTTTTGCGGTAGTATGGGTTGAAAAAATCTTTTTCATTTAGCAAAGTGAAATGCATTTTTAACCTTTATAAAAAATATTTTGTATTTTATCAAATTTTACTTTTATATAAAATTTTTTAAGAATTTAATATATCATTAATACCTTTATATGCTTCCTGTATAGGTTTTTTAATAAAAAAATCATTTAAAATTTGAATAAAATCTTTTTTAGAATTTTGATTTTCAATTAACCAATAAATAAAAGCGTATTCTCCTTCTAATTTTTCATTGTTTATTAATTTATCACAATAATAGTGATTTTGATATTTTCTAACATTTTCTTCTTTTACATCTTTAAATAATTTTAAACATTCTTTATATTTTTCATTTTCTATATCTTCTTCATCATCATTTGAAATTTCAAATGTCAAACCAATAATATCATAGTAATTTTTTTTAAAATAAATATATAGACATGGATATATGCTTTCATTCTTATAATCAATAGGATAAAATATAAACACACCATGATTAACACGATTTTCTTCTATTTTATTGCCGATAAAAGTTATATCACCTATTTTAATTTCCTTGTGTTCAAAACTATCAAAAAATTCTTCTATTATATATTCGCAGATGTTGCTCCATTTATGCTGGATAATATCTTTAGCTTTCTTATAGTTTTCTTCATTTAAATTTTTAAGCTCTGATTTATTTTTGTTATATCTATATAAAATCATCGCATTTTTTAAATTTTGCATTTTTATATTGTTTTGAAAAATAAATTCTAGTACATCATCTCTTTGAGTATACTCATCTGTCATATACCATTGTAAAATACTTTTGTATTGATTTAGAGTAAAAATAATGTTTTGTATATCAAGAATAAATTTTTGATCTTTGATTGATTTTTCTTCATATATTTTTATACACTCATCAATCCATTCCTTAATCCATATATAATCCATCTTCAAATAATAGCTAACATTATTTTCATTTTTATCTTTAATCAAATTTGTCTTTATTGTAAAATTTCCCAAACTATAATCACTAGGACTAGCACACTCATCTTGATGCAAATATATAGTCAATATGTTTTTATAACAATCTTTTATATTTTTGATATTTTTTCTTACAAAATTAATATAATCTTTCAATTGATTTTTTTGATCTTTTGCATAAATTTTATTTTCTATTATAATATATCTTTTATCACTTAATGTTATTAAAATATCTATCCTTCTATTATCTTTTATGCAGGCTTCTGTTTCTACGCTTTTTATATCTTCTATGTTTAAATTTTCAAATTTCGTATTTACTAAACTCTTACCAAGTTTTTCTAAAAATACCTTTGCAAAATTTTTTTGATAATGATCCTTATTTATATCAATTAAATAAGCTATAAATTTAGAATGATAATTTTCTTTTGTTTCAATATTCAAAGCATCAAATATATTTATATCACTCAAACCATTATTCACATCTTTTTCAAATTTAATATCTTCTTCAAGCAACCTTTCAATAAATTTTTCCATGTATCACTTTCCAAATTTTATACAATTTTACATGTAAATAAATTTTTAATTACAAACTAAAAAAACTGATTATTAATTTTATAGGCAAGTTAAGTAGAATTAACAAGTCCG